>CAISWF010000043.1 GCA_903889135.1 Candidatus Omnitrophota bacterium | reverse complement strand
TGGTCATGCCCGGAGATAACGTCTCATTCGAAGTCGAACTCATAATCCCCGTCGCCCTCGAGAAGGGCTTGCGCTTCGCCATACGCGAAGGCGGCCACACCGTAGGCGCGGGCGCAGTATCAGAGGTTATAGCGTAAACATATGCAAGAGCAAGTGATTTTCGAATGCACCGTCTGTAAGAACCATAATTATTCTTCGTCAAAGAATAAGAAGAACGTTACTGAGCGAATAGAGCTTAAGAAATACTGCAAGTTCTGTAAAAAACATACTGCGCACAAGGAAAAGAAATAGTAAGACCGAAACCGCCTTCGGGATCAGTGTCCGCGAAGGCGGGTTTAGTTTTAGGCCTGTAGCTCTAATTGGTAGAGCAGCGGACTCCAAATCCGCCTGTTGGGGGTTCGAATCCCTCCAGGCCTGCCAGAAAAAATACGATGAAAGCAATAGAAAACGTAAAAACATTTTTGAACGAGGTAAAAGCCGAGATGAAGAAGGTCTCGTGGTCGAGCCGCCAGGAACTGGTGGGTTCAGCCTGGATCGTTATCGTCTCGGTATTGGTGTTTACGGTCATCCTGGGTTTTTTTGACTTTTCGTTTTCTAAGATCATCCATATAGTATTGAGACAAGGATCATGATGATGGCGAAGAAGTGGTACGTTATACATACCCAGACCGGAGCGGAAGAGAAAGTAAAGTCCGCGATCGAGAAGCGCGCCGAGTCGAATAATATGAAGGAAGCCATCGTCCAGGTCCTCATCCCCACCGAACAGGTCTCGGAAGTGAAAGAAGGCAAGAAGAAGATAACCCAGAGGAAGTTCTTTCCCGGGTATGTCCTCGTAGAGATGGATCTTAACGACAATACATGGTACCTGGTAAAGAATACCACCGGCGTAACAGGGTTCATCGGTGCCAGGACAAAGCCCGTGGCGCTCAGGGAAGATGAAGTCCAGTCAATATTGAAGCAGAGCGAGGATCGCAAGGTAAAGCCGACGCCGAAGGTCATATTTGAAAGAGGCGAATCGGTAAGGGTGACCGATGGTCCGTTCACGAATTTTAACGGCGTAATAGAAGAAGTAAACCCGGATAAGGGAAAGTTAAAGGTTTCAGTCACGATATTCGGACGGTCTACACCGGTCGAATTGGAATACTGGCAGGTAGAAAAAATCTAAAATGGCTAAGAAGATCAAGGCAACTATCAAATTGTATTGCCCGGCAGGCCAGGCTAATCCCGCGCCTCCGGTTGGTCCGGCATTAGGTCAGCATGGCGTTAACATCATGGAATTCTGCAAGAAGTTCAATGAGATGTCCAAGTCGCAGGAAGGTCTTATCTTGCCCGTGGTCATCTCAGTATACGAAGACAAGAGTTTCAGCTTTATCGTTAAGAGCCCGCCGTGTTCGGTGCTTCTGAAGAGGGCGTGCAACCTCGCCAAGGCTTCAGGCGTCCCTAATAAAGAGAAGGTCGGCAAGGTCACGAAAGACCAGCTCATAGAGATAGCCAAGGTCAAGCTGAAGGATCTCAATACCGAAGATATTAACGAGGCGATAAAGATCGTCGCGGGAACCGCCCGCAGCATGGGCATTGACGTTGAGTCTTAAGGAAGAATCTAAAATGGCAAGCAAAAGAGTAAAAGCATTCGAAGGTCTGGTAGAAAAAGATAAGAAGTATTCGCTCAAGGAAGCGATCTCCATATTAAGGAAAGCTCCCAAGGCGAAGTTCGACGAATCGGTTGATCTGGCCATAAAGCTGGATATAGACCCGAAACAGTCCGAACAGATGGTAAGGGGCACTATCGTCCTGCCGCACGGTACAGGTAAGACCAAGACGGTCGCGGTATTCTGCAAAGGCGAAGCCCAGCACAGGGCCAGGGAAGCCGGCGCCGAGCATGTCGGTGCGGAAGACCTGATCGAGAAAGTGTCAAAAGGATTCCTCGATTTTGATGTTGCCGTCGCCTCGCCCGAGATGATGAGGGAACTCAGTAAACTCGGAAAAGTGCTCGGCCCGAAAGGCCTCATGCCTAACCCGAAGGCCGGCACGGTCACAGAAGACGTCGCCAAGGCCGTAAAGGAAGTGAAGGCAGGTAAGGTCGAGTTCAAGATGGACAAGATATCCAACATAAATATATCAGTCGCCAAGGCCTCTTTCGACGACGGCAAGATATATGAGAACGCTTATACCCTTATCGAGGCGGTGCAGCACGCGAGGCCGGCCACGTTAAAGGGCAATTACATCAGGTCTATATCGATATCGACGACAATGGGTCCCGGCGTAAAGCTGGACCTTTCGAACCTGGCGAGGAGTTAATGGAAATGGAAAAACTCAGCCGTAAAGTCAAGGGAGCCATGGTAGACGAGGTCGCGGGACTTATAAAAAAGAATCCGTACCTCTTTTTCGTGAATTTCGAGAAAGTCAAGGCGTCCAAGACCGAGAAGTTGAGGAAGATCCTTAAAAAATCATCTTCCGAACTCAAGGTTGTAAAGAGGTCGATACTTAAGCTTGCGCTCAAAAAGCAGAAGCTTGAGCCATTATGCGATATAGCCGAGAAATCAACGGGGATCACGTTCTCAAAGGACGACCCGACCAAGGCTTCGAAGATATTATACGATTTCGCAAAGATCGACCAGAATATGCTCATAAGGGGCGGATATATGGACGGCCAGGTGCTTACGAGCGAGAATGTCAAGGAACTGGCAATGCTCCCGCCGCGCGAAGTCATGCTCGCAAGGGTAATGGGCGGGATGAAGGCGCCTATCCAGGGCCTGGCTAATGTGTTAAGGGGCAGTATACAGAAGTTCGTTATGGTGTTGGACGCAGTCTCAAAGAAAAAGAGCAATTAAAAAAGAAGGAGAAGGAGGTTAAGATGGCAGAAGTGACAGAGAAGGTGGAACTTAGCAAGAAGTTGAACGACATAATGAAGTCGGTAGAGGAGATGAGTGTCCTCGAGCTTTCGCACCTTGTTAAGGCGATGGAAGAGAAGTTCGGCGTGACCGCGGCTGTCCCGATGGCTGCAGCGGCCGGTGCAGCGGCTCCCGCAGCAGCAGCTGTTGAAGAGAAGTCGACCTTTACGGTAGTTTTGACTGATTGCGGCGCCAACAAGATCAACGTCATCAAAGAGATACGTTCGGTTACTACCCTCGGCCTGAAGGAAGCAAAGGACCTCGCTGATACGGCCCCGAAACCGGTAAAAGAGAACGTTCCGAAAGAAGAAGCTGAAGCTATCAAGAAAAAGCTTGAAGCTGCCGGCGCTAAGGTCGAACTCAAGTAACGTATTTGTTTTAAAACCAAATCCGGGAAAACTAAATGGCGATAAAAAGGAAGAATTACGCAAAATTACCTGATCTGTTCGAGATGCCGAACCTTCTCGACGTCCAGGTGCGTTCGTTTGATGAATTCCTGCAGACGGACCTTCCAAGGGCGAAGAGGGAGAAGAAGGGGCTTGAAGAGGTATTCCATGAATTCTTCCCGATAGAGAGCCCAGACGGCGCTTACAAGCTCGAGTATGTGAGCTACTCTCTAGGGAAGCCCAAGTACGACGATTTCGAATCGTTGAAACTTGGCA
>CAISWF010000042.1 GCA_903889135.1 Candidatus Omnitrophota bacterium | reverse complement strand
GCGTCGATTCGCACGTCTACCAGGGATACACGATACCGCCTTTTTACGATTCGATGATAGCCAAGCTTATAACTTACGGGAAGAACAGGTCCGAGGCGATACAGGTGATGCAGAGGGCTCTCTCGGAATTCACGATCGAGCCAATCAAAACTACGATAGATTTCCACAAGCGACTTATCGCTGATCCCGCGTTCCTTCGCGGGGAGGTAACGACCGAATTCATAGAGAAGAAAATGGCAGAAAAGGAGGCGGCGCAATGAACGTATTGAACAGGATAACGATGATGTTCTTCCTCGTAGTTTTTATTACGATCGGTCTCTTTCTTATAGCCGTATCCGTGAGGTCTGTGCAGAGCGAGCCGATAATGAACGCGCTCGACTCTATCAACGCCTCTACGACGTTGCGGATCGGGGTGGGAGCGGTCGGCTTCCTTCTCATAGTGATATCCTGGGCGAGCTACCAGTTTACGCTCGCGCGGGTGCAGAGGCAGAAAAATATAGCGTTCAATAATCCCGACGGCCAGGTCTCGATCTCGCTTTCGGCCATAGAGGAGTTCATAAGGAAGATAGGGTCGTCGCTTCCTGAGGTCAAGGAAATGAAATCGGATTGCATAGCGACCAAGAAAGGCATCGATATATCCACTAAGGTGGTATTCTGGGCCGACGCGAATATCCCCGAGGCTACCGAAAAGATACAGAGCCTTATAAAGGCGAAGATACAGGAGATGCTGGGTATAGACGAGCCTATCATGATAAAGATACACGTCACGAAGATAGCGACCCGTCCCGATGCCAAGCCCGCGGTGAAAAAGGGCAAGGACAAGGATGACGTGAGCCTTCCTTTCGGCGGGTTCGATTACAGGAACGAATAAAAAATACAAAAAGGAGGAAGGACCGGATGAAAAGGTTGGGAGTACTTACCGGCGGCGGCGACTGCCCGGGCTTGAACCCTGTTATCAGGGCGGTTGTAAGAAAGGCATATCAGGAAGGTTATGAAGTCATAGGTTTTAAGAACGGATGGAAAGGCATCATAGAAGGCGACGTTATGCCCTTGGACCTGCGTTCGGTATCCGGGATCCTGCCGAAAGGCGGTACTATATTAGGCACTTCGAGGACTAATCCCTACAAGCAAGAAGGCGCGGTACAGAAAGTAAAAGATAATTTCAAGAAGTTCGGGCTCGAGGCGCTGATAGCCATAGGCGGCGAAGACACGCTTGGCGTCGCCAACAGGCTGGTGAAAGAAGGGCTAAAGGCCGTGGGCGTCCCGAAGACCATAGATAACGACCTGAGCGATACCGATTATACGTTTGGTTTCGATACCGCGATAAATATAGTGATGGAATGCATCGACAGGCTCCACACCACGGCCGAGAGCCATAACAGGATAATGGTTGTCGAGGTCATGGGCCGTCACGCCGGCTGGATCGCGATGTATGCGGGGATCGCAGGGGGAGCGGATGTGATATTGATCCCGGAGATCCCGATAAAGATCGACGAAGTATGCGCCATAATCAAGAAACGCCACGATCACGGCAAGAACTTCTCGATCGTTGCCGTTGCTGAAGGCGCGAAACTGGATGATGGAGAGGTCCTCCAGACCGAGAAACTCGACGATTTCGGGCATTGCAGGTTGGGCGGGATCGGCCAGCACCTGGGCGAATTGATAGAGAAAAAGACGGGTTTTGAGACGAGGGTGACCGTGCTCGGGCACATCCAGCGCGGAGGTTCGCCCACAGCGTTCGACAGGGTCCTTGGCAGCAGGTTCGGCATTAAGGCCGTCGAGCTCGTCAAACAGGGCAAATTTGGCTATATGGTAAGCCTTCAGGGAAATAAGATCGTGGAAGTCCCCATCGAGAAGGCCGTCGGCACTTTAAAGACGGTCGATAAGGAATTCTACGATATGGCCAAGACATTCTTCGGTTAAAAATGAAAAAAAAGATAGAAAGTATCCTGGAAGAGAGCATCTCGGTAAAAAAAGGCCTCATGGCGTCGCAGTTGGACGCCATTGAAAAGGCCGCCGGCGCTATAATCAAGTCGCTGAAATCAGGAGGGAAGGTCATAATTTTCGGCAACGGCGGAAGCGCCGCAGACAGCCAGCATATGGCGGCCGAACTGGTCGGGAAGTTCCTAAAGGAAAGAAAAGGCCTTCCGGCCGTAGCGCTCACATCCAATACCTCCATTCTTACGGCGATCGCGAACGATTATTCCTATGATGAGGTATTTTCGCGCCAGCTCGACGCGATCGCGGGAAATAACGATATCGCGGTCGGGATCTCAACGAGCGGCAACGCGAAGAACGTCATCAGGGCCGTAGAGTTTGCCAATAAGAAGGGCCTTACGACGATCGCGCTTACCGGCCGCGACGGAGGCGGGCTCGCCAAGGTAGCGAAGATCTCCATAATAGTCCCTTCCGGGTCCACTCCGAGGATCCAGGAAGCCCACGTTTCAGTGGTCCATGTCCTCTGCCAGATGGTAGAGGAGGCGTTGTTCTAATTTACCG
This sequence comes from Candidatus Omnitrophota bacterium, assembly GCA_903889135.1. Classification (GTDB taxonomy): domain Bacteria; phylum Omnitrophota; class Gorgyraeia; order Pluralincolimonadales; family Pluralincolimonadaceae; genus Pluralincolimonas. The sequence goes on along the minus strand of CAISWF010000042.1, from coordinate 5,432 downwards.
GCGGAATATCATAATGACGGAAAAAAAGATAATCGCTTTTTCTAAGGTAAAAGCGCTGGCCTCAAGGCTGCGCGCGAAAGGCAAAAGGATCGTCTTTACGAACGGCTGTTTCGACATCCTGCATGCCGGGCACGTAAAATACCTCGAGAAGGCAAGGTCGCTCGGGGACGTCCTGATACTTGGGCTAAACAGCGATTGCTCGGTAAAAAAGATCAAGGGCCCGTCGCGCCCCATAGTCCCGCAGAAAGACAGGGCGGTTGTCGTGGCCTCCCTGGGTTTTGTGGACCATGTGGTAATATTCGGGGATGCGACCCCTTTGAAATTGATAAAGGCCATAAGGCCTGACATAATTGTCAAAGGGGCGGATTGGAAAGTCGGCAAGATCGTCGGAGCTGATATCGTGAAGTCCTACGGCGGCAAAGTCGTCGCCATTCCGCTGGTGAAGGGCAGGTCCACCACCGGTCTTATCCGCAGGATGTCTAACACTGCGGGTATCCGCAGTGTGAAAAAAAATCTTAATGAAAGATAAGCTTTACAGGATAATTGACGCGAACCTCAACAGGTCGAGGGAAGGCTTAAGGGTCTGCGAGGAGATCGCTAGATTTGTGCTGGATGACGCATCCCTGACGAGAGAATTCAAGGGTCTGCGCCACTGCATATCGGACTGCATCAAGCTTTATCCCGCCAAGCTGCGCGGAATAATATCGGCGCGCGACCCGGAAAACGATGTCGGCCGGGGCAGGCAGGCGATCGAGAGGAAGAGAAGCGGTTGGAAAGATGTCTCGATAGCCAACATGGAACGCGTCAAGGAGTCCCTCAGGGTCCTGGAGGAATTCTCAAAGCTCATCGATGGAAAGATAGCCGACAAGTTCAAGAGGCTAAGGTTCAAGGCGTATGATACCGAAAAGAAACTCGTCTCGAGGTTTTGATATTGCGCGATTTCAGGCTTTACGTGATCATAGATAAGCAGGCGGTGAAAGGCCGCGACCTGGTTTATGCGGCGAAGGAAGCGATGGACGGCGGCGCGGATGTAATACAACTGCGCGACAAGGAATCTGATCCCGCGGATGTAGTCGAGGCCGGCCGCGCGATGCGCAAGGCGATAGGAAAAGACAAGGCGCTATTCATCATTAACGACAGCCCTGATATCGCGTTAGCCGTCGATGCCGACGGGGTGCACCTCGGCCAGGAAGATATGCCGGCCATCGGCGCCCGCTCAATATTAGGCAGGGGTAAAATAATAGGCCTTTCGACGCATTCGGCCGAACAGGCGGCCGCGGCGCAAAATAGCGGTGCGGATTATATAGGAGTGGGGCCCGTCTTCGCGACGCCCACAAAGCCCGGATATAAGGCGGTCGGGCTCGACCTGATAAGAAAAGTAAACAAGATAAGAGGGCTCCCTTTTGTCGTCATCGGCGGGATCGACGAGTCGAATATTGATGAGGTGATAGCCGCCGGCGCTTTAAGGATCGCTGTAGTAAGGGCGGTATGCGGCGCGGATGATATCAGGGCGGCCGCAAAAATATTAAAGGACAGGCTTACCAAGATATGACCCAATTAGAATCTGCAAAAAGAGGCAGGATCACTCCCGAAATGAGGCTGGTCGCGAAAGCGGAAGGCCTGGACGTGAAACTGCTCGCCAGGAAGATAGCGTCGGGCAGGGTAGTCATACCCTCCAATATCCTCAGGAAGAAGGGCAAGGTCTGCGGCATCGGCGAAGGTCTTAAGACCAAGGTGAACGCCAATATCGGGACATCCCAGGGCTCTTCGAGGATCGCGGTCGAATTAAAGAAATTGAAGATCTCCGTAGATAACGGCGCGGATGCCGTCATGGACCTTTCTACCGCGGGAGACCTGCGGGCAATCAGGAAGGCCATACTCAGGGCTTCGCCGGTACCTGTGGGCACCGTACCTATTTACGAAGCGGTCGTCGCCGCGGACCGCAAGAAAAGACCTATCCCTTCCATAACAGCGGAAGATATGCTTGCTGTCCTTGAGGAACAGGCGAGGGAAGGCGTGGATTTTTTTACGATCCATAGCGGCGTTACGAGAAAAGCGGTAGATTGCCTTAAGAAACAGGGAAGAGTGATCGGGGTCGTCAGCAGGGGCGGCGCAATAATTGTCGAATGGATGGCGCACAACCGCCGCGAGAATCCTTTTTATGAGGAATTCGACAGGGTGTTGGAGATCGCGCACAAATACGACGTCACTTTAAGTCTGGGTGACGGCATGAGGCCCGGGTGCCTTGCCGACGCCAGCGATAGGGCGCAGATACAGGAGTTGATGACATTGGGCGAGCTTTCAGGAAGGGCTAAACGGGCAGGCGTCCAGGTCATGATAGAGGGCCCCGGCCACGTGCCGATAAACCAGATCGAGGCTAATATTTTATTGGAGAAAGATATCTGCCACGGGGCGCCGTTCTATGTACTCGGCCCGCTGGTGACCGATATAGCGCCCGGCTATGACCATATAACATCCGCGATAGGCGGCGCGCTTGCGGCCGCCCACGGCGCCGATTTCCTCTGCTATGTAACGCCTTCGGAACATCTGGGCCTACCGTCGGTCGATGACGTAAAGACAGGCGTCATCTCCGCCAGGATAGCCGCGCACGCGGCGGATATAGCCAAAGGGGTAAAAGGCGCGATCGATTGGGACATTGCCATATCGGCCGCCCGCAAAAAGAGGGATTGGCATAAACAGTTTGCGCTGGCCATCGATCCGGCGCGCGCGAAGGAATACAGGAACCGCTCTAAACCTGCGGCAAAAGACGTCTGCACGATGTGCGGACAATATTGCTCGATGAAAATATCGGAGGAATACCTGGGATAATGTCACTGCTTGTCGTAGGTTCGATAGCGTTAGATTCAATAAAGACCCCGTTCGGTAAAGTAGATGAGGCGCTCGGCGGTTCGGCCGTATATTTCTCATGCGCGGCAACATTCTTCAATTCAGCCCGGCTAGTCGGCGTAGTCGGGGCCGACTTCCCGAAAAAATATATCGAACTGCTGAGGAGGAGGGGCGTGGATGTAGCCGGGCTCAAGATCGACGGCGGAAAGACCTTCAGGTGGAAGGGCGAATACGGGTTCGACCTCAACACGGCCCGTACGATCTATACCCACCTTAACGTCTTCGCGGATTTCAAGCCGGAGATCCCCGCGCAATACCGCGACTCGGACAATGTCTTTTTGGCGAATATCGACCCTTCTCTGCAGCTGGATGTCCTGAAACAAGTGGACGAACCCAGGCTCATCGCGTGCGACACGATGAACTACTGGATAGAGAACAAGCCCAAGGAACTCAAAAAACTCCTTAAGCATGTTGACATATTTTTCGCCAACGACAAGGAAGCGCGCGAATTTTCCGGGGAGATTAACCTCCTGAAGGCTGCAAGATATATATTTTCTTGCGGGCCGAAAATTGCTATAATAAAAAAAGGCGAACACGGCGTTCTTTGTATCTCAAAAGATTTTATTTTTTCCTATCCCGCGTATATCCTTGAAGACGCGTTCGACCCTACCGGCGCCGGCGATACCTTTGCCGGAGGGTTCATGGGTTATCTTAGCAAAGCGAAGAGGATCAACGAGGCTGTCCTGCGCAAAGGATGCGCGTACGGGACCATCCTCGCCTCATTCGCCGTAGAGGATTTCAGCGTCAACCGGATATTGAAGTTGAAGGACAAAGATATCCGGGACAGGTATAAGAAATTCAAAATGCTCATGCACCTCGAAGGTTGAATGGGGTTGCGATAATTGCTGTCAGGAATCATCTTCAAATAGGGAAGTGGGGTATTGTAAGGGGAGAAACTACGTGTCTCCCCTTACAACGATTTCGCCCCGAAAAGTTTATACGAAATCGTTCAAGCGGGTGTAGTTCAGTTGGTAGAACGTCAGCTTCCCAAGCTGAATATCGTGGGTTCGAGTCCCATCACCCGCTCCATTTTTAGGACGGACCATTTATAGATGTCTTATTTAAGGGTTTCATTTGCAGTTCTCCTTATCCTGGCCCTGGCGGGATGCGCGGAGACCCCGGTAATCACGCCGCCGAAGGAGGCTGTTTGTGTGCCCGCTAAAGGCGGGACCTACCACAGAGTAATGAAAGGCGAGACGCTTTGGCGGATAGCGAAGGATAACGGCGTTGACCTCGAGGCCCTTGTCGAGGCGAACGGCCTGAGGGCCGCCGGAAGCATCAGCGTCGGGCAGGATATCCTTATACCCGGTAAACTCTCACAACCGGTGACGAATGTCACACCCCTTCCAGTATATTCAAAAGAGGATTTTATTTGGCCGGTCAAAGGTAGGGTCGTCTCATCCTTCGGCGAGAAGACAGGACCGACGCCGAACAAAGGCGTAGATATCCAGGCGCGGGCGGGGACGGTAGTCGTAGCTTCCAGGAGTGGCAGGGTCATCTTCAGCGAAGATAAGGTAAGGGGTTTCGGGAAGACGGTCATAATAGAACATGGCGACGGCATCCAGACCGTCTATTCGCATAATTCCGAGATACTTGTCAAGATAGGGGAAGATGTCAGGCAGGGCAGCCCGGTCGCGAAGGTCGGTTCCGGGGGCAGGGAGAATTCCCCGTATCTGCATTTTGAGATAAGGAAGAAGCATAAGCCTCAAAATCCATTTTTTTATTTGTCGTAAGTAAGGAAGGTTTTATTGATAATGTTATTAGATCCCGCAACGGGGAATAATTTTTTCGGCAGGGACGACATCCTTGCTTTACTTAAGAAGCGCGCCGACGGCCTGCGTTTCGGTTATCGCCAGAATGTCGCCATCATAGGGCCTCCTTACTACGGAAAGACCTCGGTCATCTACCGCTTCATAAGCGCCCTGCCTTTTAAAGACACGGTCCCTGTCTATATCGAGGTCAAGAGACAAGGGTTTCCCGCTTTCGCAGAAAAATTCATCGCCGGCTTGCTTTTTAAATATCTCGATTTAACGGAATATAAGGCGGCGTCCTCCGGCGAACTCGTTTCGCTCGCGTCCGACAGGATGCCGAAGACCGCGAAAGCGGTTAAGGCGATAGAAGCGCTGATAAAAGGGGGTAAGAATTTAAAGGCGTACCGCGCACTGTTCGAGCTTCCTGCCATAGCATATTCCGAGACCGGGTTGCGGCCGATAATCATACTGGATGAGTTCCACAGGCTCTCGGATCTCGGCATAGATGACGCGTTCGCCGAACTGGGAAAGTTCATCATGCTGCAAAAAGATACGATGTACATCGTATCTTCCTCCCAGATTAACCAGGCCAAGAATATCCTCGCCTTCAAACCACAAACCGTCCTCAAGTGCCAAAATCGCTTTTTTCATCGTTGATCCCATCCAACTATTTTGATTTTATTCCGGAATTTTTGTTTTGAGTGCCGCTTTGACAAATTCCCTGAACAGGGGATGCGCCCGGTCGGGTTTGGACTTGAACTCCGGATGAAATTG
>CAISWF010000041.1 GCA_903889135.1 Candidatus Omnitrophota bacterium | reverse complement strand
ATCCAAACCTTCAAGGATGGTTTGGGTCCGTTCTTTATTCATGAATATTGACACCGATTCGTCAGGGGTCACCATATTCTCATCTACCAGCACGTCCAGCATTTGGCCTTCACCATCTTCTCCTAAAGGAGCGTCCTGGCTTGACATCTTGGTGATGGCCCCGTCCAATTCATATTTAGGGCGACAGCCTTTTGCGAAATCGCAATCCGGGCCGACATGCCCCTTCCAACGGTAAGTCCGGCATTCCATAAGATACGGCCCTGAGCCTTTCCTTATCTTTCCGATCAGGCCCTTTGAGAGGTCGAATACTTTCACGGCGTCATTGCCGTCGCAGCGGAAACCCTTTATTCCGAATATCCCGCCCCTTTTAAATATGTTATCAAGAGGCTGCCTTGTTTTCTGCGGGGAATTTGTGGCATAAAAATTATTCTCGCAGACAAATAAGACGGGCAGTTTTTTTAGGGCGGCAAAATTAAGACTTTCGTAGAACGCGCCTTCGTCAACAGCTCCATCGCCGAAAAAGACGACCGCGACATTCCCTTTCTTCCTGGATTTAAGGCTTAAGGCCGCCCCTACGGCTATGGGGAGGTTCCCCCCGACGATGGCCGAGGTCGCGAGGACGCCTTTATCCGGGTCGGATAGGTGCATCGAACCGCTCTTCCCTTTGCAACAGCCGGTCCTCTTACCGTAGAGCTCGGCCATAATGGAAGAGACGCTCATCCCTTTCGCCAGGCAATGGCCGTGGCAGCGGTGGTTCGTAAAAACATAATCCTTATCGGTCAGGTTGCGGCAAACGCCGGCCGCGACAGCCTCCTGGCCGACGCACAGATGGACCGGCGTCTTCATTTCTTGTTCGGAATATAGGCTGATGACCCGTTCCTCAAAAAGACGGATCTTTAGCATCATCTCGTATATTTGTATCAGGTCGCTGTCCTGTCTTGCCATCTTCACCTTAAATGAAATTAACGTGCGGCCCCGGGTTGCTCAACTCCCAGAGGTAGCTGTTGATCTTGTCCAGCCGGCAGGCTTTGCGGCATTTTTCCACATCCGTCTTTGAGCTTATCCCGGCCATCACTGATCTCCTGCGCCTGCTTTTTATTATATCCTTAAAACTGTCCTTATAAATATTACCGAAGCTGTATTCCTTCTTCCCGAGGAAAGCGCTGCAGGCATATACTTCCCCGTTCGCGTCGATATAAGCCCAGAACGGCAGGCCCAGGCAGCGCCCGTATTCCTTTTCCGAGTCCAGCCTTTTCATCGTCTCATCCCTGAGCGCTATCTTGAACCTGTCGTCTTCAAGGCCGCGCAGTTTTTCATACATTGATATCTGGCTTTTATAATTGAATTTCGGATTTATGCGAGACCCGCTCAAGGGATGCTGCGAATACGGCTTGACCGTCAAATAATCTACGCCTATCTTTTTTAATATCCGCGCGAGGGTAACGACTTCCTTGGCGTTGCCCGGTATTAACAACAATTGGACGCCGATCGTCGTCTTTAATTTCCCGGCCTTTTTTACCTTTACCGCTTCGCGAAGATTTTCTATCACCTTGTAGAAATCTTCCTTCCTCGTACGGTGTATTTTGCAATAAGTCCCGGCAGTGCCCGCGTTTAGGCTTACCCTGATCCAGCTTAAGTATTTTAAGATCTTCCGCGAGACCTCTTTTTTAAGAAGGACCCCGTTCGTCGTGACCGCAACGTCTATGCCGCGGCCCTTGGTGTATTTTATGATCCCGCATATATCCTTGTGGAGCAGCGGCTCGCCCTCGCCCGCATACATTATACTTTTTACGCCGAGCGCCGCCGCTTGATCAACCGTTTTTTTCAAGGCATCCGCATCCAGGAACCCGGCCTTATACTTCAGGTAATCGACCGCGCAAAAGACGCACCTGTGGTTGCATCCGCCTGACGGGGCGATCTCGAGATATATCGGGCTTACCTGCTTGCCCTTAAGCCAGTCATTTACCCTCTCGACGTGGAACATCAATTTGTGGCCGTCTATCCTGAAACGGTCTTCCATCTATCTCCTTTTGCCCGGGAGCATTTTTATTATCTCGTCCTTTACCGTTTCCGGCGTGATATATTCCATGCAATTGACTTTTTGGACGCAGATCGGATCGAGGCACGGCACGCATTTATACCGCGTTTTCGGCAAAAGTTTTACACCCCTTTTGTAAAGACAGACTTCTTTCGACGAGCTGGGCCCGAAAAGCGCGATTATCTTTTTCCTTAAGGCGATCGCCAGGTGCATGCCGAGGCTGTCATTGGTCACTATGAGCCGGCAGGAATTTATCCAGTCCATGTAATCGTCAAGGTTGCCCAGGCCCTTTTGCCAGGAGACGCTGTATTTGCCTTTTAACGATCTTTCGAGCTTCTGCCAATTCTTTTTGGGCCATGTTTTGTTCGGCCATTTGTCTCCCACGACCCAATTAAAGCCTATATCATATTTTACCTTATTAGGGCGCGGCTTGTAACCAAGTATATATTCTTCGTCCTCCGACCATTTCTTTCCTATCATGGAGGCCAGCGCGTCCTGCCAAAATTTCATGTTCTTCTTCTTCCTCTCCATGTCCAGGCATAAACTTAATACCATCTCGGCTCCGTCATGCGCCTGCGCGGCGCCTTTTTCCGGATCGAGCCTGAATCCGAACCTTCTCCGCGCTTTCGCCGAATCCGAAAAAGCGCAGATCTCCGGCCCTTTTTCCAGGTTGACCACCGTATCGAATACTTCGCGCCTCAATTGCCTCACCGATCCCGGCCCGAATACGAGAACGCGTCTTATAAAAGGGTTTCCCTTGAGCAGTGGATAGGCTTTCTCATCCACAAGCCAGGTGACATCGTCGTTCTTAAAATAATTCAAAATGACCGTCGTCCTCAGGACGTCGCCCAGGCTGGTAGTGGTCCCTATCTCCTTGTCCAGGGTCTCCGAATATCCCAATTTTATGATCAAAATTTTAGCGGGCACGCGCTTCCTCAGGAGAATCAGTTCCTTTTTCGAAAATGAACGGTCCAAAGCTGATATTGTAATCGCCTTTTTCAAGCCCGGAAGGGACCAGGATATAATGGTTCTCCTTCATGACCTGACCCTCTTTCCATTCGTCCCGTAAATATACCCTGTAGCCGAAAGTGTGCTGCGCCTGGAACCTGATATTGCCGGCCATGTCCGTGAACTGGATAAAAAAGTTAGACGGCCTGTCTTTGCCTCCTATCTTTTTCCAGTAATAGGCCAGGTGCAGTATCCTGCCCTCCGGCATACCGTCGTCTATGATATCATACCCCAGGAAAATTATCTCATTCCTCAGGTTCACCCCCATCGGATGCCCAATCTTTGGAGCATCGACCGCTTCACAGAGCCCGGATCCCGGGCTGCGGCCTTTTTTGAACAGGACGATGTCGTCAAGAGCCCTTAACGCGCTCCAGCCCCCGGCTTCGATAAAAGAACGGATGTTCGCCGGGGCCGAAGGCGGGAAAAAACCTGCGATCATGAGCGGCTCATTGAAGTCTATTAACGCGTATTCGAGGTCTTTCGGCGGTTCATACTTCACGGCCGTATACATCTTGTATCCCGAAGACACCAGATGCATGGAATAAAGCCCGCGCCTATCAGCCAATTTGGGCAAAAACTGGAAAGTGGCTATTACCGGGGATCCCTTCGGGATCGCCTTGACCAATTTTTCTTTTTCTTCGCTATAATCATTCGGCGAATACTGCAATATCTGCCTGTCGATATTGAATTGGGGGGCCTGCATATAAAAACCTGAAAAGACCGTAAATACGAGAAGATAACCCAGCAACCCCACCTGACGGGCCATGATAAATTTGTTCCGCAACAGCCTGGCAATGGCTTGTACGGCCGAATAAAATACGAACGGGATCAGCAGGGCGACGTATTGGAAATATATCGACGCGTGGGTCTCTGCCATGGATAATAAATTCTGCATCAGTATGGGGATCGTCGGAACCAGGGCCCACGGGCTTAACAAGCTTAAAAACCCGACTGGCAAAAATATCCGGAAAAGATATAATAATTTATTCGGGGTCAGGGCGTAAGCCGCGACCCGCAGCGGGTGAAAGATGATCGTCCTGGCCATCTCGGCCAGGCTGTTGCCGAGGTGGCTGTAATAGGCGCTGAATATAAAACCTTCATGGTATAATTTCGCGTCCTTCGCGAAGTGCGGAATGACCGCCTTCACCGCCGCCAAAAACCATATCGCCCCGGCCAACAACGGTATAACTACCCATTTCCCGGGCCGCTTGCGTATCAACGCGTATATGCCGAGCATGAAGACCGCCAGGCTGGCGTTCTCTTTGCAAAGCAAGGCCAGGGAAATAAAGACAAGGAATTTCTTAAAATTCTCTTTCTCGAAATAATAAAGGGCGAAGAAAAGGAAGAATATCTCGTAGACCTCGAAATGTGTCTCAAATAAATTTATATACCCCAATGACGGATACAGCAAATAGGCGGCGGCCAGGGAGAGCGCGAAGGTCTTGTTCAGCCTGGTTCTAGCCAGCAGGTACAGAGGGAACGCGGCCAACCCTAAGAATACGCTTTGTAAAAAAAGAAGTGTCAGGGGGCTTTGGAAGAGCGCGTAAACCGGCAGGATGAGGAATATCACCAGGTATAGGTGAGCCCCGAAGATCGATTGTTCCAAAAACGGATAATACAGTAACTTCCCGTGGACACTGTTCCAGACGACAACCGCATCGCTGGCAAGGTCCCAGTCCAAATAACCGAAGGACTGAAATTTCAAAAAGGACAGATAAGAGAAGATAATGACATATGCCGAAATGAACAGCCAGACCAGGCGGTCCGCGGACCTTTCGCAAAATTCGTCTATTTTTTTCATGCTCCTTCCGTCCGTTTCAATGATATGTAAATAACCGTGGTGGCCGTTATAACTATCCCCGCGAAATAACAGAATAACGCGGCCTTATACAGCCGGGGGTCATATACGAAGCGCACCGAATGGACCCCTTTTTCTACGATAATAGATTTAAACGCCATATTTGTGCGGTATACTTTGGTCTCCTTGCCGTCCACAAAAGCCCTCCATGACCGGTCGAACCCGTCGCTATAGTACAAAAAACAATCCCGGGCGGGGTTGACTTCCAAAGATATGCCGTTCGGGTCAAATCCCCTCAAGCCGATCTTCCCCGATACGGGTTTCGCTTTATCGATCTCCTTAATAGGTAGCTCCAGGCCGGCAAATTTCGGAGGCAAGCTTTTTTCGACAAACAGCACCTTGTTCGCCGATTCCGCGCTCAGGCCGCTTAATTCCCGGGCTTGGCGGTCAGGCGGCGAGACGACAACGTTCCCGACAAACCTGATCTTCGGGGCGGTTACGCCCATAAACACGCTCTTTACCGGTACTGGGATCATCTCGTTGTTCACGAAACCAAAAAAGTCCTTCATCTCATAAAAATGCGTCGTGCACCAGGCCACCTCGGTGCTTGCGGCGGTAAACGTTCTTCGCATGGCCGGGCCGAACCCGAAAAACGGGCTTTTGGGTATGAGTATGGGTATCCTGTGGTTGTTATAAGAAAACTCCCCTTCCGGAAGCGTTATGCCGACCCTTTCCTTTGTCTCAAACCTGTATATGCCCAGGTTAAAGACGGTCAGGTCGGCCAATATCAAAAAGATCACGGCGGAATATTTGAACTTCAGGCTCGTCTTTTTTCTTCCTATCAATATAAAAACGCCGATAATAGAAGCTATAAAGAAAAAGACGTTGTAATATGATTCGAAGAACATCTCTTTCGGCGGAAGGGCAAAATCCTGTCCCACGTCCGGCACCAAGTTGTCGTAACGGGCCTGGAACTGGCGCAATATGGGCTCATAATTCGTAAGCACGTAATTATTTACCAGGAAGACCGCCTCGACGATAACAATGGTTATCAGTATAAATTTTATTTTATAGCGGCTCAAAGATGACTTTTCCATCAGGTCGGCGACCACGTCCGTACCGATGCACACGAAATAGGCCAAACAGAAAATAAAGAATGTGGCAAATGTGTGGGTGTTCCTTATTATACTGAAGAACGGGAACAGCCGGGAGAAGAGATCCGATACGAAGAACCTCGGACCCAGCATCAAGAGGGCTATAATGGCCGCGGTGAGCGCGAAGCCGATCTTGTACTTATTACGCGAGTAGAGCAGGCCTACTGCGGCGAAAAAAAGCGGGATGAGGCCGATATACAGGAAAGCTTCGGACATATAAAACCAGTTGAAGAAATGTATGACGAAAGAATATGGCGCGAGCAGGTTAAAGAAATCGGCGGGATAAGAATACGCTGCCAGCGGGGCCTCGAAAAGCCTTGCGGTAGGGATGGTGTCACGCGTGTATGACAGGAAAACAGGCAGCAGATTGGCCGACATGAGCAGGAATATAATCGCGGCCGTAAAAACGAACCCGCGCCCCTTTAAGATCTCTCCGATCTTGGGAAGCGCGAGGCCCCCGGAAAACAAAAGGCACATTAACAGCACAAAGACGGAGACCATGAGATACATCGCGTGGTACGAGCAAAGCGTGATCCCCCAAAAAAAGGCCAGCCATATAAGCGACGCCGGTTTTTTCTCCTCCAGATATTTAAATGTGAACGACAGGATCCAGGGGAGGAGATACAACGGCAGGATAAAGGCGTGCTGTTTTAGATAAGAACCGCTAAGCGCCGAGAACGAAAGGGTTATAAAAGCGACGAAAGCGCTGAACTTGTGTTTCGCTACGCGCCTGAAAAAGAAATAGCCCCCGGAAATGAAGATCATGTAACGCGCCAGGAGGTCGTAATGATAGACCGTCAATGTATTTATCGAGAAGAGTTTTCCTATTAACACCAAAAGCAGCGTAGACGGGTCCCAAAAGTGCAGCACGTGGATATTTAAAAAGAATATTTCTCCGGAATTCATGTACGGATTCCAAAGTGGCAGGACCCCGTGCCGTAGGCAACCAGAAAAATATGAAAACGCGCCGAACCATATTATGCTGTCATGGCTGAACATCCGTTTGCCGGTGATCCAAAGGTCGCCCTGCATCACTACAACACCCAGCATGACGGCCGCCACGCCTATAATTTCTTTAACCCTTCCGCTTATCTTCATATGTATATTTTCACCAGCGACCTTAATAAGCTGTATCCCAGCTTGATAAGACAACGCCATTCCTCAAGGCTTAAATACCACCGGGGAGGAAGATAGAACCATCCGGCCGGCCCGATCCTTTTTGTGAGCAGCTTAAATACCCTTTTGGGCCTGAGCGAAAAAAGCAGGTTAGCCTTGATGATGTCCTTCCTTAATTCTTTCTCGTCACAACCCTTGGGCACGTAAGGCAGCCTTGATTCCGTCATGGAGTCCTGGACCAGCGACGCGCAGGCATTAAGATTGCTCCAACCTTTTTCCACGAAGAGGCGCCCTTCCTCCTCCGCTATTTCGTATAACTTCGTGCCGGGATAAGGGGTCGCGTTATTGAACCGGACATAATCAAGGTCCAGGTCCTTGGCCATCTTGTAAGCCTGCCACCTGTCTTCCCTTGTTTCCGTAGGCAGGCCGAAAATAAAAGTCCCCGAGACACCGAAGCCGTATTTTTTCGCCAGTTTTACCGCGGCGACATTTTCCGCTACGGTTTCTTTCTTGTTCAATAACACCATCAGCCGTTCCGAGGCCGTCTCTAAACCGTAATTAATGACCCTGAACCCGGCTTTTTTCAACAGGGCTAAGATCTCGTCATTGACCGCGTCGGCCCTCGTCTGGCAGTCGAAGGTCGCCTTCTCGTGGAACCCGTTCTTTATCATCATCTCGCACAGCCGGAATATCCTTTGCTTGTTCGCGGTAAAGTTGTCGTCGACGAAATTGATATGCGTCTGCCCGTATTTATTGATGAGAACGCCTATTTCGCCTATTACTATCTCTTCCGGAACATAGCGGAATTTCTGCCCGGATATCGTCCTCTGGCTGCAAAATATGCAATCATAAGGGCAGCCCCTGGAGCTGGCAATGAAACCGAAATTATATTTTCCCTGATCGTTATCGAAAAGTTGATACGGAAAAGGAGGAAAGTCGTCCAAGGCAGGCAGCTCAGCGGGCGGGTTATGGGTGAACTTGCCGCCGGCTTTATATGACAATCCTTTTATCTGCGAATGATCTTTGTTGTTTTTTACCGCATCATATAATTCAAGCAGGGTCTTCTCCGCTTCCCCTTTTATGACAAAATCAACCGCCGGATTCGCCAGCGCTTCTTCGGCCAGGACGGTGGGGTGTATCCCGCCCAGAATAACCGTCGAATCCGGATACCAGGTTTTTATCCGGTTTGAAATATCATAACTTCTTTTAGCGCAAGCGGTTAAAGTGGATATTCCAAAAATGTACGGCCGGGAAATTTTTTCGAGTAAGCTATCCAGGAGTTCCCTGGATAATGGTTCGATGTGTTCGTCTATTATTTCGGCTTTTTTCCCGTGCTGCAAAAGATAACCGGCAAGGCAACCTACGCCGATAGGGACACTGAGCGGGACATATCTTTCGAAGATCCCGAATTTCGTTGATTTTGGATTTATTAAAATCATGTGGTATAATATTATACACTATTTTTCAGGCGGGGGGTATATTTAATACCAAGAAAGCGGGCCTTATAAAGAATGGTTGCCGGTAAGCCGAAATGGGGTATTTTAACAGCCGCTGTCATAGCGTTCTTCGCGGCCCTTTCTCTTTTTAACTGGCAAAAGTTCCCGTTCTTCCTGGATATATACTACCACATCAACGTGATGCGCGGTTTCGATACGGCCGGCGGGATAGTCAACCACGCCTTCTGGGAATTGGCGCCTGCGGGAAATGTCCATCTCTACCCTCCCCTCTTCCATCTGCTGCTGCTGATCCCGTATAAGCTCGGGCTCGATATACTATTCATAGCCAGGGCGTTCTCGGTATTATCATTCCTTGCCCTTTTGGCGACGCTCTCCTTCGTCGTCAACAGGCTATTTTCGCCGAAAACAGGCTTCTTCGTAGCCGCCGCTGCTGTTATTCCTTATACGTTTTTCCTTAAAACAACTATCACTATACCTGTAAGCCTGTCGCTGATATTTATCCTCCTGGCGTTCTATGCGTTCGAGGAAGACAGGAGGCTCGCCTGCCCGACGCTTATCGCGTGCGCTTTTTATACCCACCTAGGCATACCGTGGATAGGGCTGCTGGCATTTATTATTTACGGATTAACGAAAAAGGTGGTCCTGAAGAAAGTGTTAAAGGCCGCCTTCTTCTCTTTATTACTGGCCGCACCGGTAATAATACGCGTACTGGCAAATATGAACAGGTTTGAAAATCCGCTCGGGATAAGGGTCGGCGAAAACGAGCTTTTTGAGCTTTATCCGTTAATATATATCTTCGCGATATTGGGTCTTTATAAGATTAAGGCGGGCTGGCGCGGTTCCCGCGCCATTTTCTTCGCCGCGCTCTTCCTGGGATTTCTGCCTCTGGCATTTAATTACAGGTACAGGTTCTTAAGCGGGGAAGGGCTCTTGCCCGTTATCTTCTTTGCCGGGCTCGGAATAGAGAAAACGTATGATGTGCTGGAGAAGTTCCTTGTTTCAAAAAGATCCGGGGCGCGTTTTTCCGTATTCTATCTCACATCTTTTATTATTGTCATTAATGTCATCTCGCCGAGCCTTTCGTTGTATAAGAGCCCGTCAAAAAACCAGAAAGAGCTGTCTTTCTTCCTCCGGGACTCTACGGCGTATAACCTTATGCCGTATTACAAAAAACACGTCAGGCCCTTTGAGATAAACCTGGTCGACCCCGAGGCGAAGGTCTGGACCAGGGTAATAAAAGATAATACGGCTCCCGACGATATAATATGCTCTAACTGGGCCTACGTCGGCGGTATGCTCTCGGCGATGACCGGGCGGCCAAACGCCGCGCAGACATTTTACGAAATAAAAAGGCCCGAGGCCCCGATCAATGAATTCGGCTCGTCGAAACTGGCCGTTTGGTTAAGGGAGGCGGACGGGGACTACGATATGGCTGCGTTAAAGATAGCGTCGGACAAATACAAATTCAGACCGATAGCGGAGACGGATAAAGCGAGAATACTTATACGGGACGGGTCTTTTAAATCTGCACCCGTAAAACCGGCTCTCAAGACTTGGGCTGCGCTTTCGATATTGTGCTGCGCCTTCCTGGTGGTCCTCTACGACTTGGCCCGGCCGCGTAAAAAATTCAACAACCTCTCCAGATCGTCGTTGGAATAATACTCGATAAGGATTTTGCCGCGTTTATTGTTATGCAGGAGGGTCACCTTAGTCCCGAGGATCCTCTGCAGTTCCTCCTCGACCGTGCGGATCTCGGTCGAATGCTTCCTCGGCCTCGCCGGACGCGCTCTACCGACGATCTTCCGCTTCACGAAATATTCGGCTTCCCTCACGGAGAGACCGCGCCTTATTATCTTTAAACAGAGCTCCAGCTGTAACTGCTCCGAATCGAGCATCAGTATCGCCTTAGCATGGCCCATCGAGATCCTACCGAGATATATTTCTTCCTTTATCTTATCAGGAAGCCTCAACAGCCTAAGCGTATTCGAAACAGACGCCCTGTCCCTGCCTACCTTCTGGGATATCTGTTCCTGGGTCAGGGAAAATTCCTCAGAGAGCCTGTGATATGCCTTCGCTTCCTCTATGGGGTTCAGGTTGTCGCGCTGGATATTCTCAATAAGAGCGATCTCGAGAGCTTCGCCGTCCTTTACGTCTTTTATTATCGCCGGGATCTGCCCGATCCCCAATGCCTTCGCGGCCCTCAACCGCCTCTCGCCGGCGATCAATTCATAGCCGTCGCCTTTCGGGCGCACAATGACCGGCTGTATGACCCCTTTCTCTTTGATCGAGAGTACCAGCTCTTTAAGTTTATCCGGGTCGAAGACCTCCCTCGGTTGGAACTTGCCCGGTATTATCTCGCTGATATTTAATTGGACCGCTCCCCTGCTTTCTGACCTTTGGGGAACGTCGTCGGGGATTAAGGCCTTAAGCCCCTTGCCTAATACTCTCTTCTCCATCAGGGATCTCCTTTTCTGGCTTCGTATTCAGCTCGAGCGGAAAATCTATTTTCAGGAATTCCTTCGCGAATTCGTAATAACTGCGCGCGCCTTGGCAATGCTTGTCATACAATACAACCGGCATCCCGAAGCCCGGCGCCTCGCCTAATTTTACTGAACGCGGTATGACGGTCTTATAGACCTTATCGCCGAAGTAGTTCCTCGCTTCTTTTATTACTTCGTCGGTGAGTTTCGTCCTGAAGTCGGCCATCGTAAGAAGGATGCCCTCTATCTCGAGGGACGGATTCAGGTTTTGCCTGACGAGGTTGATGGTGCTGAGCAATTGGGATAACCCCTCAAGCGCGTAGTATTCGCATTGCAGCGGGATGAGGGCGGATTTTGAGGCGGTCAGCGCGTTTATCGTTAAAAGGCCGAGGCTTGGCGGGGCGTCGAGGATTATATAATCAAAAGAAGGCCTTATATGTTCAAGCGCTTGTTTTAAATGGAACTCGCGGCTTTCGGAATTAACAAGTTCTATTTCCATCCCCGTAAGATGAACATTTGACGGGATGACATATAAGTTTGTAAGTTTAGTGCTAACAATTACTTGTGAAATTTCTTTTCCGTTAATAAGAACATCGTAAATGGATTCTTTGACTTGTTTTTTATCGATGCCGAGGCCTGAGGTGGCATTGGCTTGAGGGTCACAATCGACGACTAATACATTGCGCCCTGCCAACGCGATGAACGAAGCGAGGTTTATGGCTGTGGTAGTTTTACCGACGCCGCCCTTCTGATTGCAGACAGAGATTAT
>CAISWF010000040.1 GCA_903889135.1 Candidatus Omnitrophota bacterium | reverse complement strand
GCTTCATTGATGAATTTGGCAATTAAGCGCATATGCGTTTCCTTAAGCTTGCGCGTAGTGACTGCCGCGGTCCCCAACCGGATACCGCTGGCTACCGCCGGGCTTTTCCTGTCAAAAGGGATCAGGTTTTTATTCACTGTGATCCCTACCTGCCCCAATATGCGCGAGGCATCCGCTCCGGTGACACCTTTCTCGGACAGGTCAACCAACATCAAATGGGTATCCGTGCCGCCGGAAACTATGCGAAAACCATAAGAACTCAAAGTTTTCGCCAACTCTTTTGAATTCTTCAGGATCTGGCGCTGATAAATACGGAACTCAGGGGTCATTGCCTCGCGGAAAGCCACTGCCTTTGCCGCGATAACATGCATCAACGGCCCGCCCTGGATCCCCGGGAATATCTCGGAATCAAGTTTCTTGGCAAACTCTTTTCTGCAGATAACGAACCCTCCCCTTGGCCCGCGCAGGGTTTTATGGGTAGTGGAACTCACGAATTCCGCGTAAGGAACAGGAGACGGATGCACGCCCGCGGCGACTAACCCGGCGATGTGCGCCATATCCACGAATAAATACGCGCCGACCTTATCACATATCTTGCGGAAAGCTTTAAAATCAATTCTTCTCGGATAGGCGGAAGCTCCGGCCAGGATCATTTTAGGCTTATGTTTCTTGGCTAACTCCATTATGCGGTCATAATCGAGCATCTCGGTTTTACGGTCCACTCCATAGCCGATCACGTTATAATACCTTCCGGAAAAATTATGCGGATGCCCATGGGTCAGGTGGCCTCCGGCAGATAGGTCCATGGCTAAAACAGTTTCCCCTGGCTCAAGTAAGGCATAATAAACAGCCATATTCGCCTGTGAACCGGAATGCGCCTGCACATTGACGTGCTCAGCTTTAAAAAGTTTCTTGGCCCGCTCAATTGCCAACTGCTCCACCTCGTCCACGAATTCACAACCACCGTACCAGCGGTGATGCGGGTATCCTTCGGCATATTTATTGGTCAATACAGAACCCTGCGCCTCGAAGACGGCCATCGAGGTAAAATTCTCCGAAGCAATAAGCTCTAAAGTATCTTCCTCTCTTTCAATCTCACTCTTTATTGCTTTGTAGATCTGCGGATCGCTTTTCTTTAAATGTTTCATCTTTAACTCCGTATCTTTTTCTCTAACTTATTGATCAATTTAAGGCGCCTTAAGTGTCTCCCGCCATGAAATCCTGTTTTTAACCAAATATCTATGATCCTGTTACCTAGATCTTTATTTACGAAAGCCGAACCCAAAACTAAAACGTTGCTGTCATTGTGTTCGCGGCTCAGGCGTGCCGCCTTGACATTATAAGCAAGTGCTGCCCGCACACCGTGTAAACGGTTTGCCATAATTGAATTACCTATGCCCGTCTTGCAAACCAGGATACCTCTCTTGAATTTCTTCTCTGATATCTTTTTGGCAAGGGCATAGGCGAATTGCGGATAATCACAGCGGTCCCTTGAACAAGCCCCCAGGTCAACCACTTCTAAACCCCTTTTTACCAGATAGGGTTTAAGTTTCTCCTTTAGGGTAAATCCGGCATGGTCAGATGCAATAAGAATTTTATCCGTCATAGAATCGCGCTTATCCTTTCTACAGCTTCCTTTATTGTGTAGTAAATATTCTCATAATAATCCACAGTATGCCCTAGCGGATCATGAATATCCAAGTCGTCATCATTTATTTTAGCAAATTCTTTGAGCAAAAACACCCTATTTTTGGCATCCGGAGCAATTTCTACGATCTTTTCTTCGTGGATCTTCTCCATTACCAAGATCAGGTCCGAACGCCTGATCATCTCCTTAGTTACAGGCTGTGAGCGATGCCCAGATACGTCAATACCCGCTTTACTTAAAACTTCCCGTCCACAGCAAGAACCCCCTTACCGTCCTCAGGATGATACCCGCAGTCAAAAAGATACTAATGGAAGAGAAGGCGGATATCCTTAACGCGGAGAGCAGGGTCCCGGC
>CAISWF010000039.1 GCA_903889135.1 Candidatus Omnitrophota bacterium | reverse complement strand
TTAGTTTTAAGGTAAAAACAATTGCCGTCCGGATAGCGGTTCAGGTCCTTGAGCGCCTTGCTTACCGCGGCCAGGGCCTTGGGCGAAGGGCCGAGAGAGTTCTCGTTGGAGGCGAGTTTATAGACCTCCTCCAGCAAGAGTTCCCTCTTGACCTCGTCTATCGGTTTGCCCGGTTGATAGGGCTCTATGTTCATTACGCCTTTTTTCGCTAACCTGCTCATCCTTTTCCCTTTTATGCTATCGGGTAAGACCCGAGTATCTTCAGGTTCGTGCAGACGCGCTCAAGATCCTTAAGCGCCTTCCTTATGGCCGCATCTTCATGGTGGCCTGTCATATCTACGAAGAAGCGGTACTCCCACGCCCTTTTCTTAGACGGGCGCGACTCTATCTTCGTCAGGTTTATCCTGCTCTTCTTGAACGGCACCAACATATCGTGAAGCGCCCCGACCCTGTCCTTTACCGCGAACATGATCGAAGTCTTGTCCTTGCCGGTCGGTTTATTCTCGACCTTTCCTATCACTAAAAATCTCGTCATATTATGCGGGCTGTCCTCTATCGAGCGCGCCAGGATATTGAGCCCGTAGCATTCGGCCGCCAAACTGGATCCTATCGCCGCGGCGCCCCTCTCCTTTACCGCCATCTCGGCGGCCTTTGTCGTAGAGGATACCTCTACAAGTTCAACGCGCGGAAGGTTCGCTTCAAGCCACATCCTGCATTGCCCTATGACGCTTGGGTTGGAATATACCCTCTTTATCCGGTCCATCCTGCATTTCGTCAGGAGGTTATGCGATATCTCGATGGATATCTCCGAGCAGATCTTCAGGTCGGATTCCATGAACATGTCGAGGGTATAGTTGATCGCGCCCTCGATAGAATTCTCTATAGGGACAACGCCGTAATCGGCCCTGCCGTGTTCGACTTCGGAGAATACGTCGGTTATCGTATTTACCGGAAGGTACCGTACCGACGAGCCGAATTTTTTAAGCGCCGCGATATTGGAGAAACTTGCCGGCGGGCCCATGTACGCTATCTTTAACGGTTTCTCGAGCGCGAGGGAGCCGGACATTATCTCCCTGTATATCGCCCGGAGGGATTCACCTGAGAGCGGCCCGTCGTTATTGGCTGCTGCCCTCTCGTATACGATCCTCTCCCTGTCCGGCGAATAAACGCTCTTACTTGCTTTCGCCTTCAAGCGGCCTATCTTCTGGCTTAGGCGCGCCCTCTGGTTGAGCAGCTTGACTATCGTCGAGTCCAGCCGGTCTATCTGTTTGCGTAACTTCTCCAGTTCCATCATTTACCTCCTGGCCTTCAGGTTCAACTATTCCTTCTTTCGCCAGCCCCTGTTTCAACTCGTTAAGATCTATATCGGCCTCGGTGAATTCCCCGAGCTTTGGCAGTTCGTTAAGGGAGCTTAAGCCAAATCTTTCCAAAAATTCCTTTGTCGTGCCGTAGAGTATCGGCCTGCCCGGCGCGTCCTTCCTGCCGGTTATCTTTATCATCGACCTGTCGGCGAGCGTCTCCACGACACCGTCCACGTTAACGCCGCGGATATCCTCTATTTCGGCCTTCGTTATCGGCTGGCGGTAAGCTATTACCGCGAGCGTCTCTAGCGCGGGCTTACTGAGCTTATCCTTCGACTTGACCCTGTAAAATTTCTTCAGGTAATCCGCGAACTCTGGGGCCGTGACCATCTGGTAACCGCCGGCGACCTCGTAGACCTTGAAACTCCTGCCCAGCGTATCGTATTCGCCCATGATCTCGGCGAGCGAGGCCTTTATCTCCTTTGTCTCGACTTCCTCGATGACCTCTTTCATCTGCTCGATGGTTATCGGCTTCTCGGACGTAAAAAGGAGCGCTTCTATTATTTTTTTCAGCTCACTAGATTCCACTCTGCGTCGCCTCCCCCTCGCTTTGCGAGGGACCTTGCCCTCCACCCGCTATCGCCCTCAGTTTCGGGCTGATCTTGTCCGCGTTACGGACGACCTCGATCTCGCTGAACATCTGGCGCTGCCTGACCGAGACTTCCTTTAGCCTGATGAGCTCCAGGAGCGCCAGGAAAGTCGCAATAAGTTCCAGCCTGTTCTTGCACTTCTTGAACAGGTCCGTAAAATTCATTACCGGCTGCTCGACCAGGAGATGGAATATCTCATGCACCTTCTCCTCGACCGTATATTCGTCTTTTACGACCTCGAGGAACGCTTCCCTCGAAACCGACTTCAATATCGTCGAGAAGGCATTTATGAGGTCAAATATCGACGCCTCGAAATACGGCCCCTCGCTCTTATCGATATACTGCGCTTCATCCACCGAGCGCGGGAACACCAAAGACCTTCTTCTCTCCATCTCCGAAAGTTCGCCGGCAGCTTCCTTGAACTTCTTATATTCTATGAGCCTGCGCACAAGTTCGGCGCGCGGATCCTCTTCTTCCTCTTCGAGCGGCGGCTGTTCATCGGGCGGCAGGAGCAGGCGCGATTTTATATGCATCAATGTCGCGGCCATGACAATGAACTCGCCGGCGATATTCAGGTCCAACAGTTTCATGTACTCGATGTACTGGAGGTACTGCTCGGTTATCTTCGCGATCGGTATGTCAAAGATGTCGGCTTCTTCTTTTTTGATAAGATAAAGCAGAAGATCGAGCGGACCTTCAAAGACATCGAGTTTTACCTTATACGTCATATACCGACTGCCCTTTTGACCTCTTCCAGTGTGCCGCGCGCGAACTCACGGGCCTTCTTCGAGCCCTCTGCAAGGACGGCCTCAAGCCCGTTTCTATCTTTGATAAATTTATTACGTTTTTCCTGGATGGGCCGCAGGAGCTCGATAACACAATCCGCGAGCTTCGTCTTATCTTCGACGCAGCCGATATTTCCGGCTTTGCATTCATCGGAAAGGTTGCCGATCTTCTCCGGGAAGAAAAATTTATAGTACGAATATACGTTGCATATGTCGGGATGGCCCGGGTCCGTCTTTTTTATCCTTTGCGGGTCGGTTATCATCGACTTTATCTTCTTCTTTATCTCTTCCGGCGAGTCCGACAGGTTGACCGCGTTGCCGTAGCTCTTCGACATCTTCCTGTTGTCCACGCCCAGAAGCCTCGGAGTCGTGGTCATTATCGCCTCGGGCTCGGGAAATATCTCCTTCTTGTAAAGGAAATGGAACTTGCGCGCTATCTCTCTCGTGAGCTCGAGGTGAGGCAACTGGTCCTCGCCCACAGGGACCGCATTCGCTTTATATATCAAAATGTCGGCCGCCTGCAAAACGGGGTATCCGAGGAACCCGTATGTCGCGAGGTCCCTTCCCTCGACTTCCCTCAGCTGCTCCTTGTATGTCGGGCAGCGCTCGAGCCACGATAACGGCGTTATCGCCGAAAGAATCATGTCCAATTCAAGATGTTCCGGCACATGCGACTGGACGAATATCACGGACTTGTCCGGGTCGATGCCGCACGCGAGATAATCGGCGACGTTATCTATTATGTTATCTTTCATGGCGGATGGGTCCGCATACTCACTCATCAGCGCATGATAGTCCGCCACCATGTAGAAGCAGTCGTATTTCTCCTGCATCTCGACCCAGTTCTTAAGCGCGCCTGCCAGGTGCCCTAAGTGCAGTTTCCCGGTCGGGCGCATCCCGCTTAAGATGCGTTTCTTCATCCTTACAATTTCCTCGCCGTCTTCTTCAATTCGTATATCTCTATAACGTCGCCCGCGTTTATATTGCTGAAATTCTCGAGCGATATGCCGCACTCGAAACCTTCGGCGACCTCTTTGACGTCATCCTTGAACCTCTTCAATGAGGATATCTTTCCCTCATAGACCTTGTCCTTGTCCCTCCAGAGGCGGCATAACGCGCCTCTTACCGCCCTGCCCTTGGCAAGGAAGCACCCGGCTATCGTGCCGGCCTTCGTGACCTTGAAGACCTGCCTTACGTCGGCGCGGCCCATAAAGACTTCGGAGATCGTCGGCTCGAGCATACCCTCCATGGCGCTCTTTATGTCGTTGATCGCCTCGTATATTATCCTGTATAACCTGACGTCGACTTCCTCGAGCTTAGCCTTCGGCGCGGCCTCAGGCGTAAGGTCTACATGGAAACCGATAATGATAGCGTTCGAAGCCGCGGCAAGCATGACATCCGATTCGTTTATGCTCCCGACCGCGGAATGTATTACGTCGAGCGTGATGTCTTTCGTCTCGAGGTTCTTGATCGATTGCTCGAGCGCCTCAGCAGAACCCTGCACGTCGGCCTTAAGGATGACCTTGAGCTCCTTGGCTTTCCCTTCCTTGACCTGCTGGGAAAGCTCTTCGAGTGTTATCCTCTTTACCGGTTGCAAGTGCGTAGCTTTCGCGACGTCCAAGCGCCTGTCGACTATCTCCCTCGCGGCCTTCTCGTCGGCGACGACAAAGAATACATCGCCCGCCTCGGGTACGCCGGCCAGGCCCAATATCTCTACCGGTTTTGAAGGCAGCGCTTCATCTATCCTGTGGCCGAGGTCGCTTATCATGGCTCTTATTTTTCCATAATGTCTACCAGCCACGACCGTGTCTCCCGGCCTTAAAGTCCCTTTTTGGACAAGGACGGTCGCGATCGGACCGCCGCCTTTCGATAATCTTCCCTCGATGACGACGCCCTTCGCCGCCCTTGTCGGGTCGGCCTTAAGCTCAAGCATCTCGGATTCGAGAAGGAGCATTTCCAAGAGTTCGTCTATGCCCTTTCCTGTCTTCGCCGAAACGCCGACGGCTATCGTCTTTCCGCCCCAGTCTTCTGTCATGAGGCCGAGATCCATCAATTGTTTCTTAACTTTTTCCGGATTCGCGTCCGGCTTGTCTATCTTATTCATAGCAACGACGATGGGGACGTTCGCCGCGCGCGCGTGGTCTATGGCTTCTTTCGTCTGGGGCATGACGCCGTCATCCGCCGCGACTACTAAAATTACGATATCTGTCGCCTGGGCGCCGCGGGCCCTCATCGAGGTGAACGCCTCGTGGCCCGGAGTATCCAGGAACGTTATATGCCCTTTTCCTACGGCGACTTCGTAAGCGCCGATATGCTGGGTAATACCGCCTGACTCTTTTTCGGTGACGCGGCTCTTCCTGATCGCGTCGAGCAATGACGTCTTGCCGTGGTCGACGTGGCCCATCAATGTGACGACCGGGGCGCGCGTGACAAGTTTTGTCTTATCCTCTACGTCGAGCGCCTTTGTAAGCTCCTCTTCCTTCGTCAGGGGTTTATCGAATACAAATCCGTAATCGGCCGCGATAAGGCTGGCGACATCGTAATCCACCGCCTGGTTTATCGTCGCCATGACCTTCTGCCTCATGAGTTTTATTATCAATTCATTTGGCTTGGCGTTCAATTTCACGGCGAGGTCTTTTAAAGTTATAGGGAATTTACACTCAATCTTAACGGGTTCTTTTTTGACCGGAGGCGCGGGGGGAACAGGAGGAGCAGGAGGAACTACCGGAGCTTTAATTTCGGCCCGCGGGGCCTCAAGCTTCGGGGCCGGTTTAACCTCGGGCTTTGTAACCGGCTTAACCTCAGGCTTCAAGGCCATTTTTACTTCCGGTTTTGGAGCTGGCCTCTCGGCCCGCGGGGCCTCGACCTTCGGCTGCACAGGCGCGGGCTTTATGACCGGTTTAACCTCAAGTTTCGGGGCCGGTTTTACTTCCGGTTTTGGAATTTCGGCCTTGCGGGCCTCAACCTTTACTTCAGGTTTTACCGCGGCCTTGGCTTTAACAATTTTCTTCGCCTTGGCCGGAATCGCGGTCTTGGTCTTCTTAACCGCGATCTTTGGTTTTGCCGCAGCTTTAACCGGTTTCTTTTTTATTTCCTTCTTCTCTTCCTTAGCCTTCTTCATATTTTATTTTGC
>CAISWF010000038.1 GCA_903889135.1 Candidatus Omnitrophota bacterium | reverse complement strand
GTTACCACTTCCTGGCAGAAAGTTAATATACCATTGATAGATTTTGTAAAACGTCACGTAGATATAAGCCGACTTAAGATGTTTAAGATAGTTTTTGAGTGGGACGATATGGAAGGAGTTATATATCTTGACGATATACGGTTTCTTACTTTACTTCCAGATCAGTGAAATCTAACGTAGTGTATCTCGCTTGAAATTTTAGTAATCTACAATCAATTCGTAACCCCGCTTCTCGCAATTGTAAACATTCTGTAAGTCCCTTTTCCTTTCGTGACCAGAAAATTTGCATATATATGCCTTGACGCAAGTCGTTTATTTTCCTATAATAAAGATTCACTATGTTCGCTAAAAAACCGCATTCCACATCAGAGATCGCGAAACTCACGCATCCCAAGCAGATCGTTGGGGTTGCGACAAAAGCCGGCATGAATGCCGACGAGCTTGAGCTTTACGGTAATTTTAAGGCCAAGATCACGCTCGCCGTCCTTCAGAGGCTGAAGCAGCGCCCTGACGGAAAACTTATCCTCGTCACGGCCATGACGCCGACAAAACACGGCGAAGGCAAGACCTGCATCTCGATAGGCCTTACGCAGGCGCTCGGACGCCTGAAGAAACGCGTCTTTTTATGCCTTCGCGAACCTTCATTGGGCCCGGCATTGGGGCTTAAAGGCGGCGGCTGCGGCGGAGGATACGCGCAAGTACTTCCAATGGAGGACATAAACCTCCATTTTACCGGGGATATACACGCGGTCACGGCGGCGCACAATCTTTTAAGCGCTATCATAGATAACCACCTGGCAAAGGGTAATGAGTTAAAACTTGACGCGAAAAGGGTGATTTGGCGCAGAACGATCGACCTTTGCGACAGGAGTTTGCGTGAAGTGCAGGTCGGGATTACCGAAGGCGCGGTAAAGAGGCGTGAAGGTTTCGATATAACGGCCGCCTCGGAGATAATGGCGTGCCTGGCGCTCACTACCGGCTATAAGGACCTCAAAGAGAGACTTGGCAAGATCATTATAGGATTTACGAACAAGGGCAGGCCTGTCACCGCGTCAGAATTGAAGGTTGTCGGCGCGATGGCCGCCATCTTAAAGGACGCGATAAAACCCAATATGGCGCAGACGCTCGAGGGACAGCCGGCATTAATACACATGGGCCCGTTCGGGAATATCGCCCACGGCACAAACAGCATCCTCGCTACGCAGATGGCGCTGAAGCTCGCCGATTACGCGGTAGTCGAGACCGGCTTTGGCACGGACCTTGGTTTCGAGAAATTTTGCGATGTGGTGACGAGACAGGGAAAATTCAAACCCGACTGCGCGGTAGTGGTTGCGAGCGCGCGCGCGTTAAAGGCGCACGGTGGGGCGGCTGACGCTGACCTGGAGAAGGAAGACCTGGAAGCGCTCAACAAGGGTCTGCCGAACCTCGAACGGCACATCGAGAACGTAAAGAAGTTCGGGATATGGCCGGTCGTGGCGATTAACAGGTTCCCGAAGGATTCGGAGAACGAATTGAACAGGGTAAAGGAATTTTGCAGGAGCAAAGGCGTCCTGGCCGAGATAGCCGAGGTGGTCGCCAAGGGCGGCGAGGGCGGCGAGAAGCTCGCGCAGGCGGTGATCGCGACGATGCAGGAACATCCATCAAAATTCAAACCGCTTTATGAGCCGGGCCTTTCGATAAAAGAAAAGATAGAGAAGATCGCCACCGAGATATACGGCGCGGAGGGTGTCGTATATGTGGGGACATCCGAGGACGATGTAAATTTCCTCACGGAGAATAATTACGATGAGCTTCCGGTGAATATGGCGAGGACGCACTTGTCGTTTACCGACGATCCGAAAGTCAAGGGCGCCCCGTCAGGATGGCGGCTCAAGGTCAGGGAAGTGAAGGTCGCTGCAGGCGCGGGTTTCCTGGTCGCGTTGACCGGGGAGATGAACCTGATGCCGGGGATGCCGAAGGTCCCGCTAGCCGAGCGCGTTGACGTGGATAACGACGGGAATATAACGGGGTTATTCTGATGACCAAAATATGCGCGGGTAATAAAATAGATTTCTTCGTAAAAGAACTGGGTGAGAGGAAGCCGTCGCCCGGCGGCGGCGCGGCCGCTGCTTTGACCGGCGCTCTCGGGGCCGCGCTGATTATAAAGGTCGCGAATTTCACGATGGGCAAAAAGAAATATAAAAGATACGACAAGGAAGCCGGTTCTATAGCTAAGAAAGCCGGGGCGTTAAGAAATAAGTTAAGCGCGTATATAGAAAAGGATGCCAGGACATATAACGAGTACGCGAAGACCAGGAGTAATGCCTCGATGAAAAAGGCCTCCGATTGCGCGGGAGAAATATCGGCGCTTTCGGAGCAAGGCGTGAGGATATGCATGAGGCTCAAGAAAATAGGGAATAAGAACCTCAAGGGAGATATGGCGGCCGCGGAATTATTTTTACGCGCGGCGGCTAAGGCGGCGGGAAAACTGATAAAACAGAAAAAGAAGAGGTGGGTCGTCAGATGACGGCTAAAGTCCTGAACGGAAAAGATCTTGCTTCAAAATTGAGGTCGCAACTGAAGCGCGAGGTGGCCGCCATAAAGAAAAAATACGGCAGGGCGCCAATGCTCTCGGTCATCCAGGTGGGCGGCCACAAGCCGGCGACCATTTACATAAATTCACAGGAGAAACTGGCTAAGGAGCTCGGCATAAGATACAGGAAGGTCGGTTTAAGCGCTTCGGTCTCGCAGGACGAACTTATACGCGCGATAAAAAAATTGAACAGGGACAAAGCGACGACCGCGATAATGCTCGGATTGCCTTTGCCGAAGACGATAAACCTGAAGCAGACGATATTTTATATAGACCCGGCCAAGAACGTCGAGAGGGTGAACCCGACTGCGTCGGCGGTAATGGAGATGATCAGGTCTACCGGCATAAGCCTCTTCGGAAGGGAAGCGGTAGTGGTAGGACATGGCGAGCTTGTCGGAAAACCGATAGCGATGTCTTTGCTGGATAAGTTGGCGACCGTTACCGTATGCCACATCGGCACGGCTACCCGCGGCAACCTGAAGGCCCACATAGGGCGCGCCGAGATACTGGTCGTCGCGGTAGGGAAACCGGACCTGGTAAAGGGCGCTTGGATAAAGAAAGGCGCTATCGTGGTCGACGTCGGTATAACCAAGGTAGGAGGCCGGATCGTAGGCGATGTGGAATTCGCTGCCGCGAAAAAACGCGCGGGTTTCATAACTCCCGTGCCCGGGGGCGTCGGGCCGCTTACCGTTATAATGTCGATGTGCAATTGCATCGCGCTCTTTAAGGAGCAGATGAAAAGATGATAATCACAAAACAGAAACCTATAGACGATATCCTTAAGTGCCTTGAGAAAGTAAGCAGCGTATATATCGTGGGATGCACCCAGTGCGCCACGGTCTGCAAGACAGGCGGCGAGGAAGAAGTCAAGAAGATGAAGGAATTTCTCGAATCGAAGGGAAAGAAGGTCATAGCGGCTGAGGTCTGGGATACGCCGTGCAACCTCCTGGAGGTCAAAAAACGCGCGCGCGACAGGAAAGCGGACCTCGAAGGGTCAGGATCCCTGCTTTTGATGAGCTGCGGCGACGGCGCGCATACTGTTGTTATCGGGACGGGTATGCCGGTAGTTCCGGCAAACGACACGCTATTCCTGGGACAGTCGGAGAGGGCCGGGCGTTTCAACGAAGTATGCGCGTTGTGCGGCGACTGTACGCTTTTTATTACCGGCGGTTACTGTCCCAATGCGTTATGCCCCAAGGGGCTCCAGAACGGCCCGTGCGGCGGGGCCAAGGACGGTAAATGCGAGGTTAGCCCCGATATAGACTGCGGGTGGCTCCTGATATATAACAGGCTCAAGGACACAGGCAAGCTTGATAACATGAAAAATCTCCTTCCTCCGAAGGACCATTCAAGGGCTATAAGGCCGAGGAAGATCATAGTGGACGCGGTAAAGAACAGGAAATAAGATGACGCTGAAAGAAAAGATCAAGAATAAGAAATTCATCATAACGGCGGAGATCGGGCCACCGAAAGGCATCGACATAAAACCGAACCTTGATGAGGCGATCCTCCTGAAGGATAAGGTCGACGCGATAAACGTCACCGATTCCCAGAGCGCGGTCATGAGGCTAGGCTCGCTCGCGGTCAGCCGGCTGCTCAAAGAGGAAGGCATCGAGCCGATCTACCAGTTGACATGCCGCGACCGCAACAGGATAGCGCTGCAGTCTGACGCTTTATCCGCGGCCGCGCTCGGAATAGAGAATATCCTGGTCCTGACCGGCGACCATCCGTCGCGCGGCGACCATCCCGGGGCGAAGCCCGTATTCGACCTGGATTCGGTACAGTTGATAAGCGCAATCAAGGGTCTGGAGTCGGGCAGGGACATGGCAGGGAAAGAACTCAAAGGCATCCCGAAATTCTGCGTCGGCGCGGTCGTAAACCCGGGCGCGGACCCGATCGAGCCGGAGCTGATAAAATTCGAGAAGAAGATAAAAGCAGGCGCCGAATTCTTCCAGACGCAGGGAGTTTATGACGCGGGCGCTTTCGCGAAATTCATCGGCCAGGTAAAGCATTATAATACATGCATCATCGCGGGCATCATACTTATCAAGTCCCCGGATATGGCCAGGTTCATGAACAAGAATGTTGCCGGCATATTCATCCCGGACAGTCTGATAAAAGAAGTCGAAGCCGCCCCTGACAAGCAGCAGAAGGCCGTCGAGATAGCGGCGCGCACCATAAAAGAGCTGAAAGGCCTGGCGCAGGGCGTCCATATAATGTCGTTGGGCTGGAACAAGCTTGTTCCGCAGATCCTGGATAAAGCCGGCCTGTAGGAGACTAATATCGTCTTTCTTAAGAACATCCCGATAAAAATACCGGCAGACCTCGTACTTTCACGCCTGAAATTCGCTAAACACAAGACGAAGGCAGACAAGAAGATATTCGATTTCATCTCCGGCGTGATCGAAGAGGCTTATTCGCTCATCGACCCGAAGGCCGCCTACGGTATATTTGATGTCGGGATAAAGGCCGGCGCGGTAAAATTCCGGGGAACGAAATTTTCCGTAAAAAGCAGGGCCCTGGCCGACCGTCTTAAAGGGGCGGATAAGGCAGCGCTCTTTGTATGCACGATAGGGAGAGGCCTCGCGGACGCGGTTGACAAATACGTTACCAAAGGCGAAATAGCCCGCGCGACCGTCCTCGACGCGGCCGGTTCGGAAGCGGTCGAGGCGCTTGCTGATCAAATAGATAATATGATAAAAGCGAAAGCGAGGGCCGAGGGCTACGCCGCAACGGCGCGGTTCAGCCCGGGATACGGCGACTGGACGATATTCGACCAGGTGAAGGTCCTGAAAATACTGGGATCCGGCAGGATAGGCGTCAAAACGACAAAAACCTGTATCATGGTCCCGGAGAAATCGGTCTCGGCCTGCATCGGCCTTATAAAGAAAGGCCAAAGGCCCATAAGAAAGGTCTATGAAAAAAGTATTAGCCCGCTTAAAAAATGAGATATTGATATACGACGGCGCGCTCGGCACGGTCTTGCAGGAGACCGGGGCGCTGAAGGCGGGAGCCTGCCCCGAGGAATTGAACCTTTCGAGGCCCGATATCATAAGGTCAGTGCATCTAGATTATATAAAAGCCGGCGCCGATATCATCGAAACGAATTCGTTCGGCGGCAGCGGGTTAAAGCTTGCGGCATACGGGCTTGAGAAAGAAGCCGGCAGAATAAATTATGAGGCGGCGCGCATTGCGAAGTCTGCGGCTGCCGGTAAGGCATATGTCGCGGGTTCAGTGGGCCCGCTTGACAGGCAATTGACACCGTTGGGCGACCTCTCTTTCGATGAAGCGGTCGAAATATTCGAAGTCCAGATAAGTAAGCTTAAAGAGGGAGGATGCGACATAATATTGCTGGAAACATTCGCCGATATAAAAGAATTGAAAGCGGCGTTTGTCGCTGCCAGGAATATCGACAAGAAAATACCGGTCCAGGTCCAGATGACGTTCGAAGGCGGAGAGCGCAGCACATATGGGACGCCTCCGTCGGCGTTCGCGGTCCTGTTCCAGTCGCTCGGAGCCGATATCATCGGGACGAACTGCTCTACCGGTCCGAAAGAGCTCGTGAAGGTCATCAAGGAGATATTACCGTATACGGATAAATTCATATCCTGCCTGCCTAACGCCGGGCTTCCAGAACTGCGCGCGGGCAAGACCTATTTTCCGGAGAGCCCGAAATCATTCGCGAAATACGCCGTGGAATTCGCGGGTCTCGGAGTCAACCTCATCGGCGGATGCTGCGGGACGACACCCGACCATATAAACGAACTAAAAAGGGCGCTAAAGAAAAGAAAGCCGTCAGGGAGAAAATATATTTCCGTGTTCAGGTTATCCTCAAGGACGAAGGTCGTTGAGCTTAACGCGAAGACGCGGCCTTTGATAATAGGCGAGCGGATCAACCCGACCGGGAAGAAAGAACTTCAGGATGAAATAAGAAACGGGAAGACAGTCATAATCAGGCGCGAGGCGATAGAGGAGACGAAGAAAGGCGCGGATATCCTGGACGTCAATGTAGGCGTTCCGGGTACGCGGGAGCAGGAGACGATCGTCCCGGCCGTAGAGGCGGTCCAGGCGGTAAGCGAAGCGCCCATATCAATAGACAGCGCGGATCCTGCGGCTGTCGAGGCGGCATTGAAAGAGGTTGCAGGAAAACCCCTGATAAATTCCGTGAACGGGGAAAAGGATAAGATCGATTCCATCCTCCCGCTCGCGAAGAAATACGGCGCGGCGGTACTCGTGCTGGCTCTCGATAGTTGCGGCATACCCAAAGACGCGAAGGCGCGCGTGAAGATCGCTGACAATGTCATAAAAAAAGCGGTTGCGCTGGGTATACAAAAAGAAGATATAATAGTAGACCCGCTGACTTTGGCGATATCTGCGAAACCCGATCAGACCAAGGAGACGCTCAAGGCGATCAAGGAATTGAAGAGGAAAGGATTCTCCTCATCATTGGGAGTGAGCAATGTGTCGTTCGGCCTCCCGAACAGGAGGAAGATAAACGCCGATTTCTTTTCGTTGGCGCTCGCGTTCGGACTGGACCTCGCAATAATAAACCCGAGCGACGACAATATGTTCTGGGTCGCGAAACAGAAGAATAAACGCAAGACCACAGGTGCCGAAATAAATAAATTCCTTAGTGCCGCGCTTAACCCTGTCCAGGAGGTCTCGAGGAAAAAGCTGGAAGTGAAGCCGGGCGAGCATAAGGACGTGAAGACACGGCTCAAAGAAGCCGTCCTTTACGGTGATAAAGAAAATATCGTTTCATATATTGAAGAGGCGCTTTTACAGGGTATCGCTCCCCTTGAGATAAACAGCAGGATACTTATACCCGCCCTCGAGACGGTCGGCGAGAAATTCGGCAAAAGGGAATATTTCCTCCCGCAGGTTATATTATCGGCGGAAGCGGTCCAGCGGGCGTTCGGGCGGCTTAAGAAAGAGATAAAGCCCGGGGATGAAGAGGATAAAGGGACGATCGTCATCGCGACCGTCGAGGGAGATATACATGATATCGGCAAGAATATCGTCATCTCGGTCCTGGAGAACCACGGCTATAAGATACTGGACCTCGGCCG
>CAISWF010000037.1 GCA_903889135.1 Candidatus Omnitrophota bacterium | reverse complement strand
TTCCTGATAAGTCAAAGGTGAGGATCCGGGGCAAGGAGATTACTGTTTTAAGCCGTCAACTCTCTAGCCTCTTAAAATCAGGTGTCCCGATACTAACGGCAATTAATATAATCAGAGAACAGTCGGAAAATATACGTAATCGAGCGATGACCGGGCGAGCGGTTTTATGATAGATGAGAGTTCTTTTTCGCTAAAGGCCGCTATGCCCATAAGCTGCAGCGAAACCGCATAACCTTTCGCTTTGATATCTTCGCATAACCCGATCGCTCCGGGTATCTTATCCTTATGGCAGGCTACGCGGTACATCTTGACCCGGCTATTCCTGGAAACGGGTATAGATCTAAGGTCCTCCTTGCCGTAGTCGATCATCAGCGCCGCTTTGATGCCGGATACCCCGCCCAACATTTCATCTACCAGGCCTTCCGACACCGAGCACCAAACAGGACCTCTTTTGCCTTTGGAACTATTCCTGAAACCGAGCTCAACCGCGTCTATGCCGGTTTTGGACAGGTTACGGCATATATCCTTGACCATCTTCTTGGAAAAATCCCAGTTATTGAGATAGCCCCCGTCCCTGATGGTGCAATCCAATATCTCCAATGTCGAATGACTTGTTTTTGCCATATTTAACGGATCTTCCTTTTAAGGTCGGTGCATGCTTTCCTGTACGTTTCAGCTATAAAAGCGGAATCGACCTTATACGTCAAATACTTCACTCCGCAATCGATAAGCATGCCAAGATATTTTTCATTGCTCGCGAAAGAACCGCATACCTTTCCCTTGCTGCGGATCAACTTGGCTGATCGCTTTACCGTTTCAATGACTTGGGGGTCATCGATCATACCCGGTTTTCCCAAAGACTGTGAAAGGTCATAGGGGCCTATAAAAATAACGTCCACCCCGGGGACCCCGACTATATCTTTGAGGTTCTTTATGCCCTCCTTGCCTTCAATATGCACGACCACGGCCGTTCTTTCATTCGAGCGTGACGCATGGTCTTTCGCGTCAAGGCCGTATCTGCCGGCTTTCGTAAAAGGCGAATAGCCCCGGTCCCCTTGCGGATAATACTTTGACGCCTTTACCACCGAAAGCGCGTCCTCTTTAGTCGACACATGCGGTACGTGCACGCCTTCCGCTCCTATATCCAGCGCTTTTAATATGAGCTGCGGTGAATTCGCCGGGACGCGGATAAGCGGAGAAACCTGGGCTGACTCGCAAGCCCTAACGAGGTCTTCCGCCCTCTCCATGCCCGTAGGACCGTGCTCGGAGTCGATCACTACAAAATCTATGCCGCTGGAACAGATCGCATTAACGAGCGACGCCGACGGGATATTATTCCAGGTGCCTAAAACAGTTTCCCCATTTTTCAATCTCTCTCTTAAGCCGGGTTTATTCATGGACGGATCCCTTTCTTTCTCAATTTTGCCCCTGCCCAATGCTTCATCTTCCGCACATTCCTGAACAATAAACCGGTAAAGCGGTTATCTTCCAGTTTTTTATACCTGTTAGCCCACAAGATCCGCGCCGCCTTGGCCGGGTCCGCGCCTTTATAAACCAAATACTGGAAATCGCCGCACAATTTTACAAGCCGCGGACCGGTTATTCCGGGTAACATAAGTTTCGACTCTTTCCTGTCGAAGAAATGCCTGGCATTCACATCCTTTATGAGGCCTTTTTCCCTGCAGTAGTCGCCCAATTCCGTTCCTTCGTACGGATTGAATATATTAACGCCTACTATAGTAGGATTCATGCGTTTATTAAATTCGATGGTCTCAAGAACGGTCTCTTCCGTTTCCCCCGGTACTCCTATAATGTTGACTGATAATGTTTCTATCCCGGCTTCCTTCGCCCATTTAAATGAATTTTCGATCTGTTCTTTTGTCAGCCCGCGCCTCATGACGGTATTACGGATGTGGTCGTTAGCCGACTCGACTGCTATAAAAACCCTGTAGCATCCCGCATCCTTAAGCTTGAACATCATATCCCTTGTGCAGACGTTGGGGCGTATGTGGCACATGAACGGGATGGCAAAGCGCTTCTTGTATTCAGACAACAACTCGTCCAGCCAAGCCCTGTTCAAAACGAACAGGTCGTCAATGAACCACAACCTGTCGAATTTGTATTTTGACTTTAGCATTTCGATCTCGGCAATGGTCTTTTCGACGCTGTTGTAGCGGATGACGTTGCTCTCTACTCCGTAAACGCGCGCGATCGCATGATTGCAGCAATAAGTGCACCTGAACGGGCAGCCGCGGCTTGACATTATCGTCGCCGTACCGCCGGTCTTGTCGATTATCGATTGGTAATCATATATTTCCCTGTCCGGGAACGGCAATGTCTCGAGCCTGTCCTCCCTCGGCCGCAATTTATTCTTTACCAATGCGCCGTTCTCCAAATAGCAGAAATTATCAATAAGCCTGTGGTCTTTGCCTCCGGCCACCGCCGATACGAAATCCAAAAATGATGCTTCGCACTCTCCCCTGAAGATGCCGTCCAATTGCGGCGCGGAATATATGCAGTCGGGAAAGATCGTAGGGTGGACCCCTCCGCATACCGTGATACAATCATTCGCTTCCTTCGCCATCCTGGCTAGGTCGGAAATAAACACGAACTGCGACGAGACGGCCGTAAACCCGACTATTTTCGGCTTATGCTCCAGAACGGCCTTACGAACATCGTCGTAATCCTTTTTCGAATTTACGACAACGAGCGCCGTTGTAAACCCGTTCTTTTTCAGGACGCTGGACAGGTATCCTATGCCGAAACTATACGTATCGGAATGGAACCCGTTTATGTTTGTATAAACGAACAGTACGTCGGTTTTCATCATTCTTTCGTTTCGGTGAGAAGTCTTTGATTGGTCATTTTTTGGAATACGGGTGAATTTTCCGATAATTCCTTATAACCCCCCTGCGCCACTATTTTCCCGTCTTCCATAACGAAAATATGGTCCGTGTGCTCGAGGGTGCTTAAGCGGTGCGTGATCAGTATCACGCTCAGCTGCTTTTCCATTTGCTTTAAGGCGTTGTAAAAATCCTCCTCCGTGTGTTTATCCAGTGCTGAAGTCGATTCGTCAAGCACGAGTATCTCGGGCGCCCTATATAAGGCCCTTGCCAGGCCGATCCTCTGTCTTTGGCCTCCGGAGATCCGGGTGCCCTTTTCACCGATCAAAGTATCTACCCCGTCAGGCAGGTCCTTTATGAAGGGCTCCAGCTGCGCCACCCGTATCGCATGTTCAATCCTTTTCCCGTCGACGTCGGCCGGCGGGATCCCGAAAGCGATATTAGCCCGGATGGAATCATCAGCAAGGAAAAAATTCTGGGGCACATAACCTATTTTCCTGCGGTAACCGGCTATATTACCCCGGCCTATAAGAGACCCGCGATAATAAAAATATCCTTCTGTCGGTTCCAATAATCCCATAAGAATGTCGATAAGTGTGCTTTTTCCCGCTCCCGTCTTTCCGACTATCGCTATTACCTTGCCCAACGGGATCTCCAAAGAGAGGTCTTTAAAGATCGGGGCGGTAGCCGTCTCATAGCGATAAGCTACGTGTTTCAAATTGATAGCGCGCGCTCCTTCTTTGACGCCGGGATCGCCTGCGCTTTCAGGGGCCTTGCTCTCTTTCCCGGGTTCACTATTTATGATTATGTCATGGACTATATCTACGGAATTGGCGTGATAATATAAATTATGGATATTATTATATATCTTGCTTATCGAAGACAATAATCTCAGGCAAACCATACCCACCACCGTCATTTTAGGGATAAGGTCGGCAAAGCTCTTGTTCAATAATACGCTGGCCATCATCCACAGGAG
>CAISWF010000036.1 GCA_903889135.1 Candidatus Omnitrophota bacterium | reverse complement strand
GAAAGTCCTTCTGCCGGCTTTCCCAGAAGAAAGACACTTACCAGATGGAATTGGATACATCAAAATTGCCGGAAGGCAGGCATACGTTAGTCGTGCGCGTGACCGGTGAAGTCCTTAGCGAATCTAAGGGCAAAAAGGGTTATCATGTCTCGGATTCAGTCCGGGTCAACGTAGATAATATAGACGAACCGCCGGTCATTACGGCCAGCCTCAAGGATAACGATGCCGTCATGGGAAAGGTCCCGTTGAAGGCCATAGCGGTCGACGACAGGGGTATCGCCTCGGTCACCTATACCGTCGACGGCGGAGAGCCCAAGCAGACGGAAGGCATGGGTGATGGGATCTACCAGGCGGTACTGGATGCTTCACAGCTTCCCGACGGCTCTACCCATGATATTAAATTCACCGCGACCGACACAGGCGGCCATATCACCGAGACGAAGGCCAAGGTAACCGTCGATAATAAACCAGGCAAATATGCGGAATTACCGTTCGACCACGACTGGATCTCCTCGAATACCAACCGTAATGATGGGACCGGATATGATTTCCCCGCCGAAGAGCTGCCTGACTCGAATTCCGAGTTCATATTCAACGGCTCCGCTAAGGTAAAATTCAAATTCGGCGACAAGACCGACGGCGAAAAGAATACCGTCGAATGCAGCAGGCAGAAGATAAATTTCCCGCCCGGGTATTATACGAAAGTGCATATCCTCGCCAGCAGGCATGACGGCGGCTCGAAAGAGACGTTCGTATTAAATTATACCGACGGGGCCTCAGTGAAGGCCGTGACCGGATTTTCAGACTGGTGGGGAGGCAATCCCATTTATGGCGAAGAAATAGCCATAATGACGGCACACCACCATGAAGCTGCGGCCGACAGGAAACCCGGCGTGGCGCTTTATATGCAGACCCTTGAGCCGGACAAGAATAAGGTCCTCTCTTCGATCACCCTGCCCGCGGATAAGAGGCTTAATATATTCGCGATCACCCTTGAGGGCGAGGTCTCAAACGTTCCCTTGCCCGAGCCGGCCATAGTAGAGCCCGGGGCCAACTCATCGGTGGGCGGCGCGGTAAAGGTCACCGCGGAAGACAGACAGGAAAATATAGCGAAGATCGATTATTCGGTCGACGGCGGGGAGTGGATGCCGATGTCGTCTTCGGCCGGAGGGACATATACAGCCGAATGGGACACGGTAAAAGTCGCGGGAATAAGTCACAAGATAAACGTAAAGGCGACCGACAAGATCGGGCAGATAAGCATAAAGAGCATAGACGTGAGGGTCATAAATAAGGTCACGATAGTATTCCCGTTCGACGGCGCGAGCATATACAAGATGGCCACGCTCATGGTCGAGCCCAGGGCGAACAAGGAAGTCGACAAACTGGAATATTCCATAGATAACGGCCAGTTTATGGAGATGTCCCCGAACATGGGGCTCTATACGGCCGAGTGGAAAATAGATGAGGGATACAAGCCCGGCTCGGGCCATACGCTGATGGTAAGGGAGAACGAGAAAGGCGGCGGGGTCACGATAGATACGGTAAATATAACGGCCGATACCGTCAAGATAATGATAGCGGAGCCGGTCAAGGGCCATACTATAAAGGTCGACAAGAGCACCAGGGATTGGGTAGGCGCCGCGCCGGACCAGGAGAACACCGCGACGGTAAGCGGCGGCGAATATATTTGGGTGGACGCTAAGGGTGATGATACAGGCAGCGGGCATTACACCTATCCGACGAATAAAGCGCTCACTAAAGGCGCCGACCTGAAAGAATTTAGGGTCACATGGGACGGCGAAAACCTCTACTTGATGATAAAATGCGACCGTCCGGGTGATTTCTGGACGCCTTACAGGATCATAGGCATAGACCAGGACGGCGCTAAAGGCGGCAAGGGCGGCACGCAGGTATTGGCGCAGGGCGACGGGGACCAGGATACCGGGTGTTACGGAAATATCAAGGTATCGCCCGAGCTGGCGTGTGAATACGTGATAGGGATATCTAGTTCATATAAGGGCCGGATTTGGGACGCGAAGGGAAAGCTTATTGCCCGGAAAGAAGGCGATAATAACGATACTCCCGGATTCCTGGTAGATGATGCCAGCTGGAACTCAGTCGAAGTGGCGATCCCGTTGAAGCTCATCGGCGGAAGCCCGGCCGGACAGACGTGGAGATTTATCGTAGGAACAGGCCTGCAGGATAACGGCGTCTTAAGGAAAATAGATAAGGACGCGTCAGAGTGGCATGGCGGCGGAGGCGACGCAAACGCCCCGTTTATTTATGACCTGGCAAGTCCGGATAAGAAGACGCAGGAATATGAATTAAATAGTTACAAGAAAGACGGGGATCCCGGGGATCCCAATACATTTGCGACCATAAAAAGATCGTACCTGACCGTTACGTTCAGCGATGAAGCAAAGTCCCTTGAAAATGTTAACTCCCCTCAAGGGGCAAAGTCCCCGTAAAGGAAGGACGAAGTCCCTTGAAAGGGTAAGCTCCTCACAATGGGATAAAAAGTAGTTTAACAGAAGAAAAAGGAGGTAAGGTAAAATGGGAAGGATAGCGTTATTTTTAGCGGTTCTGTTGGTTTTTTCGGCCGTATGTTTTGCCGAAGATGCTGCGGCACCCGCGGCAACGGCTGCAAAAGGCCTGACAGTTGATGAAGCCGGAAAAATTCCCGTGACCGGACATACTATCGCGGTTGACAAGAATATAAGAGATTGGATCGGCGTTGCTCCGGAAGAGGAAAACTCGGCCGCGGTCAGCAACGGAGAATACATTTGGAAGGATGCCTCCGGCGATGACACCGGGAACGGAAAATATACTTACCCTCTGGATAAGGCGCTCAAGAAAGGCGGAGACCTCAAGGAGTTCAGGGTCACGTTTGACAAGGAAAATCTTTATTTCCTGATCAAGACCGACAGGCCCGGAGACTGGTGGACCGGCTATAAGATAATAGGGATACACAAAGAGGGTGCCGTAGGCGGCGCGCAGCTCTTGGCGCAGGGCGATAAGGATGAACTTAATTTCGATTCGGGCACCTTCGCCAATTTGAAGCTCGCCCCGGCATTGGCATGCCAGTATGCCGTAGCCATCTCCTCTACTTATAAGGCCCGTTTATGGGACGAGAAGGGCAAGATGATAGGCCGCAAAGAGGCGCAGCAGGACGATACACCGGGATTCAAGGTCGATGACTTCAACTGGAACGCGGTCGAAATAGCCATCCCGTTAAAACTCATCGGCGGAAGCCCGGCCGGCCAGACGTGGAAGTTCATTGTGGCGACGGGCCAGCAGGATAACGATGTCGCCCGCAGGGTAGAGGTCGAGCAGAGCCAGTATCACGGCGGTG
Source organism: Candidatus Omnitrophota bacterium (assembly GCA_903889135.1). Taxonomy (GTDB): domain Bacteria; phylum Omnitrophota; class Gorgyraeia; order Pluralincolimonadales; family Pluralincolimonadaceae; genus Pluralincolimonas. The sequence continues at coordinate 26,580 of CAISWF010000036.1, read as the reverse complement.
GCGGAGCCGAGAATGCCGAGAACCCGAGCGTCTATGACCTTGCAGGCGCCGACAAGGCCGCGCAGGAGAAAGAGCTCGGCAGCTATGATACTAACGCTCAAGAGGGAGATCCGAAAGGGTTCGCGACGATAGAGAAATCGTTTTTGACGGTTAATTTTGCAAAATAAGTCCAGTTCGTTTTAAACGGAGAGGACCGGCATATGAAAAGGAAAATACACCTTCTTTTTTGTATGTTCGCGGCTATTAGCATTATCTTTATTGATCAGGGAATGGCCGGCGCCGATAAAGTGACACAGGAGAAAGAGCTGGGAAGTAATAAGCCGAACGCGCCTTTCGGGGATCCCGAAGGGTTTGCCGTTATAGAGAAGTCGTTCCTTAAAATTGATTTCAGGAACGAGGGTCCTGGTAAATTATCAAGGAGGGATGAAGATGGTAAGGGAGCCGGTTTTTTACCTGGTACTGGCGTCATTATTCCTGCTCTGCTCTCCCGTTGAAGCGGGAGATTCATACGGGCCTTTATCCGGCCATTCGATAAGGGTGGACGGCTCGGTGGCGGATTGGGTGGGTACCGCGCCGACTAAACCCAATACCGGGGTGATAAGCAAAGGTGAGCTTATCTGGAAAGACGCCTCCGGCGATGACACAGGGAACGGCAAATATACCTACCCAAAGACCCCCGCCTTCGCGAGAGCGGCCGACTTGGAAGAATTTCGTGTCACGTGGGACAGCAGTAATGTCTATTTTTTGGTCAGGACAGCCATGCCCGGCGAATGGTGGGCCCCTTACCGCATCATCGCCATAGATACGGACGGCGCCGGCGGCGGCAGGAAGGGTATGCGGGTCATACAGCAGGGTGATATTAATACGATAAATCCGGATAGCGGCACGTTCGGAAATTTGAGGGTCTCCGAGTCGCTTGCGGCCGATTATGTTATCGCTATCGCGGGTACCTATAAGGGCAGGATCTGGGACGGTAAAGGCAACCTTGTCGCGAAAACCGTCGGAGAAAGCACCGATACCCCCGGCTTTAAGATAAAAGATGCCAATGTTTGCGCCGTTGAAGTCCAAGTGCCGCAGAAGATAATAGGAAATCCCGCCGGGAAGATATGGAGATTCGTCGTCGCTTGCGGCCTGGAGGACAAGGAACACGCCAGGGCAGTATATAAGACCGCGGAAGATTGGCATGGCGGAGGGGGCGCGACAAACGGTTCAAACCCGAATTTTTACGACCTGGTCAGCCCTGACCTGAACACCCAAGAAGAGGAACTTTCCAGTTACAGCCCGAACGCGCCGACCGGGGACACGTCGGGTTTCGCCGAAATAAAAAAATCTTATCTGCAGGTGAAGTTCGCGCCGTATCCGTACTTAAAGAGTTCGCGTTAACTGCCGGCGACAAGCTATGGGAGAACGGGAATGAGGACAACTGCTGAATACAAAATCGGCAGCGATAATGAGTTCATTATCGAAAATTACAACTATGCCAAAGCCTTTTCTAGTTTCCTGCCCGGTATAGCCGGCGTCGACGGCATCCCGATGTGGGTCTTTTACGTGAATAGGAACCAGGCGGTCTGCAGCCTCGGCATCGAGAGCAAGGACCGCGCTATGATGGAATTCCTGCCCGCGAATCTCGCGTACCAGCTTGTCGGGACGCAGGGTTTCAGGACTTTTATCAAGGTAACGGCCAAGGGCGGATTCACGTTATATGAGCCTTTCAGGATATACGAGAAGGAAGAGGGATATATCCCGTCGCAGGTGATGACCATGACCCCTTATTCGGTGGTCCTTAGGGAGGTCCACGAGAAGCTGGGCATAAGCGTGGAGGTCAAATACTGCAACGTGGTCCGTGAGCCGTTCCCCGGCCTTATAAGGCAGGTGGAGATAAAGAATATTTCCCGCAAGCTCTTGAAGATCGAGCTCCTCGACGGTATGCCGCAGGTGATACCTTTCGGGATGGACGATGCCAGCCTAAAGAAGATGAAATATCTCGTCAAGTCCTTCAGTTTCGTTGAAAACCTAGAAAATAAGATACCGTATTTCCACGTCAGGACGACCCATGAGGACGGCCCTGAGGTCGCGATGGTAAAAAAGGGGCATTATTATGCCTGCGTCAGGGTGGCGGGGAAAAAGGCGGAATTGAGGCGCCCCCTTGTCGACACTGCTCAGATCTTCGGGATGAGGAAAGATCTCCTTTTTCCGTCGGGTTTTAACGTGAGATCAAAATTCATTTATGATACCAAGGGCGAATTGAGGAGCGGGGAGTTCTCTTCCGCGATGTGCTATGAATGCATGGCCCTCAATCCGTCGGCCGCGCTCACTTTATACAGCGTATGCGGCACCCTCGATTCCATCGGCGAAGCGAAAAGGGTTGCGCGCGCCCTGACCGCGGATTTCGCGGAGGTACAACTCAAAAAAAACCGGGTCCTCATCGAATCGATCATGGGCTCTTCCCTGGTCATTAGTGAAGACGAGAAGTTCGACAGGTATTCCGCCCAAAATTTCCTCGATAACGTATTACGGGGAGGCTTCCCCCTAACTGTCTCAAAGGACAGGAACAAGGTCTTCTATGTTTATTCCAGGAAGCACGGCGACCTTGAGAGGGATTATAACCAGTTCTACACTTCTCCTACGGCCTATTCCCAGGGCGATTCCAATTACAGGGACGTGAACCAGAACAGGCGCAACGACCCGTTCTTTAATCCCGACGTCGGGATGGCCAATATAGTCAGTTTCATGAACCTGATACAGATGGACGGGTTCAATCCCCACGGCGTTGGCGGGGTGACATTTGTGTATAAGGGGGACAAAAAACTGCTCATCAGCCTTTTCGGCGCCGGCGCCGGAAAGATGGAGGAATTTTTTAAAAGACCTTTCGCGCCGGGCGACATCTTCAGGTTCACAGGCTCCAATTCGGTAAGGCCCTCCGTATCGAAGGAGGAGATGCTTTCGAGTATACTCGAGAGCTCCGACGCGGAGCAGAATTCACAGCATATCGACGGCTGCTGGAGCGACCACTGGTTCTATAATATGGACCTGATCGACAGTTTTCTCGCCGTCTATCCCGACAGGAAGGAAGAGCTGTTCTTCGGGTGCAGGGATTTCACTTTCCACGACAGCCCTTATGTCGTGCTGCCTAGGGAAGATAAATACGTCTTGTGGGACGGCAAACCGGTTCAGCTGGGCGCGGTAAAGATAGACGAAGAGAAGAAGAGGATGATCGCCGGCAGGAGGTCGGAGAAGTCGCTCGTCCGCAAAGCCAACGGCAAAGGCGATATATATAAGACAAACCTTATTACGAAACTTTTGATCATTGCGATAAATAAAATAAATTCCATCGGGCCGGACGGCTGCGGCATAGAGATGGAGGCGGATAAGCCGAACTGGTGTGACGCGCTGAACGGACTGCCCGGCCTCTTCGGGTCGTCCTCGAACGAAACCTTTGAACTGAAGAGGCTCATAACCCTGGTCTCGGGGAACCTGTGCGGCAACGCCGTCGAACTTCCCGAGGAAGCCGTTGCGGCGATCAAGGATTCAAAAGACGCATTAAGCAGCTATCTCGGCGGAAGATTGGACGATCTCGGCATATGGGAAAAGCTGACCGCGATTAAAGAGGATTTCAGGAGAAAGACGGATTACGGGATAACCGGCAGGCTTGTCCCGGTCCCGGCGGACGATCTATCCGGTTACCTCGCGCTCGCCGCCAAGAGGGTGCAGGCCGCAATAAATAAGAGTTTCGATGAGAAGACGGGCCTTTATTCGGGGTATTTTATCAATATCCCGGCAAAATACGAACAGATCCCTAAGACGAGCCACAAGGGACTTACGTGCATAAGGGTGACGAAATTTAACTCGAGACCGCTGCCGTTGTTCCTGGAGGCGCAGGTCCACGCGCTTAAGGTGGAAGAGGGCAGGTCTGCAGCCGCGAGACTTCACCGCGATCTGATGAAGAGTGATCTGGTGGACAAAAAATTGAAGATGTTCTCGGTCAACGCCTCGCTTGAAAAAGAACCGTACGAAATAGGAAGGACTAAGACGTTCAATCCCGGCTGGCTCGAGAACCAGTCGATCTGGATGCACATGGAATATAAATACATGCTTGAATTATTGAGGGCCGGGCTCTACGTGGATTATTATAAAAACCTTAAGAACGTCCTCGTCCCGTTCCTGAGGCCGGAGGTCTACGGCAGGAGCATATTCGAAAACTCGTCTTTCATCGCGGGCAGCGTACATCCGGACAAGAAAGTCCACGGACAGGGATTTTACGCGAGGCTCTCAGGCTCGACCGCCGAATTCGTCCATATGTGGCTTATTATGATGACCGGCGGAAAGCCGTTCGCGCTCGACGCCAATGGCAAGCTGGTATTCAGCCTTTCCCCGGTGCTTAAGGGCGAGATGTTCCTTAAGAGGGACCGCAAGGCAGAGTATTATTCTCCCGGAGGGGAATTGCGGAAAGAGACCGCCAGGAAAGGCACATTGAAATTCATGCTGCTTGGCAGCATACCCGCGACTTATGTCAATCCCGGAAGGAAGGATATCTTTGGGGGCAGCAAAAAGGCCAGGTATGCGCTTACGCTCGAGGATGGCTCGGTGAAGGAATTCACCGGCGCCGTTCCCGAACCGTATTCGGTCCTCATAAGGGAAAGAAAGATCAAAGAGATAAAAATATTCCTTGATTAGACGGTTCGCGGTGTGATATACTTTCAACCACCCCGAAAAGGACCAGGACAGACGAGGGCGTCTTTCATATAATGGAAGCCGCCTTTTTTGCCTTCCAAGGACACAACTGATTGCGAAAATGAACAAAAAAACGGAGAATAAAACAACATTTGAGCACCTGCCCGAGAAGCAGGGGCTTTACGACCCGCGGTTTGAGCACGACAGCTGCGGCGTGGGATTCGTTTGCGATATAAAGGGCCGCAGGTCCCATGATATGGTGAGCAAAGGGATCCTCGCGTTGGAGCATCTCATGCATCGCGGCGCCACCGGTTCCGACCCGAAAACGGGCGACGGTGCCGGCGTGCTTATCCAGGTGCCTCATGAGTTCCTGTCAAAAGAATGCTCAAAAGCCGGCATCCGCCTGCCGAAAGCCGGGGATTACGGCGTCGGCCTCGTCTTCCTCCCTACCGATGCTAAAGAAAGAAAATTCTGCGAAGATAATTTCAAAAAAGCCGTAGAAGGGGAAGGCCTTATCTTCCTCGGATGGCGCGATGTTCCTGTCGACGACTCGATGATAGGAAAGACCGCCCGCGATACGGAACCCGTCATAAAGCACATATTCGCCGGGAAACCTTCCCCGGCGCTGGACGAGATGTCGTTCGAAAGAAAACTTTTTGTCGCAAGAAAACGCGTCGAGAACCTCGTCCGCGGCTCCGGGATAGAACAGAAAAAATATTTCTATGTCACCGGGTTCTCGTGCCGCACCTTAAGCTATAAAGGGCTGCTTATGTCGACCCAGCTTAAGGAGTACTTCCTTGACCTCAAAGACGAGAGTATGAAGAGCTCGTTCGCGCTCATCCACGCGCGTTACAGCACGAACACTTTCCCCACGTGGGACCTCTCGCAGCCGTTCCGCTACCTGGCCCATAACGGCGAGATAAACACCCTGCGCGGGAACATCAACTGGATGGCCGCGCGCCAGGGGCTGATAAAGACGGGACTTTTCGGAAAAGACATAAAGAAGATCTTCCCGGTCATCGTCCCCGGCGGAAGCGATTCGGCCATGATAGATAACGCCGTCGAGATGCTTGTCTTGAGCGGCCGCTCCCTGCCGCATGTCATGACGATGCTCATACCCGAGGCCTGGCAGGAGAATAAACGGATAGAGGCAGGGAGTAAGGATTTCTACGAATACCACGCTTGCCTGATGGAGCCGTGGGACGGGCCGGCAGCCGTGGCATTTACGGATGGGCGTTTTATCGGTGCCACCCTCGACCGCAATGGCCTGAGACCGGCGCGTTACGCCGTCACGAAAGACGACATGGTGGTCATGGCATCCGAGGCCGGCGTCCTGGATATCGCCCCCGAGAATATCCTCGTCAACGGCCGCCTCAAGCCCGGCAGGATGTTCCTCATTGATACACACGAGGGCCGCATCATCGATGACAAAGAATTGAAAGAGAAGATCTCTTCCGCGAAACCGTATAAAAAATGGCTGAAAGAAAATCTCGAAAGGCTTGAAGAGATCCCCGCGCCGAAAAAGTCAAAACCGCCGGAGGCAAAAAATATCCTCGGCCTCCAGAAGGCCTTCGGTTACACGAAAGAAGACCTCAAAATAATAGTCAAGCCGATGGCGGAGACAGGCGCCGAACCGACAGGCTCGATGGGCGACGATACGCCTCTTGCGGTCCTCTCGGCGAAGCCGCGCATGTTCTACGATTATTTCAAGCAGCTCTTCGCACAGGTCACCAACCCGCCAATTGACCCTATCCGCGAGGAACTTGTCATGACCCTCGACACATACCTCGGCCGCGAGAAGAATATCCTCGACGAGACTCCTGAGCATTGTCACAGGCTGAAGATAAAGAACCCGATCCTTACCGACGAGGAACTGGCGAAGATCAGGTATATCAAAAATAAATCCTTCAAGACGAAGACCATCTCGACCCTCTTTGAAACAAAAGAGGGGAAGGCCGGGTTCAGGAAAGCGCTCGACAGGATACGCAAGGAATCTTCGAAGGCGATAAAAGCCGGCTACTGTTTCATAATATTGAGTGACAGGGGTGTGGACGGGAAATATGCCGCGATTCCGGCGCTACTCGCCGGCGCTTCGGTTCACCACCACCTCATCCGCGAGGCGACGCGCACCCAGGCAAGCATAATAATAGAAAGCGGCGAGCCGAGAGAGGTGGCGAACTTTGCGCTGCTCTTCGGTTACGGCGCCGATTGCGTCAACCCTTACCTGGTCTACAGGTCTATCGGGGAACTCATCAAGGCGAAAGAACTCGATATGGAATTCAAGGCTGCACAGAAGAATTACATACATGCCCTGACGCACGGCATCCTTAAGATACTTTCCAAGATGGGTATTTCTACGATACAGAGCTACCGCGGCGCGCAGATATTCGAGTCGCTCGGTCTGAACGCGGAGATAATCGACAAGTCATTTACCGGCACAGTCTCGAGGATAGGGGGTGTAGGCCTCGATGTCATCGCCCAGGAGACCATAAAGAGGCACGAAGAAGGTTTTCCCTGCAGGACGGGAGAGAAGCCGCAGTTGGTTACCGGCGGGCTTTACCAGTGGCGTCGCGACGGGGAGTTCCATCTCTGGAATCCCGAATCGATCGCTGCGCTGCAGGACTCGGTGCGCAATAATGATTTCGAGGCGTTCAAGAAGTTCGGGACGATGATAAATAACCAGGAAAAAAATCTCTGCACATTGAGAGGCCTTTTGAAGTTCAAAGAGCCGGAGCCTGTCCCGCTTGAAGAGGTCGAGCCGGCTTCGGAGATAGTAAAACGTTTCGTCACCGGCGCCATGAGTTTCGGTTCCATCAGCAAGGAAGCGCATGAGGCGATGGCCACGGCAATGAACCGCCTCGGCGGCAAGTCGAACTCCGGCGAGGGAGGAGAGGACCCGTTAAGGTTTATCCCGCTTCCTAACGGCGACAGCCTGCGCTCGGCCGTAAAGCAGGTCGCCTCAGGCAGGTTCGGCGTCACCAGTAATTACCTTGCGAACGCCGACGAATTGCAGATAAAGATCGCCCAAGGCGCCAAGCCCGGAGAGGGAGGACAGCTGCCCGGCCATAAGGTAAGCGTGACGATCGCAAAAGTCCGCCATTCTACGCCGGGTGTTACGTTGATCTCGCCGCCGCCGCATCACGATATATATTCTATCGAAGACCTGGCTCAGCTTATTTTTGATTTGAAGAACGCAAACCCCCGCGCCCGGATAAGCGTGAAACTTGTTTCAGAGATGGGCGTAGGCACGATAGCGGCCGGCGTAGCGAAAGGCCACGCCGACATGATACTCATCTCCGGCGGCGACGGCGGTACCGGCGCATCGCCGATAAGTTCAATCAAACATGCCGGCCTGCCGTGGGAACTCGGGATATCCGAGACGCACCAGACCCTGGTATTAAATGACCTGAGGAGCCGCGTCCGGCTGCAGACCGACGGGCAGATGAGGACGGGCCGCGATATTGTCATAGCGGCGATCCTCGGAGCCGAGGAGTTCGGTTTCGCGACCGCGGCGCTCATCGTGCTCGGGTGCGTGATGTTAAGGCACTGCCACCTGAATAACTGCTCGGTCGGTGTCGCGACACAGGACGAGATATTAAGGAAAAGGTTCGGCGGCAAGCCCGAATACCTCCAGGCCTACTTTACGTTTGTGGCCGAGGAAGCCCGCCTCATAATGGCCCGGCTCGGGGTGCGGAAGATGGACGAATTAATCGGATGCACAGAACTGCTCGAGTCGAATAAAGATATCCTCCACTGGAAGGCGAAGGGCGTCGATTTTTCCAATATCCTTTATAAGCCGAAGGTCCCGCAGGGCGTCGGGACGCGTTGCACGATGAAGCAGGACCACGGGGTTGATAAAGTCCTCGACATCAAATTGATAGACCTGGCCCGGAACGCGATCGACAAAAAAGAGGCGGTCAGGGCCGAGCTGCCGGTCAGGAACACCGACAGGGCGACAGGCGCGATGCTGAGCGGCGAGGTCTCGCGCAGGTACGGCGAAGACGGCTTGCCGCACGATACCATCCGCTTCAAGTTCAAGGGCACGGCAGGCCAGAGTTTCGGCGCGTTCCTCGCGAAAGGCATCACGATGGAGATCGAGGGTGACTCGAACGATTATGTCGGGAAAGGACTTTCAGGGGGGAAGATAATCATTTATCCTTCGAAGGGTGCCGCGTTCAAACCCTCGGAGAATGTCATAATAGGGAACACGACTTTTTACGGGGCGACTTCAGGTGAGGCGTATATCCGCGGCATCGCGGGCGAAAGGTTCTGCATCCGCAATTCGGGTATCTTCGCGGTCATCGAGGGCGTGGGCGACCACGGCTGCGAGTATATGACCGGCGGGCGCGTGGTAGTCATCGGAAAGACGGGCCGCAACTTCGCTGCGGGCATGTCAGGCGGCATCGCCTATGTCTATGACGAAGACGGTAATTTCAGGTCGCGCTGCAATATGGGCATGATCGAGTTTGAAAAGATCGATGCCGAAGACAAGTTCGCGATAAATTCACTTTTGTCGAACCACTATAGATATACGGGAAGCGAAAAGGCAAAGAAGATCATCGACGATTTCGGGCGTGAGATATCAAATTTCGTGAAGGTCATGCCGATCGAATACAAACGCGTTCTTGAGGGCGGCATCGTCGAGAAAAAGAAGGTCGAGCTCGCGGAGGTAAGCGATGGGTGACGTCAAGGGGTTCCTGAAGGTAAAACGCGAGCCCGCGCCTTATCGTCCTGTATGCGAGCGGGTAAAGGATTTTAATGAGGTGACGGTCCTGCGGAAGGACGAGAAGTCCCGCGAGCAAAGCTCGCGCTGCATGGACTGCGGCGTGCCGTTCTGCCATTGGGGATGCCCTCTCGGAAATTACATCCCTGAGTGGAACGACCTGATCTTCCGCGGCCAATGGAAAAAGGCCATAGATGTCCTTAGCGCGACGAATAACCTGCCCGAGATAACCGGCAGGATCTGCCCGGCGCTGTGCGAGTTCGCCTGCGTACTTGGGATAAATGACGATCCGGTCACTATCCGCGAGGACGAGCTCGACATCATCGAGTACGCGTTCAAGCAGGGTTGGATAAAACCTAATCCCCCGAAGAAACGCACGGGAAAGAAGATCGCCGTGATAGGCTCGGGCCCGGCAGGACTCGCTTGCGCCGACCAGCTCAACAAAGCCGGCCATAATGTCACGGTATTCGAGAGGGATGATAAGGCCGGCGGCATCCTGCGTTACGGCATACCAAATTTCAAGCTCGATAAGGCGGTCCTCGACAGGCGCATAAAGATATGGAAGAAAGAAGGGATAGTGTTCAAAATGTCGGTCGACGTCGGCGAGGGATACAAAGTTTCGAAGTTAAAGAAGGATTTTGACGCGATAGTCCTTGCCGGCGGGAGCCGCGTGCCCCGCGACCTCAAGATACCGGGCCGCGAACTCTATGGGATACATTTTGCGATGGATTACCTTGTCCAGTCGAACAAGAGGCTGGCCGGGGAAAATATACATTTCAGCAAACTTATCGACGCGAAGAATAAAAAGGTCGTAGTGATAGGCGGCGGCGACACCGGCGCTGACTGCGTTGGCACCGCGCACAGGCAGGGCGCGTCATGCGTCGTCCAGATAGAATTACTGCCCCAGCCTCCGGAATGCCGCACGAAGGATTTCCCGTGGCCCAAATATCCAATGTTATTGAAGACCTCGACCAGCCACCAGGAGGGCGGCGATAGGCATTGGTCGGTCTCGACCAAGAAATTTACCGGCGGGGACGGGCGCGTGCAGAAACTCTCCTGCGTAAAGGTCGAGATAGGGCGCGACGATAAGGGCTGCATGATGATAAAAGACGTCCCGGGAAGCGGATTCGAGATAGAGGCGGACCTGGTCATCCTTGCGCTCGGTTTCATGCACCCCGAGAAAGGGCTCATCTCCGGGCTCGGTGTCGAGCTCGACCCGCGCGGGAACGTAAAGACTGACGAGCATTACCTCGCTTCAGTGAAAGATGTCTTCGCCGCGGGCGATATGAGAAGGGGCCAGTCGCTCATCGTCTGGGCTATCTCCGAAGGCCGCCGCGCCGCGCATTCGATCGATAAATACCTCATGGGTTCGACCCGCCTGCCGGTCCTATGATAATACATTACCCTTAACTGACCAAAAACTTAAATGGAATATCTGAACATAAGTTTTTCATTACTATTTGACCCGCTGTCTTTGTTTTTCCTGGCGGTAATTGCGCTCGTTTCGGTGCCTTCGGCGGTCTACTCGATAGGCTACCTGAGGGGAAGCTATTCCCGCGGCGGGACGATCCTTGCGTGGTCGTTGATGGTTGCGTTTGTGCTATCTATGGCGCTCGTAGTCACGGCCGGCAACGCGTTCCTCTTCCTCGTCGCATGGGAGCTGATGTCGCTGCTTTCATATTTCCTCGTCGTCTTCGACCACAAGCACGAAAAATCCGTCCGGGCCGGCACCATCTACATAGTCATGACGCATATCGGAACCGCCTTTATTACGGCGGCCTTCCTGATAATATACAAATACGCCGGGTCATTCGATCTTTCCGCATTCAAGCAAGCCTGCCTATTGATGCCTGATAATGTAAAAAATCTCGTTTTTATTTTCTTATTGATAGGATTCGGCACGAAGGCGGGGATCGTGCCGCTGCATATCTGGCTGCCGTACGCCCACCCGCAGGCGCCGAGCCACATATCAAGCATAATGTCCGGCGTCATGATAAAGACGGCCATCTACGGAATGGTGCGGTTCATAATTTTTATCCTCGGCGTCAATTCGTTATGGTGGGGCAACCTTGTGCTGGTCCTCGCGGTGGTCTCGTGCCTCGTGGGAGTCATTTACGCGCTCATGGAACATGACTTGAAAAAACTCCTGGCTTACCACAGCGTCGAGAATATCGGGATCATCCTCCTCGGTGTCGGCGCCTCGATGGTCTTTATAAAGATGGGCAATCCGGTCCTTGCGGTCTTTGCGCTCTGCGCCGGGTTATATCACCTTATCAACCACGCGGTATTCAAGGGGCTTTTGTTTTTGGGCGCAGGCGCCGTCTATAAGGCGACAGGGACGCGCAATATGGAAGACCTCGGCGGGCTTATAAAGTTGATGCCGTGGACAGCGGCGACGTTCCTTGTAGGCGCGATGGCGATATCGGCGCTGCCGCCGCTTAACGGTTTTGTGAGCGAATGGCTTACGCTCCAGGCGTTCTTTCTGGGAGCGCTCGCTGTTACTGGAAGTTATAAGATCTTTTTGAGCCTTTGCGCGGCGATGCTCGCCCTGACAGGCGGGCTTGCGGCATCATGTTTTGTGAAGGCCTTCGGCGTCACTTTCCTCGCGATGCCAAGGAGCGCACACGCGAGGGAGGCGAAAGAGGTGTCGCTTTCGATGAAGTCCGCCCTTGTTGCTATGTCCATATTTACAGTCATGCTGGGGCTTGCAGCTTCTCTAGTCATCAAAGTATTGGTTGTCGTCTCCGGCTGCGCGACAGGGGTCGATACCGCCGGTATGAACTTTACCCTGAATAATTTCACGCTTGCGCCGCAGGCCGGCACATACCTTTCGGTGCCGCTTATAGCCCTGGCGCTTATATTCGTCTTCGGCGCGGCCTGGGCCCTGGCCGGCACCGGTCGGAAACGGGTTTGCGAGGGCAAGACATGGGGCTGTGGCTATTATAACCTGGACTCAAGGACCGAATATACCGCGACCGCGTTCTCGAAGCCGTTCCGCATAGCGTTCAGCTTCTTTTTGCTGCCGTATACCAAGACCGAAAAGATAAGGGAGTCTTTTTATCACGTCAAATCGTTCAAATACGAAGTCTTCACAACGCCGGTCTTCAGGCGATATATCTACGAACCCGCGCTTAACGTTATAGTCAAGACTGCGCAGGCGATGAGAAGGATCCAGCCCGGAAGCATACATGTCTATATCGCCTATATCTTCATCACGATACTGGCGCTCATAATATTCATGGGGAGATCCTGATATGAAACCCGCGTTCATACTCACGCAGATATTGCTGCTCGTCGCGGTATCGCCTCTCGTGAGCGGCATAATAAGGAAGATAAAGAACAATATCAGGATGCGCAAGGGGGCAGGAATATTCCAACCATATTATAATCTTGCCAAACTCTTCGGGAAGGAAGAGGTGGTCTCGGATACTACGTCTTGGATATTCCGGGCCGCGCCGTTTGTCATCCTCGCCTCATCCGTATGCGCTTTATCGCTTGTGCCGGTATTCGCGGCTACGCTTTCGTTTTCCAATATGGGCGATTTCCTGGCCATCATATTTATATTGGCCCTGGGCAGGTTCTTTATAGCCCTTGCCGGCCTCGACGCGGGAAGCGCGTTCGGCGGGATGGGTTCATCGAGGGAGATGTTCATATCTACCTTTGCCGAACCCGTCGCTTTATTGTCGGTCTTTGCCGTTTCGCTTAATGCCGGTTCAACGAACCTCGCGGCGGTAAGCGCGCCTGTCGGACTGCGGCTTTCATCTATTATCGCGGCGATCTCGCTTTTTATCGTTACCATAGCCGAGACCTCGCGCATTCCCGTAGATAACCAGGAGACGCACCTGGAATTGACGATGATACACGAGGCGATGGTCCTGGAATATTCCGGGAAATCTCTCGCGCTGATAGAATTAGCCTCGCACATAAAGCAAATACTGTTCTTTTCCCTGATCGCTGCTGTGGTCATCCCGTGGGGCGATTTCGCCCTCAAGATGACGGTGATAATAATAACGGTAAGCTTGATCGAGGTATCGGTCGCGAAGATGAGATTGTTCAGGGCCGTAGACCTCCTGAGCTTCGCGTTCGTCATCTCGATAATGGCGGTCATCGTTTCCGCGGCGGGGTACTGATATGTTAATGAATATATTCTTATTCTTGATACTCATGATGGCCTTTGCCATGGTCGCGGCGAAACGCCTGACCGCGCTGATAAACGGTTTCCGCGCGCAATCGTTCTTCCTTTTCCTGCTGATGTTCATGCTGGCGTACAGGGCGGATTCGGCGGAATTATATATAGTTGCCGCGCTACTCTTCCTGATAAAAGTCATATTGATCCCGCGCCTGCTGCGCAGGATGGTCAAGAGGATAAAGGTGGGCGAGGATCTCGGCCTTTCCGTGAACCCGACTGTCTCGATCTTCGCGGCGATAGTGCTGGCTTACCTGGCGTACGCGTTTACCGGGATGATCACAGGGATCCCAGCGTTCTTCGTCTCTATCTCGATAACGCTCATCGGGGTTTTTATAATGATCTTCAGGATGAAGGCGCTTGCCCAGATAGTAGGCCTCCTTGTAATGGAGAATGGAATGTTCCTGGCCGCCGCCAGTGTCTCGGGCGGGATGCCGTTCATAGTAGAGATAGCGATATTCTTCGACGTCTTCCTTGCGGTAATAATACTCGGTATTTTCGTCTATAAGATAAACAGCCTGTTCACGCATATAGACGTGGACAAGCTCACCGAGCTGAAAGGTTAACGGATGAATAGGATAAAGATATTGGGAGTCATCAACGCGATCTTGCACCTAGCGATATCGGTTGCCTCCGTATTCCTGGCGTCGTATGTGCTCAAGGGAGGCCCGGTAAGCCTTTTCGATTTTTTCTATATTGATGCGCTGGGCGCGTTCTTTATTTTGACTATATCGGTCGTGAATTTCGCCGCCGCGCTTTACTCGATAGGATACTTGGCGAAGGATGCGGAAGCGGGGGCGGTAAATGAGAAGAAGGCGGGTACTTATTACGGCCTCTTCAACCTATTCGCGTTAACGATGTATTTCGTGACCGTCGTCAATAACCTCGGCATGCTCTGGGTAGCGATAGAGATGACCACACTAGTTTCCGCATTCCTAGTGGGATTCTACAACAACAAGAGGTCCATCGAGGCGGCCTGGAAATATATAATAATATGCTCGGTCGGCATCACGCTTGCCCTTTTAGGAACGATATTATTCTATTACACCGCCTCGCGCGACGGCGGGGTGACAAGCCTCAACTGGACGGATATGGCGTCGGTTGCGGGCAAGCTTGACCCGAAGGTATTGAAGGTCGCGTTTCTCTTCATCCTCGTCGGCTACGGGACCAAGGCGGGCCTCGCTCCGATGCATACCTGGCTTCCGGATGCGCACAGCCAGGCGCCCGCGCCGATAAGCGCGCTACTGTCGGGGGTGCTCCTTAAGACGGCTATCTACGCGATAATCAGGTTCACTTCCATAATAAATATCTGCATCGGCACAGCATATTCTGACAGGCTGCTGGTCTTCTTTGGGCTCCTTTCCCTCGGCGTATCCGCGGCTTTCGTGATCGTTCAGAAAGACATCAAGCGCCTGCTCGCGTACAGCAGCGTTGAACATATCGGCGTCATAACTTTCGGCCTGGGCCTCGGCGGCGCGCTCGGGCTTTTCGGCGCGCTCTTCCACGTATTCAACCACGCGGTCACGAAATCACTGATGTTCTTTGGCGCCGGCAACGCCGTTAAAAAATACAAGACGAGCGACATGAGCGCGATGAGGGGAGTGATAAGCGCTATGCCTTTTACCGGCGTCATGCTGATAATAGGCGCGTTCGCCCTGACGGGTTCCCCGCCGTTCTCCGTGTTCTTCAGTGAAGTTATGATACTCATTTCGGGTTTCGGGCAGGGGCTTTATCTCCAGTCGGCCCTGTTCCTGCTGTTCCTCGCGATAATATTCGGCGCGGTCATACATCACATCAGCAAGGTCGCGTTCGGGAAAAAGCCGTCTGACGTGACCGCCGAAGGAGAGCCGTTAAGCGGGAAGATGGCGTTCATATTCCTGTTAATATTTATATGCGCTCTCGGGTTTAAATTGCCCGCCCTTTTAAGCGGGCTAATGACCTCGGCGGTCGGCATAATAAGAGGGGCATGATGGAATACAGGGATGAATTATACATAGACGTAAAACCGGAGGAATTCAGGAGCAAATGCCTGGAACTCCATAAAAAGCTTTCTTCCCCGGTCATGATGTATTTTGCGGTTGACGAGAGGACCGAAAAGAAGTCGTTCGCCGTCTATTGCGCCTTCCTCGATTGGGCGGATAAGAGATGGGTTTTCGTAAAGATGCAATTACCGGAAGGGCAGACCCGGTTCGAATCGATCTCCAAAGACGTCTTCTCGGCGGCGCTTTTCGAGAGGGAGATGAAGGAGATGTTCGGCCTCGAGCCGGGAGGCAATCCCGACTTAAGGAGGCTCCATCTCCACGATGAGGTATGGCCTGAGGGATTCTATCCCTTGCGAAAAGATTTTATCCCTCCGGAACGGGCGCAGCGTTCGGATGGTGCGTACAGATTCAAAAAAGTCGAAGGCGAGGGGATCTTCGAGGTGCCGGTCGGGCCAGTCCATGCAGGGATAATCGGCCCGGGGCATTTCAGGTTCAGCGCGGCCGGAGAACCGGTAATAAGCCTCGAAGCGCGCCTCGGATTCACCCATCGCGGCGTCGAAAAGCTTTTTGAAAAGATGCCCTCTGCCGGTTCGGACGACGCGGTGAGCTTCTCCGAGCGCGTCTCCGGGGATTCCGCGTTCGCGTACAGCACGGCATATTGCCGGGGGATCGAGAAGATATACGGCTTGCGTGTCCCGGAACGGGCGCAATACATAAGGGCGATATTCCTCGAGCTGGAGAGGATCTATAATCACACAAACGATATCGGCGGCATAGCTGTGGACGTGGGTTTCACGTTCCCGAACGCGTTCGCTTCGATAATGAAGGAGAATACGTTAGCCCTTAATGAGAAAATATCCGGCAGCAGGTATCTTAAGGGCGTTAATGAGGTGGGCGGGGTGAGCAGGGACTTCGGCGGGTCCGAGAGGAAGGCCCTGTTGGATCACCTTGACGGGATATCGAAAGATTTCAGGGAACTTAAGGCGATCCTCGGATCCAGCATATCTTTTATGGACCGGGTCGATAAGACGGGCATATTAAAGAAGAAGACCGCCGTTGACCTCGGTATAGTCGGCCTTGCGGCGCGCGCGTCCGGCATACCGATGGACTTGCGGAAGACATTCCCGGGTGTTTACGCTGAGGCAAATTTCAACCTCATAAGAGAAGAAGATGGCGATGTCCTCGCGCGCCTGAACGTCCGCCTGCGGGAGTTTGAGGAATCAGTGCGGCTCATAAGAGAATTTATAAGGATCATGGCCCCGGGCGATATATCCGCCGCCAGTAAGATCGAGCCAAAACCGGGCTGCGGTATCGGTTATGCCGAGGGGTGGAGAGGGCCCGTCCTTTTTTGGATAAAAACAGACGCGTCCGGCCGGATAGAGAGATGCAAGATAGTCGACCCGTCTTTCCATAACTGGCAGGGGCTGTGTTTCGCGGTTCTCGGGAATATAATCCCGGATTTCCCGCTTTGCAACAAGAGCTTCGACCTCTCGTATCCGGGGAACGACCTATGAAGAACATCATAAAGAACAGGATCTTGAAGGGAATAGCCGATATCCCGATCGGCAGGGACGCCAAAGAGGCTGAAAAGCTCGGCGAAGAACTGAAGGCGCGGATACTCAAGCGGTTCGGCAGGTCTTTCCATATAAGGGAAGTCGATACCGGCTCATGCAATGGCTGCGAATCCGAAATAATCGCGACCACGAACCCCATTTACGATATTCAGCGGTTCGGCATCGACTTTGTGGCGTCCCCGCGCCATGCCGACGCTCTGCTTGTGACCGGCCCGGTATCAAAGAATATGGCGTTGGCGCTTCGCAGGACCTATGACGCGATGCCCGAGCCGAAATTCGTCATAACCCTCGGTGACTGCGCGCTCGATAGCGGCGCGTTCAAGGATTCATATTACGTCGCCGGCGGGGTAAAAGAGGTCCTTCCTGTAGACATGCATATCCCGGGCTGTCCGCCGAATCCTCTTACCATAATAAAATCCCTCTTGGCCTTCCTGGATACATAGAGTATAATCATTGGTGACATGGAAGATCTCCGTTCAGACGATACGCTAAAAGTTATCCATCGCAGGCACAGCGTGAGGCAGTTCCAGGAGAGGCCGGTAGGTGATTCCCTTATCAAGACGGTACTTGATGCCGCGAATAAGGCGCCGTCGGCGCATAACCAGCAGTCGTGGCGTTTTATAGTCGTGCGCGGCGAAAAGAAACAACAACTCTCCCAGCTGGTCGTGGACAGGTCCTCGGATTTCCCCAAACCCTCATCCTCTATACTGCGTATGGCCGCCCGCAGCATCAGCAACGCCCCGGTCATCATCGCGGTCATGAACACTGGCACACTGATAAACCACGGGACCGAATTATTTAAGATAGAAAAGGATAAGGCGAAGGATTTTTTCCGGACGATGGAGATACAGAGCTCTTCGGCGGCGGTCGAGAACCTGCTTATCGCCGCGACATCCCTGGGCCTCGGCAGCGTATGGCTCGGGATATTATTTTTGATAAAGGACGAAGTGCTGTCGTTCTTCGGCGAAGCAAAAGGGGAGTTCATGGCGGTCATACCTGTCGGTTATCCGGCCAAAGAACAGGAAGGCCCCAAGAAAAAATCACTGGAATACGTCGTGAGGTATATTGAAAAATGACAAAGGAAGAGATCGTTAAGTTCATCAACGCGAACCTCGTCTGCCACCTCGCAACCTGCGAGAATAACCAGCCGCACGTGAGAGGCATGATGGCGTACAGGGCGGACGAGAAGGGGATAATATTCCACACTGGGAACACGAAAGACCTGTATAAGCAGATCCGCGACAACCCGTTGGTCGAGGCCTGCTTCTTCGATCCGAAGACCACAACGCAGGTCAGGGTCAAGGGCAAGGCCGTCATAATATACGATGATAACCTGAAGAGGGAGGTCATCGCGTCAAGGCCGTTTTTGAAGCCCTGGGTAGATGAGCTTGGCCTCGATATAATAGTGACTTTCATGATAACGGACTGTTACGCCTGCGCCTGGACGTTCGAGGCGAATTTTGCGCCCAAGGAATACGTCAAGATCTCCGACTGATATTTATGCTCACTATCGGTAAATTAGAACTTAAGTCCAACCTTATCCTTGCCCCGATGGCGGGTATAACCGACCTGCCGTACCGCATGCTCAACCGCAAGTTCGGCGCGGAGCTCGCCTTTACCGAGATGGTCAACGCGCGCTCGTTAAGCTACAGCAACGTAAAGGCGCTCGAGATGCTCGGGTCGGCGAAAGGCGACAGGCCGCTCGGGATCCAGCTCGTAGGGAACGAATCCGAGTATTTAAACCGCGCTATAGAAAAACTCCATAAATATAAATTCGATATCCTCGATTTCAACGCCGCCTGCCCTGAAAGAAAGGTCACCGCTAAAGGCGAAGGCGCGGCGCTCCTCAAGGATCCAAGAAAGCTCAAGCGCCTGCTTAAGATAATGGTCAGGGAATCGAAATGGCCGGTCACGGTAAAGATCCGCGCCGGCTGGGAAAAGAATTCAGTCAACGCCAGGGAGACGGCTTTAATCGCTGAGGACGCGGGCGTGGCCGCGATATTCATTCACGGCAGGACGAGGAACCAGTTATACAGCGGCAGTGTCGATTACGATGTCATAAAGTCGGTCAAGGACGCGGTGGAGGTCCCGGTCATCGGCAGCGGCGACGTATTATCCGCCCAGCTCGCGAAAAAAATGTTCGATGAGACCGGTTGCGACGGGATCCTCCTGGCCCGCGGCGCGCTGGGCAACCCCTGGTTTTTCCGTGAGGTCGAAACTTACCTCGAAGACGGCACTATCTTGGAAAGGCCTTCAAAAGAAACGATCGTAAAGACGATAAAATACCATCTCAATTCCTCGGTCAAATGTTTCGGCGCCAAAAGGGCGATCCCGGCGTTCCGCAAATTCTTCTGCTGGTATACGAAAGGCCTTGATAACGTCCGCCCATTACGTGTAGCGGCTTGCGCGGCAGAAACGAAAAAAGAAATATTAGAAATAATAAGCAAGATTTGAAATTTGCAGCGGGTGACTGCCGACGAAGTCCTTGGCCCTTTTGCACCAGCAAAAGGGGCGAGGTGCTCGGCAGACAGGACCCGCCCGATTTTTTAAAGTTGCTTTTTAATTACAGCGCTCTTATAATCTAACAGAGGGGGCTAATATGAAACCAAAAAGGATAGCGATACTTACCGGCGGCGGGGACTGTCCGGGCCTGAACGCGGTCATTCGCGCCGTGGCTAAAAAAGCCATGGGCGAGGGATGCGAAGTCGTCGGGATCGAGGACGGTTATGAAGGCCTCGTAAAAAATAAGGTCAGGAAGCTCGAGAATCACGATGTTTCGGGCATAATCGCCCTCGGCGGCACGGTACTCGGTACGTCCAATATCGCCAATCCTTACCATTATGCCATTGAAAGCAAGTCCTGCAAGGTCACCTTCAAAGATTATCACAGGAGCGCCGTAAATAATTTTAAGAAATTAAAAGCCGACGCGCTGGTGGCTATCGGAGGCGACGGGACGCTCAGCATCGCTAACCGGCTTTATGATGACGGCATCCCGGTCGTCGGCGTCCCGAAGACGATAGATAACGATATCCTCGGCACTGATATAACGTTCGGGTTCGACACGGCCGTATGGGTAGCGACCGAAGGCATCGACAGGATACATACGACGGCGCAATCGCACCACCGCGCGATGATAATAGAGGTAATGGGCCGGGCCGCTGGCTGGATAGCGCTCCATTCCGGGGTTGCCGGCGGCGGTGATATCATACTCATCCCCGAGATCCCGTACGATATCAACGTGGTCGTCAAGAAAATAAAAGAGAGGCATAGCAAAGGCAAGAGGTTCAGCATAATCGTGGTATCCGAGGGCGCGAAGCCGAAGGGCGGGGATGTCGTGGTGAACAGGGTGGTGAAGCAGAGCTTTGAGTCGGACAGGCTCGGCGGCATAAGCTTTGTCCTCGGCGGGCAGATAGAGAAATTGGCGTGCGGCATCGAGACGCGCGCCGTGATAATGGGCCATCTCCAGAGGGGAGGCTCGCCCACGCCTTTCGACAGGGTCCTCGCCACGCAGCTCGGGACAAAGGCGATGGATCTCGTGAATGAAGGCGCGTTCGGCCATATGGTCGCGGTCAGGAATAACGAGTTCACCAAGGTCACTCTCAGGGATGTCGCTAAGGGCAAGAGGCTCGTCCCGAAGGACCATCCGCTCGTGGAATCGGCGCGTTCTGTCGGGACCTGTTTTGGGGACCGGTAATTTTAAAGGGGGAATAGATGAAGAGCATACTGATAGCGCTGTTGCGCACCCGCAGCAAGTCGGCGGTGAATTTCCAAAAGGTCCTCACTAAATACGGCTGCATCGTAAAGACCCGTCTAGGCATCCATGATGGCGTAATGGACAGGTGTTCGGATGTGGGGCTTATCATCCTGGAGCTTGCCGGCGAGAAGAAGCAGAACAGGGAACTGGCGAAAAAGCTTAATAAGCTTGCCGGCGTAAACGCGAAACTCGTCGAGATCTCGCTCAAAAAATAATCCATGCCCCGGTATACGGCTGCGGAGATACTAAAGAAGCTCAAGGCCCTTTCTAATCCCAAAAATATCGAGGGGATGGCCCGCTTCGGCATCAATTCCAAAAACACCCTCGGCGTACCCATACCCGTTCTCAGGAAGATGGCGAGACAAACAGGCAAAGACCACACGCTCGCGCAAAAATTATGGGCGTCAGGCGTCCATGAAGCGCGCATCCTCGCCGGTATGGTCGAAGATCCCGGTAAGATCACGCCCGCGCAAATGGACAGGTGGGCGAAGGATTTCGATTCGTGGGATGTCTGCGACCAGGTATGCTCGAATCTTTTTTGCCGTACTCCGGTTGCGCACAAAAAGACCCATGAGTGGAGCAGGAAGAAAGAAGAATATTATAAGCGGGCAGGATTCGCCCTTATGGCCAGCCTCGCAGTGCACGACAAAAAAGCCAAAGACCGGGCATTCCTGGTCTATCTCCCGGTAATAAAGAGGGAGTCTACCGACGAGCGCAATTACGTAAGGAAGGCCGTAAACTGGGCCCTGCGCCAGATCGGCAAGCGCAATCCAAGGCTCAGGAAAGCCGCGCTCAAAACCGCCAAAGAAATATATAATATAGACTCAAAGGCCGCCCGTTGGATCGCTACGGACGCAACAAGGGAGTTAAAGAATAGATGAACAGGAGATTCCTGCTCCTGGCCATAACAGAGGCCGGAAAGAACCTCAAGAAGATGGACGGCGGGCCGTTTGGCGCCTGTATCGTCAAAGGCGGTAAAGTTATCGCTGTCGCGCGCAACACAGTCCTGAAAAATGACGCGACCTGCCATGCCGAGGTAAATGCCATCCGCATCGCTTCGCGCAAACTAAAGACCTTCGACCTCTCCGGCTGCGTAATATATTCGACGACGGAGCCTTGCCCGATGTGCTTTTCCGCGATACACTGGGCCCGCATCAACAAGATAATCTACGGCACGACGACGAAAGACGCAAAGAAGATCGGTTTCAACGAACTTGAAATAACAGGCAGCCGCCTCAAATCCCTCGGAAAGAGCGAAGTAAAACTCGTCCCGGGTTTTATGCGTAAGGAATGCCTCGAACTCTTCGAGAAATTCAATGAGCTTCCCGATAAGAAACTATATTAAGATCTACCTCTGGGCCGTCGCGATCTCGCTGGTTGCCTGTTTTGCCTATAACATCTTCTCGGACGTCTTCGGCGGCGAGCCGGCCCGTATTAAAAAATTCATAATGACAGGCAAGGCCCGCATCGAGAAAAAGAACCTCCTCGGCATCGTGGATATGGTCTCCTTCGATTACAAGGACAAATACGGCAACGACCGCTCGACGCTCGTCTTCGGCGTGAAGAATTTCGTTTCGTATTATAAGGATGTCTTCATTAATATAGAGAGCGTGGACATAAAACTAAACGAGTCGAAGACTCAGGCGGACGTGGAACTGGTCGCCCTGATAATCGGCCGTACCGGCCAGGGAACCTCAGAAACGATAACGAAGGGGCTGGAAGGGGAGAAGGATAAGTTCAGGCTGAAACTCGTTAAAGAAGAAGACGGCTGGAAGCTCCTTGAAATGGAATTCCTCCAGCCGCTAAACTTGATGGGCGAGACTATAGGGTTTCTCGCTCCGGATAACTTCTTTAAGACTTGCGGAATCCCCGCACCTTTCCGAGATTATTCTCCAGGTTCGCTTTTTTCCTCAGCTCGCTGAACCATGTTATTGAGGCGAAATATTTTTTCTGCTCCAAAAGCGCCTGCTTTAATTTATCTTTCTCTTCCTGGTATTTCTTCTCATCTATGGGGGTTATCGAATCCTGTTTCACGATCGCATAACCGTCGTGGACCTTGACCGCGCCGCTGAATATATCGCCCTCTTTTACGGCAAAAGCGGCTTCGGCGAACTCAGGCGCCGTGCCCAATCCTTCTATATACTGCCCGCGCGCGAACGCGTCTGTCTTCTTGACGGATAACGACAGGTCTTTCGCGGCCGCGTCAAACGACTCTTTCTTTTCAATGCCGGCCTTTATTGCCTTCAAGGCTTCCTGCGCTTTGGCCTTCGCCGCCGCGTCCGCCTTCTCGGCCTTCAGGCCCTTCTCGACCGCATCTCTTACCTCGGCGAGGGAGGCCTGGCGCTCCAGTTTCTTATCCTTGATCTTTATTATATACACGCCGGTCTTCGTCTCCAGCGGGCTGCTGACCTGGCCCACCGCAAGGGAGAGCGCCGTATCCGCGAATTTAAGGTCGTATCCTATGCCCGGGATATTCGTCTCCCTGTTGAAGAGCCCGGTCTCTTTCACCTCGAGCGAGAACTTCTTTGCAGCCGCCGCCAGGTCCGTATCCGAGGCGAATTCGTAAGAGATGTCCTTCATTTCTTTCCTGGCTTTTTGCTTCGACTCTTCTTTGTCGTCGGGGAACGGCTTGGCGATATAATCCGCGTTCACCTGTGCGGGCATCTTGAAGGCCGCTTTGTTATTTTCGAAGTACGCTTTTATTTCGTCTTCAGCCACCGCCGCCTGCGGGAGGTAATCGGCGGCCTTGAACAACACATAATCGGCCCTCGCCTTCTCGTTCAGGAATTTATATTCTTTGAGGACCTCGTCGTCAGTGATCTTCGCGTCATCGCTATGCTTCCCGATCAATTTATCTATCATCAGGTTCTCTTTGACCTGGTCCTCGAACTCGGCAGGGGTAAGGCCGAAGCCGTATTTTAATATCTCCTCGTACTGCCTCTTGCTGAAGCTGCCGCTTTTGTCGTTAAATGCGGCCATCCCCTTCACGAAATCTACGATTTCCTTATCGCTGACTTTTATACGCTCTTTATTGGCCTCGTAGAGCATTATGAGCCTGTTCCATGCCTCGTCCTCGATGATCGTCTCCAGTTTTGAGTCGTTGGGCAATTTACCGTATCTCATCAACAACTGGGTCTTCGAGCCGTTGTAGGCCTTCTGGAAATCGCTTACGAGGACCTTCCTGCCGAATATCTTTCCGGCGGGAGGGATGTTTTCGTGTGCGCTTACCGCGTAGAGGCCGATGAAAGCCACTATTAACAGGTAAAGAGGTATCCTTGCGTTTTCCCTGATCTGTTTTAGCATTTCTAGGTTCTCCTTAGACCCCCATTGCGGGGGTATATAAAAGTTAAAGTATTATAACAGGAAAACTCCGTACAGGCAACCTCATTTATGGTAAAATAAAGTAAACTTTTACCGTTCTTATCCGTCTAATAAAGTAAAAGGGAGGTATAAGATGAAGGCATCCCAGGTAGTTTTGGCGGCAGTGCTTGTCCTTATCATCGCGGCAAGCTCGGGCTTTACGGGTTATTCTATCGGCAAGGCGCAGTCGAGGGAGCGCGGCTTTGAGAGATTCCACAAGCTGAGGGAATACGGCAGGGAACATCCAGAGCAGTTCAAGAAGATGATGGAAAGCAGGCGCGGGGAGATACGCGAGCGGCTGGCGCAGCTTAAAGAGAAGGACCCGGCGAAGTATAAGGAGATAATCCAGGGCCAGATAGAGAGGATGGAATCTACACTCTCCGAACTGAAGAAGGACCTGGCAACGTCCCCGCAGGGGGCTGATACTAACAAATAAAGGCCGAGCCGACATTGGATCAGGAGCTTCAGCTTATTGAACGGGCCAGGAATGGCGAGCGGGCGGCGTTCGACTCACTTGTGGATATTTACAAGGGGAAGGCGTTCGCCCTCGCTTATAATTTTACCGGGAACGCCGAGGACGCCAAGGACGTGCTGCAGGAGGCGTTCGTAAAGGCGTATTTGAATATCGGGAAATTCCGCGGCGGATCGGCATTCTATACATGGTTTTACAGGATACTGGTAAACCAGTGCAAGGACGCCTTAAGGAAGAAGCAGGCCAGGATGAAGGTGCTTGTGGATACGCATGAGCCGGTTGATGAAGACGATGAGTCGCCGGTCGAGGCGGTTGAGAGCGGCCCCGGTCCCGGCGAGGCGCTACTCAATAAGGAGATACGCGAAAAAGTCGACAAGGCGATAAATATGCTGCCGGAGAATCAGAAGATGACCTTTATATTGAGGCATATGCACGGCATGAAATTAGCCGAGATAGCCGGCGTGATAAGATGCAGCGAGTCGACCGCGAAAGTCCATCTTTTTCGCGCGACAAAGAATTTACAGAAAGCGTTATCGCCATACATAAAGACGGAAGGGGGTGGACAATATGGCATCGTTTAAGGATATCATGGATATGATCGCGAAAAAGAAGGCTCCCGAGCCTCAAAAAGGGTTTTGGCTGAAGTTCGACCGGGAGCTGGGGGAAAGACTGGATGCCATAGACAGCCGTAAGTCGAGCCGCAGCTACGGGTTCGCCGAAGGGCTGGGCGCGACATTCTCCTCCTTCTTCCAGCCGAAACCGGTGCTTGCCGCGGCGACATTCATAGTAGCGGTCAATCTTATACTCTTTTCCCTTGCCTCCAGGGGGCCCGGCCTCGTTTCGGTCGCCCTCATTGCAAAGGACGACCTCGCCGAAGAGTTCGTGCTGACGAACGAACTGGCTTCCGGCGAAAATATCGTTGACTTTTAGGCTCGTTGAATATAGAATATGAGCCATGTCCAAGCTGAAAATAGGATTACCTAAAGGTAGCCTGCAAGAGGCTACCTTTAAACTGTTTAAAAAGGCCGGGTTTTCCATATCCGGCTCGGAGAGGTCGTACTTTCCTTCCACCGACGACCCGGAGCTTGCCCCTGTGCTGTTAAGGGCGCAGGAGATGTCGCGGTATGTCGAGCAGGGCATCCTTGATTGCGGGATCACCGGCAACGACTGGATACTCGAGAACAAGTCCGATGTTGTCCGCGTCGAAGAGCTTACCTACGCCAAACAGAGCCTAAATCCCGTAAGATGGGTCCTGGCTGTCCCGGAGAGCTCGAACATACGCGGCGTGAAGGACCTTAACGGCAAAAGGATAGCGACCGAGCTTGTAAATTTCACAAAAGAATATCTTAAAAAGAAGAAGATCAACGCCGACGTCGAATTCTCGTGGGGCGCGACAGAGGCCAAGGTGTATTCCGGCCTGGTCGACGCCATCGTCGAGCTTACCGAGACCGGTTCCTCATTGCGCGCGCACAACCTGAAAATAGTAGAGACGCTCTGCACCTCGACGACGCAATTGATCGCCAACAAAAAATCCTGGAAAGATCCCTGGAAGAAGGCGAAGATAGAGAAGATCGCAATACTGCTCAAGGGCGCCATTGCTGCCGAGGAGAAGGTCGGCTTGAAGATGAATATCGCGAATAAGAACTTAAAGAAGATCCTCGGCATACTTCCGGCCATGCGCAGGCCCACTATTTCGCAGCTGAGCGTTCCCGGATGGTGTGCCATAGAGACCATTATCGACGAGAAACAGGTGCGCGAGCTAATACCCAGATTGAAACAAGCGGGAGCGGAAGGCATAATCGAATACCCGCTCAATAAAGTCATATATTAAAAGGAGGCAGCACAAGATGCCGTGCGG
>CAISWF010000035.1 GCA_903889135.1 Candidatus Omnitrophota bacterium | reverse complement strand
GACAGGCACACATGACAGAACCATTCGTATTGCGGATCTTGGCGTTACAGCCGCAGCTCTGTCAGGCTTAGAACTGCAGAGCACCACTATCGGTAAGGATTTGAGCAAAGACCTGATTTGAACAATGACGAGCTCATGAGGATATTAATGCATCTTCGTTCCCAACCGCCTCGCCGTCCCGCTGCTTTTCGATGCATATAATTTTATTTGAAAAGTAAAAATAGCGTCTTTCTAAATCATTACAGCGAACCAACAATCCGCTTCAAATGGGGCAGGAATATCTCGAGAAGGGATGTTTACTTTGGTAGACTGAGTCTCATAGACGCGGAAGAATTTTGAGACTCTCGGTCTATCGGGTCTGTAAGCAAGGACCTGTTTTGGGAGGCTTCGGGTATCCTCTTCCTCTTTCACAGGCTTAGGCTTGCCGAAAAGAGAATTACTCGTCCAATCACCGAGGGTGCGGCGCTCAATAATAGGATTATAATTATTATTTACGGGGTTTACAGGGTTTACAAGGTTTGCGGGATTATTGGATCCCTGGACTGCCGGGTTCGCCGGGTTAATCGCATTTACCGGGTTTGCAATATTATTGGGCTGCGTTATCGGGTTGGTTGGGTTGGTCGTATTTACCGGGTTTACTGAATTATTGGGTTGTTGAGTTTCGACACCGGATAAGGCCGCTGGTTTTTGCGAGAATAGGGACTGCCCTGCCGAGCTTTGGCCGCTTGTAGAGTTCATGGTGACAGATGAGGGGCTCGCAATGACGGGAGAAGCCTGCCCCGCCTGCGACTTATCGCTTCCGCCGGCCGTATACTGGCTGCTTTGCGATTCTCTTATCTTCGTCGATTCGTATGCCACCTTCTCGCTCTTATTCAGAGTCGACTCTTTTGTGAGAGGGCCACCGGGGAGCATCCTCTGGTCAACTCTTAATATGTGTACCCCCACGGATACATCCGGGATGGAGAATTTCCCGTCCTCATCGGTAACTATTGTTTTGCCGTCTTCCATAATGAGCGCAACGCCGGGGATGCCTTCTTCCCCAGGGTCCTGGATGCCGTTTCCGTTTTTGTCGTTAAAGACTTTACCTATGACAAGTTCTTTATTACAAAAAAGGCCTTCCCGAACATCAACTACAGCGGTTGAGGGGCCGGCTTGGGTCGAAGAACCGTTTGCCGTTCCCAGGGCGGAGGCGTATGCCTTATTCTTGCCCGTTTTGACATCAGGGCCCATTATTACACGATATGTAATGACCTTTGTGGTGGCGTGCGTTACGGTACCGAGTGACCAGGACGGCGATACGGGACTGGAAGGATCGGCCTGTAACGCCGCATCTATAGTCGTGGTTCCTTTAGCGTATTTAAAATCGTGCGGAAGGCTTGAAGTTATCGTTACGCCTGTCACATCCACTTTGTCAGATATGTTGGTAACGGTAATGGTATATGTAAGGATATCGCCGACGGAAGCTGTAGTCTTGTTAACGGTATGGATTATGGAAAGATAGGCGCCGGCTACATTGCCACCCGCGACCAGCGGTATATTCCACTCGATAGCCTGGTTTACGACCTGGAACGTCGCGCCTTTATAATTGGTGTAACCGTCTTTTACTGCGGTCAGGTAGTACGTGCCAGGGGCCACGTCAAAGTTATAACTGCCGTCGGTGCGGGAAGTTTGAGGATTCGGTTGAGGGCTTCCGCCGTATATAAGGCCGCCCGCCGTATAGAGTATAACATTAGCGCCCTGTATGGGATTGCCCGTCACTGAGTCATAAACTATACCGGACGGATCGATCAGAACGTCGCCGGCTGCCAGAGCGGTCCCTGCCGTTACTGTAATTGCCTGAGTCGTATTCTTAAACATAGGCGATTTCGTTACGCCTAAGGTATAGCCGCCCGAAGGGATATTCACGTTAAATATGAAGTTACCGTTGTTGTCGGACGTCGTCTGGCCGCGAACGTTCCCGGCCGAGTCATACAGCGTAACGGACGCGTTAGCGATAATAAGGCCGCTCTTCGAGTCTTTTAATATACCTGTTATCGGGGTCACCGCGGCCGCGTTATAAGTCACCGGATAGGTCGAGGTGGCATAGGTGTTCTGGGCGAGTTCCTGCGCGGCCAGATCCTTTATGCCGCAGGAAGCCCCTACTACGAGGCGAAGCGTATTGGCTCTTATCCCGTAGAGCGCGCTATCTTCGGCTACTGTCAGCGTCGCCTCCATTACTGTCGAACTCGCGGCGGTGATAATAGTCGCGCCTGATAACGTGACGGTTGTCGTTCCGTCCTGTATTGATAACTTGGCGAGATTAGCGGCCGTGAATGTCGCGATATTTATCTTCTCGTTGAATGTTATGG
>CAISWF010000034.1 GCA_903889135.1 Candidatus Omnitrophota bacterium | reverse complement strand
CGTTGCGGCGGGCGCGGCGTTTGGAGGCGGTGCGGCACTTCGCCCTCTTTTGGACGGCCTTCGAGCCGCGCACCCAAATCCCGCCAGCAGGTTTATTTGGACCGGCTTACCGCCGAGTTCCGGTGCATATCTACACGCCACAAGAGATTGCCGCCTTGCTGACAAGCGCTCGGGAACTGTCCCCGTCAAAGAGTCTGCGCCCGCTGACTTTTAGCACGCTGCTGGGTTTGCTGGCCTGGCATCGTCCAGGATCGTATATTTAGTGCCTTTCTCCTCGGCCTCCGCTGTCGCGAGCTTATTCTCTTCTACTTTAAGTATTAACATCTTATATATATTTTCATTTACTTCGTTATCTCTCGTAAGCAGGGCTAATTTCCTGTCCTGTTCGGGTAATGTCTCGATCCTCTTTTCATATTCTTTGACCAGATCCTGCAGGTTCTTCTCCCTGGCCTTTAACTCATTCGTCTCCTTTTGGGCGTCTTTCAGCCTTTGTTCCAATCTTTTATAAAAAAGAGGCGCGGTCTGGGACGTGTCGCTTCCGACTAATTTTTCGGTTTCGAGGCGGAGCTGTTCCCGCGTATCTTCCATTTCAACCTGTGAAGAAGCGATATCCGGTGAATCGGGCTTGGTCTTAGCGAGCTCTTCCTGCTGAGATTGCAATGATTGTAGTTTGGAATTGAGGCGGCTTACCGCCGGATTAAGGTCAATGGATTCAGATGTTATAATGACCGCCTCCCTGCCGGCTAATTGTCTTTTCGCCAGGTCTATCTTGTTCTGGCCTTCCTTTATGTTCATCTGGATAGTGGTGAGCGCGGTCTGGTAATTGGTGAGCATGGAGACGTTGTAGTCGAGCTCCTTGCCGGGCAACTGCATCGGATATTGAGCCCGGAACTCAAAAAGAGTTTTCTCGGATTCTTCCAGTTTTTTCTTATAGATCAGCGCCTGTTCTTCGGCAAATTTAACTGCTTCCTGGGCTTGCTCGGTCTTTTTCGATTTATTTTCGTCGATAAAAATTTTGATCAACGTCCTGACTGCGTCTCTAGAGATGACGGGGTCTTTGTCTTCGTAAGAGATCTGGAAAACGTCGGGAGAGCGCATTCTTACGTCGGACCGGCTGCGTATTCCCATTAGAAGTTTTTCGTATGAGGCTTGGTCGGCAACGCCCTTATCCATTCCGAGGGTCTTAACTAATACTAAAAGATGCGGGTAGCTCAGGATCTTCTCGGCCAAAGTCTTAAGTTGTTCGGCAAGGGTAGGGGGCTGGCCCGTAGAAGAGAGATACGGCGTTTCCTTAGCTAATGGGTTTACCGGTTTTTCTTCTTCGACGAGTACAAGGACTGACGATTTATAATATTTGGGAAGAAAAAAACTGCCTATGCTGGCAGTGAAGAATACGATAACGAAGGGCATGACGAAGAACCATCTGCGATGGAAGATTATTTGTAAATAATCACGTAAAGAGCCTTGAGTTTCCGTGGTTGTCGGCGGCATGGCCTACTCTTGTTCCATATTTAATATTCTTTTTATATCTTTCCTTATAGCTTCGTCCTTCTTTTCTTTCTCGACCGGGCTGATCTTTACCCCGCCGGATTTTTCCATTGCATCGGTGATGATCGGATCTTCTCTTTTTAGCCTGTTGACGGTACCTTGATATTGCTGTCTCGAGGCCGTCTGGCGGTTATTGTTGGTGAGGATATGGGGAGTAATAAAGACCATTACCTCCCTCTTTTCGTTAAAATAATCCTTATTTTTAAAGAGAGCGCCCAATATCGGGATATCCCCCAATACCGGCACTTTGTTTATCGCCTGCTTCTTCTGGGTTTTGATCAGTCCGCCCAGGATTATAGTCTCGCCGTCCTTGATCATCATGGTCGTGTCGGCCTGGGTGGTGTCCTTGGCCACGACGTTGTCGACCTCCGGCACCCTTCTCGCTGTGCTGACCTCGGGGTGGACCTTCATCGTGACATAATTATCCTCGCCGATCTGGGGCGTGACGTCCAGCTTTACGCCGACATCGATATACTTTATATCCTGGACAAGCAAGTGGGTGATCGGGTCGGTCGTCGCCACCGCGTACGGTTCGCTGCTGCCGACAAGTATTTCCGCTTTCTCATTGTCTATGACCACGATCCTCGGGCTCGAAAGGACCTCGGTATTAGTGTTATTTTTAAGCATGTCTAATGCTACGTTATATTCGTCGGCCGTAAGACTCCCGATCTTGAAGAAACCGGCCGGTCCCGCGGCCGGAAGGCCCGCCGCGAACATCGCGGCTGTGTTGATAAGCGAGGGGTGATGGATAGCGTTCCCGTTGGCATCTATCGATTGGGTCAACTGCTGCCATTGTATCCCGAGTTTCGTCTCGTCATCGAGGGTGACCTCCAGTATCATTGCCTCTATGAGTACCTGCTTATGCTGGGAATCCCATCCCCCGATGAAGCCGTCTATATTTTTCAGTATGACCGGGGTCGCCCTGACGACTATGCTGTTGGTCCTCTCGTCGACATATACATCGCCCTTCTCTTTCGGGATCACCTGGAGTATCTTCGGCTCGATATCCTTGGCCTTGGAATAGAGCAGTTTGTACTCTTTCGTCTCGGTCTGCTGGTCGAGCTCTTTAAGCGCGGTCTCGATCTCTTTTACTTTTTCCGGCGTATCGGTCACTATGACCTGGTTGTTCTTCTCATTAGTCTCTATCTTGCCGCGGGCGGTCTTCATCGAAAGGAGGACTTTTTTCAGGTCGGAAACGTCGGTGTAGCTAAGGGCGAATACTTTTGTCTGGAGATTTATGAAACGGTCCTGCTGCTCCGCGTCCTGGTATGTATAGACGGTTATTATGCCGTTATCGATAGCGTATAAATAATTATTCGCCTTTAAGACCGAATCGAGCGCCTGGATGACGCTTACCTTGTCAAGCTTTACGGTAACCGTCCCGATGACGTTGTTGCTCAAGACGACGTTCATCCCGCTCTGGTCGGCTATCGTCTTGAGTACGGCGTCTATATTCATGTTCTGCACGTCAAGGGAGACCGTCTTGTCTTCCTGGGCGGAGATGAGGTGGGCGAATACCAAAAGGAAAATCGTGACGATGCAGCAGAACAAAAGTTGTTTACTGGACCTCATTCGTGATCTCCTTTATGGCGCGGCAAGTCTTGTTCCTGCCTTCGGCCTTGGCCTTGTATAACGCCCTGTCGACGTGCTTTATGATATCCGTTTTCGAGATCGCTATATCGGGATAGCTTGCGACCCCTATGCTAGCCGTCAGGTTTATCACGTTCTCTTTCGCGCCGAAAGCGTAGTTCTTTATGACCATCCTTATCCTGTCGGCCAGTACGAACGCGCCCTCCATGTCTGTTTCAGGAAGTATTATCGCGAATTCCTCGCCGCCGTACCTGGCTACGATATCGACCTCGCGGCATATTTTCCTGAATATCTGGGAGACCTCTTTCAACACTTCGTCGCCCTGGGGATGGCCGTAGCTGTCGTTGATCTTTTTGAAGCTGTCCAGATCGATCATTATCAAGCCGAATGGCTGCCTGTACCTGGCCGACCTTAATATTTCCTTTTCAAGCGCGTCGTTAAAATACCTGTAGACATAAAGGCCGGTAAGGCCGTCTGTTATGGAGAGCTCGGTTATCTTCTTGTGGAGCAAGGTATTGTTTATCGCGATGCTTGAGTGGCGGGATATGATCGAGAAGACCCTCAGGTCTTCGCCGCTGAAGGCGCCCGGGAATGAATTGGTAACAGCCAGCATGCCGATGGGCTTTTCGCCGGCCAATAACAATTGCGCCTGGAAAGAGCTGAGGATATTCCTATCCTCGACGGACGAATCTATTAAATTTCCGCTGTCGCGGGCCTGATCAACCGAAACTTGTTCCGGCAACAGTCTCCCCCCTGTTAACCTGTTGAACGTTTCTATGATCTTCAGCTTAAAGCTGTCAATCTCCTGCTGGGTAGCCGGGTATTTTACCTCGACTATTATCCCCGTCTTCTTTTCCTCATCCACAAACAACAAACCGCACAGATGGCAATCTATGGAGCGTTCGATTATCTCCAAAATTGCGTCTATTATTTCTTTATGATCAAGCCTTGAATATATTATATTACTGACTTCCTGCGAAATTGTCAACTCATATAATTCATCATCCAGCGAACGGGCGATATCAGACAGGATCTGCTTGCTGACCTTAAGTTTTTCTATCTTGGCGCTGGCTTCCTCAAGCTCCTTCTGCCAATGCGAGGATTCGATCGCTATTGACATCTCATTTGTCAGGATGGTCAGGAGCGAGAGGTCGTATTCCGTGAAGGGTTCCCTTGTGGACTTGTTATTTACGTTGATCACGCCGACGATCCTGTTCCTTACGCGGATGGGGGCGCTCAATAATGAGGAGGTGTAATATCTTTTGGAATTCTGCCGGGAGAAACGTTCATCGGTCTCGATATTCCTTATCAGGAGGGGGCTGCCTGCCTTGGCCACCCACCCGGAGATCCCCTTGCCCACCTTTATGCGGGTCTTATTTATCACGTCATCGCTTAAACCTTTGGAGGCCTTGATCACCAGCTCCTGCGCAGGTTCGTCGACTAGCATCAATGACCCGAGCTCGGAGCTTAACATAGATGTTATATTCTCAAGGACTTCGCTCAGTATGACCTTGACCTCTTCCGACGATAAACCGTTATATGCCTGGTAGGCGCTAACGAGTTTTACCAGGATCTTCTTAAACTGCTCGCTATTGAGTTGGAATTTATTCGACAATACCCTGCTTTCCAGGAGCTTAAGGATCTTGTCGATGTTCTCTTTGAAATCGGCCTTTGTCGTGAATTTTACTATATTTTCTTCGGGCTGCTGTTTCATGCCGCAGAACCTGAACATGTCTCTTTCGTTAGTGACGCAGATCAGGATGGGGATATCGGAATTCTTAGGATCGTCCTTGAGTAACTTATAGACGGAGCCGCCGTTTATATCGGTAATGCAGGGATTCAGAAGGATAAGGTTGGGCGATTCCTGGCAGACCAACTCTATTCCGTCAAGACCGTTGGTTGCCAACAGGGGCAGGCAATCTCTTTCGGAAAATGCTTCAGAGATGTCCTGAGCTACCGTCGGGTTATTTTCGATTATTACTACTTTTTTCTTTTCCATTCTCCGGTCCCAATAAACAAAAAAGAGCCTAACTTCCGGCTCCGATTTGCTTATTATTTAATGACAATGCTTCATACAAAGTACACCTAACGTGGATATTTGTCAAGAAAAATATCTTGCTTTTTAGTGGTAATTTGTTGACGAATATGGTGCCGGGAGAGGGGGTCGAACCCTCATAACCTTACGGTCGCGGGATTTTAAGTCCCGTGCGTCTGCCAATTCCGCCATCCCGGCGTTTTGGCGCTTATAATAAATATGGAGGCGACGATCGGAATCGAACCGATGGATCGCGGTTTTGCAGACCGCTCCCTTACCACTTGGGTACGTCGCCTTTCACAAAAGGCACCCGAGTTTTCTCAGGTGCCTTTATAAAGCCATTAACCTGTAATTATCGTTACCGGATCTTGACGTATAAACCCCTGTAGAGGCTTATAGAAGCGCCTGTGCCGTGAGCAGCGTTGGTGCAGCTCAAGATAATGGTGTTGGACGCTGTACCGGACGTAGGCACTACCGAAAAAGCGCTATACGAAGCTGCGGCCGCGGGGCAATTCAATACGTTAGTGTCGTCGATGTCGTTATCCGTGCTCAATTCCGCCAGGGCACCGGGATAAGCACCGCCATGTTTAGTTGAATACAGCTCCATCGCTGAGCCTATCTGCTTCATGTTGTTGGCGCAGCTTACCTTACCGGCTTGTGTCTTGGCTTTAAATAGACCGGGTGTAAGTAAACCGGCAAGGATAAGTATGATTGCCATGACGACTAACAGCTCGATAAGGGTAAAACCATCTTTCTTGCTTGTGCGTAGCACCATCTCCACCCCCCTTTTTTGAT
>CAISWF010000033.1 GCA_903889135.1 Candidatus Omnitrophota bacterium | reverse complement strand
TGCGAGCGCTTTTTTCAACCCCTCGAGTATATGAGCCCTCTCCTTGGCCCTGGCCAGGTCAAATTTAGTCCTGCGTATTACTATTTCTTTCCTGTGCGCTATGTAACATTCGAGCATCTGCTTGAGGTTCAATACCTTCGGCCTGTTGTCTACAAGCGCCAGCATTATGATGCCGAACGACACCTCGAGCTGGGTGTGTTTAAAGAGCTGGTTCAATATTACCTGGGCGTTCGCGTCGCGCTTGAGCTCGATCACTACCCTCAGGCCGTCCTTATCCGACTCGTCCCGTATATCGGAGATACCCTCCACCTTCTTGTCGGTGACAAGCTGGGCGGTCGCCTCTATCATGTTAGCCTTGTTCACCTGGTACGGGATCTCGGTAATGATTATGGATTCTTTCCCGGATTTCTGCTCCTCTATCCCGGCCTTTGCGCGTATCTTTATCAGGCCACGGCCAGTGGTATAGGCCTGCTTTACCCCTTCGCGTCCGCAGATCGTACCCCCGGTCGGGAAATCCGGCGCCTTTATTATCTTCATCAGATCTTTAATGGAAATATCAGGGTCGTCTATCACCGCCGCGACACCCTGCGATACTTCTGAAAGGTTATGCGGAGGGATATTCGTGGCCATGCCGACCGCGATACCCGACGAGCCGTTTATCAAAAGGTTTGGGAGCGTCGCCGGCAATACGGTTGGTTCCTTGAGCGAGGCATCAAAGTTCGGAACGAATTCTACGGTATCTTTCTCGAGGTCAGAAAGCATCTCCTCGGTTATGGCGGCCATGCGTGCCTCGGTGTACCTCATGGCGGCCGGCGCGTCGCCGTCCACCGAGCCGAAGTTCCCTTGCCCCTCAGCCAGCGGGTATCTGAGAGAGAAATCCTGGACCATCCTCACAAGCGAATCATAGACAGCGACGTCGCCGTGCGGATGGTATTTACCGAGGACTTCACCGACGATCCTCGCCGACTTCTTATAGGGCTTGGTGTGCTCGAGCCCTAATTCCTTCATCCCGTAGAGTATCCTGCGGTGTACCGGTTTAAGGCCGTCGCGCACGTCGGGCAGGGCGCGGCCTACGATAACGCTCATCGCGTATGAGATATAAGAATCTTTCATCTCGTCTTCGATATATACCGGGACTATCTTCTCGTTGCGCGCGTACATATTAGACCTCTAACCCCCCTATCTTATATATCCAGGAACCTTACTTCCGGTGCGTGTTTTTCTATGAATTCCCTTCTCGGCTCGACAGCGTCGCCCATCAATATCGTGAACATCTGTTCGGCCTCGACCGCGTCTTCCATAGTCACTTTGAGCAACGTCCGCTTCTCCGGGTCCATGGTCGTCTCCCATAACTGCTGGGGGTTCATCTCGCCAAGGCCCTTATATCTCTGGATGCTCATGCCTTTTTTCCCCAGGTTCCTCGTATACTCCAGGACAGCCCTTAAAGAGTTAAACTCCAGTTCTTCTTCCTCGCCCTCAAGCCTGAAAGGAGCCTTCGCTTTTTCTTTCACCTTGCCTTCTTCGATATGCGGCATATAGTCTGGCGCCGAGAGGCCTAGTTTTTCGAGCTTGGCCAGGCATTTCTCTATCTCTTCAGCTTCGTATATTTCAAGCAGGTCCACGCCTTTACCGTTCGTGGTAGCCTTCCCCTCTTCCTTTATTTCGGCATCCTCACCCGCCTCTTCTTCATCCTTGACGAACTTTGCGAGCTCGTCATCATTATAGGCAAATTGGTACATTCCATCCACTTTTACCCTATAAAGTGGCAGTTTTTTGGTCTTTGAGTGTCTAGAAACCAGGTATTTTGCTATATCTACTCCCTTTTTCTCTAAACCATCAGTAAGGTCTTCCAGCTCAACGAGTGTATCCAGGACGTCTTTTAGCTGGTTATCTGAGAAGGTGTGTTTTTCCTTCGTCCTTACCAGCTTAAGCCCTTCCGACCCAAGCTCAAGTAGCATCGAGTTCATCTGCAGCTCTGTCTGGATGTACTCTTCCCTTTTACCTCTCTTTATCTTGTAGAGCGGGGGTTGGGCAATATAGATATTACCCTTCTCGAGCAGGGCCCTCATCTGCTTATAAAAGAAAGTCAAAATCAGGGTCCTGATATGCGAACCGTCAACATCGGC
The DNA here is from genome assembly GCA_903889135.1 of Candidatus Omnitrophota bacterium. Taxonomy (GTDB): domain Bacteria; phylum Omnitrophota; class Gorgyraeia; order Pluralincolimonadales; family Pluralincolimonadaceae; genus Pluralincolimonas. Next base: position 2,476 of record CAISWF010000033.1, on the reverse strand, counting down.
ATCGCACATTATTATGACCTTCGCGTACCTTAACTTGGCTACGTCGAATTCCTCCCCTATCCCGCATCCCAGGGCTGAGATGATCGTCCTTATTTCATCATTCGCGAGGACTTTATCCAGCCTGGCCTTTTCTACGTTTATGATCTTGCCTTTAAGAGGCAGTATCGCCTGGAACCTGCGGTCCCTCCCCTGCTTCGCCGAACCGCCGGCCGAATCACCCTCAACCAGGTAGACTTCGCAAAGTTCAGCGTCCCTCTCCGAACAATCGGCGAGTTTCCCGGGCAAGCCTGAGCCTTCGAGCGCGCCTTTTCTCCTGGTAAGCTCTTTCGCTTTCCTTGCCGCTTCTCTCGCGCGGCTTGCCAGGAGGCACTTGTCCGCTACTTTATTCGCTATCGATGGGTTCTCCTCGAAGTAAGAGCTTAAAGACTCATTCACCATCGACGCCACCAGACCCTCGACCTCGGAATTGCCGAGCTTTGTTTTCGTCTGCCCCTCAAATTGGGGGTCCGGTATCCTTATCGATACGACCGCGGCGAGCCCCTCGCGCACGTCGTCGCCGGCTAGCGTGATCTCCTCGTTCTTAAAAAATCCTTTATTTTTACAATACTGGTTTATGGCCCTTGTCAGCGCCGATTTAAATCCGCTTAAGTGAGATCCGCCTTCGATCGTATTTATGTTATTCGCGAAGGAGAAGAGGTTCTCGCCGTACCCGTCGTTATACTGCAGGGCGACCTCCATCTGTATCCTGTCCTTCTCGCCGCTGAAAGATATGACCTTCTTGTGGATAGGGTTCTTGTTCCTGTTCAAGAATTCTACGAAAGATTCTATGCCGCCGGAGAACTTGAACGAGTTCTCTTTGTTCGTCCGCTCGTCCTTCAGGCTTATCTTCAGGCCTTTATTGAGGAACGCCAGCTCGCGCAGCCTGTTCGATAAAGTATCAAAGCTGTATTCGGGCTTCCCTGTGAATATCTGGTTGTCGGGTTTAAAGGTTATGCGCGTGCCTGTCGTCTTCGATTTCCCTACGACGGTCACTTTCGATGCCGTCTTGCCGCGTTCGTATCTCTGGTGGTAGACCTTGCCGTCGCGCCTCACCTCGGCCTCTAGCCATTCCGAGAGCGCGTTGACCACCGAAACGCCGACGCCGTGCAGGCCGCCGGATACCTTATAGCTCTTGTGGTCGAATTTTCCGCCGGCATGAAGTTTCGTCAGGACCACCTCAAGGGCTGATTTCTTCTCGGTCTCGTGCATATCGACAGGGATGCCTCGCCCGTCATCTATGACGGTAACGCTGTTATTTTTATGCACGATGACGTCGATATTCTGGCAATAACCGCCCATCGCCTCGTCAATAGAATTGTCCACGACCTCATAGACAAGATGGTGGAACCCGCCGATCGCCGTATCGCCGATATACATCGCCGGCCTTTTTCTTACGGCCTCCAGGCCCTCTAAGACCTGGATAGTTTTAGCGTCGTACTTTTCCGGTTTTTCCGTCTTTGCCATATTCTATATCTCCCCTATCCTGAGTTTTATATCCTTGACCGGGCCTTCGCCCAGCTCGTTTTTTATCCGCGCCAATATCCCGGCTTTCTCCATGGTCAGTTTGTGGAGCCAGCTCGATGAATCCACATGGACCACCAGGATCCCTTCTTTTATGTCTATGGGCTTCGCGTGTTTTACCGCGGCGTCGCCAACCGCTTGCGCCCATACGGCGCCCAGCATACCGGCTTGCGAAACTTTCCCGCCTCCCATATCCTTTAAAATGACATCCAGCACATCTTTAATAACGACGGGGCGGCCCTTCATGTTCTATTCTGTGCGCACCGGCAGGATTATATATATATAATCCCCGCCTTCAGCCCTTATAACGCCGCGCCTGTCCTGGCCGGCAAATTCAAAATCCACTTCTTCTTCGTTTATGTTTTTAAGTGCGTCCATAAGGTAATTCGGGTTGAAGCCGATCGTGAATTCATCTCCGGAATACTCGCAATCGACCTCTTCGCGGGACTCGCTGCCATCCTGAGACGCTTTGGATATTATGGCCCTGTTCTTTAACAGGTCTAGTTTTATCGACTGCGAATCCGGCGTCGCCAGGAGGCTGGCCCTTTTTACCGCGGCATAAAAATTTTCCCTGTTCACTTTCAGCTTATCCTGGCCCTGCTTCGGGATGACCTGTTCATAATTAGGGTATTCCCCCTCTATCAATCTTGTTATAAGTTGTGAATCGTCCAGCTCGAACGCGATCTGATTTTCACTGAACAGGACCTTCACGTCGCCGTCATCCTTTAGTATCCTCTGCAACTCAGTAACCGCCTTGGATGGGACTATAACTTTCCTTGTAAACCCGAGCGGTTTCGGCGTCTCTTTCTCCACCATGGCCAACCTTCTTCCGTCGGTCGCCACGACGCGCAGTTTCTTGTCCGTCAGGGCGAACAAAACGCCGTTCAGGATATACCTGGTCTCGTCTTTTGATATC
>CAISWF010000032.1 GCA_903889135.1 Candidatus Omnitrophota bacterium | reverse complement strand
GGGCGGAGATCGCCAAGAAATATCCGGTCGACACTGTTATCGATGCGACCGTTATCACCAATTCCAACTTCGGCGTCTTCGAGAAACCTAAGACGAAAGAGGTCGCAACGCTCCTGCGTAATTTAAAGGCCGAAAAGAAACCTTTGCTGGTGCTGGAAGAGAAAAATGAGGGCGTGATCAGGGCGTCGCGGAACATAGCCAATCTCCTGCTAAGGGATTACAAGGCGCTAAACGCTTACGAGGTGCTGAAGCAGCAAAAACTGGTATTGACCCAGAAGGCGCTTGCCGCACTCACTAAAATGCTGGTGAAACAATGATACAGAAATATAAAATATTGAAGGGGTTGCTCCATTCGGAGAAGGGTTCGACGCTCCTGCCTTTTAATAAATATGTGTTCGAAGTCTACAAGAGCGCCAACAAGACTGAGATAAAAAAGGCTATTGAGCAGGCCTACAAAGTCAAGGTGAAGGACGTCAACACCATGATAATGTCGGGCAAGTGGCGCAGGGTAAGGTTCAAACCGGGCAAAACGCCTGATTGGAAGAAGGCGATAGTCACATTGCGCCAGGGCGACAAGATAGACGTAACGACATAAGGTAGACCAAATGCTAAAGACATATAAACCATATACGAAATCAAGAAGGTGGATGACATCGTCGGATTTCTCGATGCTCACAAAGAAAGAGCCGGAGAAGAGCCTTCTCATCCCGAAGAAGAATAAAGCCGGACGCAATAACCACGGCCATGTGACCGTACGCCACCAGGGCGGCGGCCATAAGAGGATGATCAGGATAGTGGACTTTAAGCGTGACAAGGCCGGCATACCTTCTAAGGTCATCGCGCTCGAGTACGATCCTAACAGGTCGGCTTTCCTCGCGCTTTTGGAGTACGAAGGCGGGGAACGGAGATATATAATAGCGCCGGTGGACCTTAAAGTAGGCGATGCGGTGATGTCCGGACCCGATGCGGAGATAAAGCCGGGCAACGCCCTTCCGATAAAAAATATACCCGTAGGTACTTTTATACATAACATAGAATTATCAAAGGGAACGGGTGCGAAGATCGTCCGTTCGGCGGGAACGAGCGCGCAGCTCATGGCAAAAGAGGGCGAACACGCCAACGTCAAGCTGCCTTCGGGCGAGATACGCCTCATCCATCTGGATTGCTATGCGACTATAGGCCGGGTAGGTAACGTTGAGCACGGCACGATATCGGTAGGAAAGGCCGGGAGGAAGAGATGGATGGGCATACGTCCGACAGTCCGAGGCGTCGCAATGAACCCGCATGACCATCCGCATGGCGGCGGCGAAGGCAAGTCCGGGCAAGGTAACCCGCATCCGGTTTCACGCGAGGGTATGCTTGCCAAGGGCTTCAGGACCAGGAAAAAAGGCAAGTATTCTGACAGATTGATAATCAATCGGAGGAGACAATAGATGGGGCGCTCGGCTAAAAAAGGGCCGTTTGTTGAACCGAAACTGCTCAAGAAGATAGATAAGATGAAGGGCGACAAGAAGCCCATTAAGACATGGTCAAGAAGGTCGACCGTCATCCCGGAATTTATCGGTTATACTTTCCTGGTGCATAACGGGAACAAGTTCATCCCGGTCTTTGTCACCGAGAATATGGTAGGGCACAAACTCGGGGAGTTCTCCCCGACGAGGACGTTCAGAAGGCATGGCGGCGTCAAGGCTAAAGAAGCGCCGGCTGTAACTTAAACCAGAGGATAATCGAAAGAGATGGTATCAGCAGGAAGAACGACAGCTAAATATATCAAGACCTCCCCTTATAAGATGCGCAAGGTCATGGACCTTATCAGGGGCAAAGAAGTGAAT
>CAISWF010000031.1 GCA_903889135.1 Candidatus Omnitrophota bacterium | reverse complement strand
TCACGCTCGAGCTCATCCAGCGCTACCATAAGCGTCTCAGGGACGTATCTTCCCCCGAATATGCCGAAATGGCCTCTTTTGTCAGGCAGACTCACGTCATAACCCCTTTATTTTAAGTAAGTAAACTTAAATATTATCACAGAGTCAAAGTGTAGTCAATTTATATTAGAGGCGGGGATCTATTTATTGTGGCTCTTCTGCGCGGTGTAATGGGCGTCGTAGATTTTAATTGTATTATTTCGGCGGTGTTTGGCTCCAGGTTCCGGCTCCAGCGCCGGTAAGCGCACCGTTAGCGTATGTTCCGCCGGCTTGGCCGGTTATGGTAGCGTTATTGACGGTGCCGGCGACATCGGCGGTCCACGTGTTATTCGTCGCATTCCACGTCCCCTGGCTGAGTGTGGCGGTATTTCCCGTAGGCCCGAGAGTTACCTGCCAGCCCGCACCCGGCGAGCCGGTATAATTGCCGTTGAAGAGCGCCGCCCATATCTGCTGGTTGTTGCCGGCATACAGGCTAAGATTCATGGACATATTTGAAATAGCTCCGTTAGCTACGATGCTGTTAGTCTGGGTAAGCAACGATGAGTATGTCTCTGTTATCGGGACGGACACAAGTTGTGCCAGCGCAGCGTTATCGAAACCCGGAGCGGTATTTAACTGAGCTAACTCGACCCACTCTCCTACTCCCCTCGCGTGCCACGTAGTGTCTACATATGTGCCGACGGCATCGCCGGTAATGGAACTTATCGCTATTTTTGAACCTTCAGGCCTTAACGTTACGCCTCTTACTGTGCCCTCAAGTTCACCGTTAGACCAGTTGGATCCTACGACCGTCACGAGGAAATAAGAGTCAACGCTCGAATTGTGCACGGAGGTCCCGCCCAATGCCAGGCGCCAGTCAGGAGAACTATTATTTGTAACCGAACCCAAAGCTGACATCTGCCAGATTCCCCAATTTTGCCCGGTTATCTTATAAGTCTCTCCGGAGATCGCCCCAAGCATAGAGCCCTCTCCTTTTGTCCCGTATCCCAACCCGCTAAAAGTATCCGTCACTATCTTGCCCGAAATATCATTAAAGTCGGAAGGCTGGATTGTAATGCCCTGCGCCATCAAGCTGGCGGTCAGCGTACCGTCAGCGACCCATACGCCCATCTGTTGGCTTGAATCAGGGTTAGGGACTTGATCATATGCTCCCGAAACATCACCTTTCAGGAAACCTGCGTCGTAGACATTCTGGACCGCAGTTGGAGACAGGTATATTGCGACGACCTTTCCATTTTTCATCGAGCCGCCGTTCCAGATCCCTACAGTCCTGCCGAAGAACGCGCCGCCATCCTGGGTTTTCTGGTTATTTGTTATGGTGTTAAAGCTGACCAACGGGGTCTGCCAGAGATACGGTTCCGCATTCGCGAAATCCGAATATTCACCCGATGCGATAAATTCAAAAGGCGTGCCGTTCCACCATTTCTGCGCGGTAGAACCGATCAGCCCTTTTTCAAAACCGGCCTCTTTAATGAATCTGCCTGAGCGGTAGAAGTGGGTCGGGTTCCCGTCGCCCCATTTGCCTGTAAATGTTTGTTCTTCAATGGACGAACCTGGATTTGAACCGCCTGTTCCTGAGCCATTGCCGGGAAGGCCATTCTCATCCGTTACAGGCGTCTTATCGAAAGGAGAGTTAAATTGGTTATTAGCCAACAGGTAAAAATTCAGGATGCCTTCGCTCGTATTTCCGGCCGCGCCGCCGCCCGGAGGAGAATATCCTTCTGCTCCGGTATCAATGTTCCAATCATACTTCAAGCCGCCGCTGTCGCAATTTTCAGTAATGTTCCCTTTGTCATCCGCGGATGAGCAACTGCCGGCCGGCACTACCTTGAAGACGTTAGAGATCAGGTTTTGGAGGTAACCGTTCCCCTCCTCGAAATATGCTACCGTCAGAGCGGGGAGTATCTTGAGATACATTATCGTGCCGCGTACCGCGCCAACAGCGGTGGGGGTTTTTATTTCGAATTTTGAGTTGCCTTTCAACTTGCCGACCTTCGCCCTTATCGTCCCTTGTTTTGACTCGAACAGGTTCTCGTATTCCCCTGTCTCGGGATTCTCCGTTAATTTTTTCAGGACCAGCTGGGAATCCGGCTTCAAATCTATGATGTTATTATTATCCAGCTTTATTTCTATCTTCCCGTTATTTTTTGTCTCTATCGTATCGCCGGCATAAAGGGCTTCATTCACCTTGGCGTCATGCCAGGTGATCGAGCCGCGGCTTCTTATCCTCACGCTGCCTGAGATATTAGTAACAGTCGCTTTCATTTCTCCGGGTGCCGTATATCCTTCAACCCCTGCAGGGACGCCGGCCTCTTTTTTTGCCGCCAACAGTGTCTTTTTGGCGGCAGGCGCGGTCGATGCCGCATAGCGCTCTTTTTCCAGGTCGAGATAAGCTCTCGGCTGCTCAGGAGCTTCGTCGGCCTGTATAATAGCGGTATTCCCGCTTGTTATCTCTGCCGGCTTATCGGGAAACTTCTGGTTTATAACGGATACTCTTCCGTCCGATACAAGCACAGCGGTTACGGCCCGTTGATAAGTGACGAACAGGTCTGTCCCCTTTACGGCGCCGGAGGCATTGGGTGTCTCTATTTTGAAATCGCTCTTACCTCCGGACTTCGAAACGATGGCCCTCACGTTACCGCGGTCCAGGAATATCACCGCGCCTGTCCTTTTGCCGTTCTCTATGTCGTATTGCCTTATCTCGACGCGAGTGCTCTCACCCATCCTCAAGACGGTGTTATCAGAAAATTTTATCTCGGCTTTGGATAAACTTTTGGTCCTTACTACATCGCCGGCAGCGACCGCCTCATCCACGGAAACCGCAACGGCTTCAGATCGCCCCGCCCTTACGACATCGACCTTCCCTTCAACTGACGTGAATTTTCCCACATCCGGGGCAGTAGCGGAAGCATATTGCGTCGCGGCCGTCATGAGGAGTACCAGGACCGGGATTATTTTTAGCAGTTTTTTCATTTTTGGATCACCTCTTTTATTAATACCTGTATTGCAGGCCCAGGCTATATACATTCCTGTCATAATCGTATAAGGCTATGTTCGAATTATCTTTCACGTAAGTATAACGGAATTGCAATTCCGCTTCCTTCCAGAAATTATACGAGAGGAAGCCCGAGGCGGTATAGACTTGGTCCCGCCTGACTACCTGGAAGACGGTATTGATATCATCGAAGTCCTGCAGGAACGCCTCTCCTGATATGGATGCCTTAAATCTTTTGAGGAACGGGTACATTACGGTCGCGTCAAACCGGTTCCCGTGATATTTCCAGTCCACGCCCTTCGTGAAGTCCTTGTTCAGCCCGTAATGGATGCCGAAGAACCCCGTATTCTGCTTGAAGAAATGGTAAAGTCCCAAGCCGCCGGAGAAGTAATTCGAGTCCCTGTCCTCGTCGGGTATGACAGGCGTACGCGAAAAATCGTTCTTCTGGTACTGGAACGTGAACTGCGCCATCTCGGCCTTTCCCATCATATAATTGAGTGTCGGTGTCGCGCTTAAAGTGGTTAGATATTTGCTCTCTCCGACCTCGGTATAGTTATATCCTACCGGGAGCCCTATCGTCCCTTTATCAATGTTATAGTTCGGGATAACTGTGAACGTATGGCTTGTCACATTTAATATACCCAGGTCATTTTGATGCGCCCGGTAAAGCGAATATTGGGGGCTGATGCTGAATCTCTCCGTGATCTTCTGGCGGTATTCCCCCAAAAATGTGTAGACTTCCCTCCAGTCGGCTTTGTCCGTGACGTTAGCCGCGACGGTCGCGTCCGACGGTTTCAATACTACATTCGAGTCGTACTCACCATAGGCCCCGAAGGTAAGCCTTAACGGTTTTTCCGCTTCCTCTTTCCTTTTTAGCGCGTTCATATATTCGTTAGAAAAATCGGCAAGATTAGAGTTTGGGTCGAAGACTATAACGTCTTTAAATACTCCCTGCGCCTCTTTGAACCTCTTTTCTTTCAGGTAAGCCAGGCCCGTCTGGTAATCCGCCGCCGAGGCCAGAGAACTATCGAGTTCCTTGGCCGTCTTGAAAGCCGTTACCGCATCAAGGTCTTTATTGTCCTTCATTAATACAAGGCCCTTGAGGAAGGCGACCTGCGCGGGTTTTATCTCCTCTTTTTCGGCGATCTCAATGTATTTTTCCGCTTCCTTCAGGTCGCCGAGCTGGTAAAGGGCATCTACGAGTTCTACCAACGCCTCTTTGATCTTCG
>CAISWF010000030.1 GCA_903889135.1 Candidatus Omnitrophota bacterium | reverse complement strand
GGTCTGCTCCAAATATAAGGCGATCCAGTCTCCCTCCGTCCGTTATTTGCATAACAAATCCCCCGCGGCCCGTTCAAGTTCTTTCGCGGTCTCCAAAATGTTCATCACCAATAAATCGTATATCTTCAGGAAATATTTCTCGAAATCAATTATCTGGCATATTTTCTTTTCATGGTCTTTAATAGGTCGCATCACGCTTAATTTAGGGAAAAGTTTGGTAGAGAGGGATCCCGGATATTTCCTGGGCACGATTGCGGGTTTTATCGGAAAAGTGGACCGTTGGTCGATCGGCATCTACACAGGGGACTCCCCGTATGATTTTAAACCGGCGGAAAATGCCCGGAACCCCGTTTTGACGGCTAGAAATATCACGGACAGGAAGGCGGTCTTTGTCGCGGACCCTTTTATGGTGAAAGAAGGGGATACCTGGCATATGTTCTTTGAGGTGGTCAATGCCGGAACATATAAAGCGGATATCGGCCTCGCCGAGAGCCGGGACGGCCTCCGCTGGAAATACCGGCAGATAGTCTTAAGCGAGCCATTCCATTTGTCTTATCCTTACGTCTTCAAATTGGAAGATGATTATTTCATGCTTCCTGAGACCATCAAGGCCGGAGGCATCCGGCTGTACAGAGCCGCCGAGTTCCCCTTACGCTGGTCTTTCGTAAAGGAATTGATACACGGCAACTACACTGATTCATCGATCTTTAGACATGAAGGACGGTGGTGGATATTTACTACAGGTGAACGGCAGGGAGATTTCAAAAACGATCTACTGAGGCTTTTTTACGCCCAAGACCTTTTGGGAGAATGGACCGAGCATCCCAAGAGCCCTGTCATCCGTGACAATATGCACATAGCGCGGCCCGGAGGCAGGGTCTTATCCATTAACGGGCGCGTCGTCCGGTATGCCCAGGATGACGATCCGGTCTACGGAACCGGGGTACGCGCGTTTGACATCACGAAATTGACGCCTACAGAATATGAAGAGAAAGTTTGCTCCGTAGACCCGGTCCTTAAACCTAACGGCATCGGCTGGAGCAGGAGCGGAATGCATACCATCGATCCCCATTTCATCGGAGAGGGGCGCTGGCTCGCCTGCGTGGACGGAAATTCCAGGTATCCCGGATTAAAAAGGTCCCCAAGAAGATGACGGAAAACCTTGTAAAGAAGACCGCGTTCGGGATCGGGTGGAACATCTTAAGCCAGGGGTCGCAGCAAGTCATAAGGTTTGTCATCATAATCATTTTGGCGAGGCTGTTAAACCCCGCGGACTTCGGCATCTTCGCGATGGTCATGGTATTTACGGAGTTCATCAAGCCGTTCAGGGAGTGGGGTTTCCAGGCGGCGCTCATCCAGAAAGAGGATATCGACCACGAATACCAGAGCACCGCGTTCTGGTCGATCTGCGGCCTTGCGGTCATCCTGTATTTAGTCTCTCTCGCCGCCGCGCCTTTTGTCGGATGGTTTTTCCACAGCCCGTTGGTCGCCCAGATAATCCCGGTAGTCGCGATAGTATTTTTGTTCAGCCCGTTCGGCGCCGTACAGTGGGCGATGTTCAACAGGAAGCTCGATTTCAAGATCATCGCGTTCCTGGATACGGCCTCGACATTATGTTACGGCATCTGCGCGTGCGCTCTCGCCCTTAATGGTTTCGGGGTATGGTCGCTTGCGGTAGCGACCGTCGTGCGCGAGCTTGTATATTCACTGCTATTCTGGTTTTCCTACAGCTGGCGCCCTTT
>CAISWF010000029.1 GCA_903889135.1 Candidatus Omnitrophota bacterium | reverse complement strand
TCATTAGCGACGATCTTACCGCTTGTGGTTGTCCGCAGGACACGGTTCAAGTTATCATATTGATATGAGATCGCCTGGCCGGCCCCGCTAACGGAAGACAGGCGCGAAGCGATGTCGTAAGCGTAGCTGATCACCGGGCCGGAGGAAGGCGCTTTGGATTGCATACGATTTAAGTTATCGTAGGAAAAGGTTATTTTATCTCCCCTTCTTGTCGTCTTTAAAGCGAGGTTTGAGTTGAGGTCAGGGGTATATGTTTCACTTGAACCGTCAGGGAATGTCGCCTTGATAAGCCAGCCCGAAGCGTCATAATCATAGCAAGTAACGGCGCCGTTTGAGTCTGTGACGCTTTTTAGCTTGCCGTTCCTGTCGTAAGTATTATCTACCCTGCCGCCCTCGGCGTCGGTCGTCCTGATGAGCAGGTTGCGCTCATCGTACGCGTATGCAGTAGTATTGCCGTTGGGATCCGTCTGGCTTATTTTATTCCCCGCGCCGTCGTAGTAGAAGTTTGTCGTGACGGTCTCCGAAGCCGAAGGATGTTCCGAGACGGAGACCAGGCGGTCGCGCTTGTCATAAACGTTCTCGACCGTCTGCCAAATTGAGCCCGCGTCATCGAGCTGGCGCTCAATTTTAACGGGATTCCTGTTTTTATCATATGTGTATTTGGTCTGGTAATTAAATGGCGCCGGCGAGATAGACTTCAGGAGCAGGCCTATTTTATTGTATTGGTTTGTGACCTTCCTGCCAAGCGGGTCGGTTGCGGATATAAGATTGCCTAGAGCGTCATAGCCAAATAGCGTAGTAGCGTTTATTCCGCCGTTATCGAGTATCTTTTGCGCGAGATATCCGTTCGTGTCATAAGCATTCCTGGTGACTACGCCGTTAGGGTCTGTCTGGTTAACGGGTTGGCCGTAACTGTTATAGGCGAAAAGTTCGGTAGGCGTTTGCCCGTTTACGGCCGGATGCGTCAGCCTGGTCAAGTTGCCGCGGGCGTCATAGTCATAGGTTGTCGCATTTCCCCTAGGGTCTGTGGCTGTCTTTACAAAGCTATACTTTGGTTCATAGGTAAACCTGCTTACGCGGCCTAAGGGGTCGGTCACGGATGTGCAGTTCCCCTTATCGTCATAAGCGTAATATGTCGTGCGCCCTTCGGGATCTGTCATACTTGTCTTGTTGAGATCGTCATCATAAGTATAGCAGGTGACATCACCGACAGGACCGGTTACCGCGGTTATGCCGTCGTCTTTGTCGTAGTCATATCTTGTGGTATAGCCGCGTTCGTTGGTTTCCGTCGTGACCTGCAGGGACTTGTTATGCTTAAAACTCACAGTGCTGCCGTCGGGATAGGTAATTGCGACGCACTTAAGGAAATTAGGCCCTCCGGCGGTCGGGTCAAACGAGAAAGACGTCCTGTTGTTGTTAGGGTCGGCTATTGAGGTGATCTGCCAATAAACATTTTTCACGTAGATCGCGCCGCTATAGAAATCGAATAGGGAATAACCGTAGCCTATGCGGTTTCCTTCGGGATCGGTGACCAAGGATAAATTCTTGGAAGCGTCATAAGAATAAGCGGTGATCTGGTTATTAGGCCACCTGATCGACGATATCAGGGAGTCCGCATTATAGGAAATGATCAGGCGCCTTCCGGCATTATCCGATACCGAGGACAGAAGTCCGTTACTATAAGAGATAGATACCCCGTTTCCGTTCCTGTCGGTTATATTCTGGAGCTTTCCGTCCGAGCGGAAATTGTAGGTCTTTCCGTTCTTGCGGACCAGGATCCACGAGCTTCTATCTTTTCCCGTTAATTTTGAGAAATTCCCCTTAGGCGGAGTCCATTTACCGCCTCCCCAGTTATATGTCTCTCTCAGGCCTTCCTCATTCTGGATCTCAACGCAAGTCGGCGAAAGGACTTTTACATTTATTTCATAGTTGAAGCTCCAGCCGCGCCCGAAGAGACCCATATAATCCTTGCCGGATATGCCGTAATAGTCCCTTGTTATCTCAAGATAGATATCCCCGCGGCCCGGGACCAAAATATCCTGATTGGAGGCATGGAGCCTTCCATTCGTCGCGTAGACCGGGTCGGCAAGAGGCACGTTATTTTTTATTTCTTGCTTCGTGGGCCGATTGTTATCACTGTTGTCATTTCCGGGTGTACCGCAGCCGAAGGCGAGTGAACTAAAATAAACCATAAGTATGACTGAAACAGCCGCGATTTTTTCAAGATACCGGGGACCGCTTAAGCGCCGTGCCATGAGTTTCCTCCGTTAATTAGTTTTTTCAATATCTTCTATGTTCGCCTTTGCCTGTTCGGCAAGTTTGGTGTCCGTGCCTGTTTTAAGCACTTCCTTAAATGAATCAAGCGCGCTCGCCCTGTCCCCGAGAAAGAAATAACATCTGCCCTTCTCAAGCCAGACCCATTGCGCCGTTTCCGGGGTAAGCATCCCTTCTTTAAGGGCGCGCGTATATTCTTCTATCGCGTCGCTGTATCTTGTCCTCGCGCAGTAGCACCAGCCGAGATTTATATGGATGTAGCCGGCCAAACCGCTTTTTTCGGAATAATGAAGGGCTTTTTCATAGGACTCGATCGCCTGGTCGTATCTTTGCAGATTCTGAAAGGATTCGCCCGCCGAATAATAAAACCTGAGTATATCCATCTTGCTCTCTGGGTAGCGCTTAGAAAAATCATCGCATAAGCGCAGGACATCGTCATACTTGGCTGAGCTTATAAGGGAGGGTATTAACCGCTTCGTTATCGCGAGTCTCGCATCCCGCGTCATATTAGGGTCATTAAGAAGAGCTTCCTCAAATGGGTCTATTCGGTCTACGGATGAGGCATTTTCATCGCCATTTATACCGGCAAGCTTCGGATCAATATAAAAAGACACCGCCTCCCTTTCATCGAGAAACGACTCTATCCTATTTACCGCGTCAAGACGGTTGTCTTCAGCCGCATAGAGAATGACGGGAATGAAAAGGATGATGAAGAAAACAACAGCGCGCATTTAGAACTCCGCTAACGGGTCTGTCAGGTCGTCCGGCGTCCCCAACTTTTTATCTTCCCCTGCCGGGCCGTATTTTTGGTATTTGATAAACTGGTTTGCCCTCGCGACAGAGCCGTCGAGATTCCTTAACCCCTCATATATCTTATCCATGGTGTGTGTCATCAAGGCCGGATCCGAGGCCGGACAGGCTATGAACGCTTTCTTAAAACAGGAAAGGGCCTCTTTGTTCGAGCCTTCGGCCATGAACGCGTCTCCTAGTTCAGAATAACCCTCGGCTCTCTGGCTATTCGCGGATGGATAGCTGTCTATGAGCTTCTGGAACTCGATTTTAGCTTGAGCCGGATTTTTAATTTTTATATACGCCCTGCCTATCATTAACTGGGCGACCGGAGCGTTATAATCATTCGGATAATCCGAAACTATTTTACGGTACTCGGATATCGCGGCATCGGGATCGTTGAGACAATTCAATTTTATCTGGGCTATCTCAAACCGCGCCCTGGAACACTCGGCCGTGATCGACGGATACAACTTCGGCACTTTTTCGTACTCATCTATGGCTTTTTGATATTTTTGTTTTGAATAGTAGTAACAGCCTATATAATACTGCGCCTTGGCGCACAATAGCGGTTCACCGGGATTATTTATTACGAAGTCCTGAAGATCCTGCAGTTTGTCCCAGCCGCCGTCCCACCAGAAATTCGGGATATCCTTGACTATGCCGGAGAATTGCGCGTCAGCGGACATTCCGTCCGGGAAAACCGGCGCAGCGTAATTAAACACTAACAGCAAGATAAGAACGGGAACAAAAGTCAGTTTTCTCATTTGTGATATTCCATTTTTTGGTGTTTATTCATGATTTATGCCCACGTGAGCAATTTATCACATAATTTTCAGTTGTCAAACTAAATTAGTTGCTTTTTTATAGTAAATTTTAATATAATAGGGGTATGCAAAAGAAACGGCAACGCCGACTATTCTTCGCGGTCTTTACTTTTGGCTTCGCCGCCATGGCCGTCCAGATACTGCTGATGCGGGAACTCCTGGTGGTCTTCTACGGGAACGAGCTTTCCGCAGGAGTCATGCTCGCCTCTTGGCTCTTCTGGGTCGCTGCGGGAAGTTTCGCCGCAAGATCTAAGAAATTCCAGGAAGAGATATTCCACGTCCTCCTCCTTTCCATTTCGATAATCGCGCCCGTTACGGTATGCCTTATAAGGGACATAAGGAATATCCTCGGCGTATCCGCCGGCGAGCTGATCGGGCCGGTGCCGATGGCCCTATCCGTTTTTATCCTGCTCGCGCCGGTATGTCTCGTCTTTGGCGCCCTTTTCGCCGTCAGCTGCCGCCTCGCCTCCCCGGAAACCGGCCCCGCGCCTTCAGCCGCAGGAAAGATCTACATGGTCGAATCGCTCGGCGCCGTCGCAGGCGGCATCGCGTTCAACCTGCTTTTGATATATATGTTTGCTCCTTTACAGATAGCTTTATTCTGCGGCGTTTTAAGCATCATCGCGGTCCTTGTGGTCGCCGACAGGAAAAAAACTCCCCTCAGATGGGCCGCAACTCTATTGTTCATGTGTTCAGTGGCCGTCTATACCCTGTTCGGATCTGGGTTGAATGATTTCCAAATGAGGCAGGCGCAATGGAAAGGCCTCGAGCTGATAACCGTGAGGGATTCAAAATACGGGAACATAGCCCTGACGAGGCTCGGCTCCCAGTTCAATTTATTTGAGAACGGGCTCCTTACCGCCGCGACTAACGATCCCCTTACCGCCGAGGAGTCGGTTCATTACGCGATGCTCGAGCACCCTGCGCCAAAAAGGGTACTGCTTATAGGCGGGGCATTGAACGGGGCGCTCGATGAGATATTAAAGCATGCCGTCGAGTCGGTAGATTGCGTCGAGCTCGACCCTGAATCGGTGGAGATCGCAAAAGAAAGATACCCGGAGGGGTCGCTCAGGGGATTATCCGACCGCAGGGTAAAGATGCATTATCTTGATGCCAGGCTCTTTGTAAAGGAAAGAGCCCTGGCACTGGACGCGCCTTCCTCGCGATACGACGTGATAATCCTGACCCTCCCGAATCCCTATACGGCGCAGATAAACAGGTTTTTCTCGTTTGAATTTTACGGCGAGGTCAAGCGCATACTTAACGCCAACGGCGTATTCTCCTTCGGAGTGACCTCTTCCGGGGATTATATAAGCGGCGACCAGGCGCGGTTCTTAAAGTGCCTCGTCCTTACCCTTTCAAAGCGCTTCGCCGATATAAAAATAATTCCCGGTGATAATGATTATTTTCTCGCCTCGCCCGCCGGCGGCATGTTGACATATGACTATAAAACGCTCATCGGCAGAGCCAAGGAGAGGAGCCTGGACCTCAAATACGTAAATGAACATTACCTGCCGGATAAGCTTAACCCGATGCGCGTAGAGTATCTCGAGAGCGCGATAAACGGCGCAAAGGGCGCGAAGGTTAATTTTGACCTGCGGCCCGTAGGATATTATTATGACGTGGTACTTTGGTCGGCGCGG
Source organism: Candidatus Omnitrophota bacterium (assembly GCA_903889135.1). Taxonomy (GTDB): domain Bacteria; phylum Omnitrophota; class Gorgyraeia; order Pluralincolimonadales; family Pluralincolimonadaceae; genus Pluralincolimonas. The sequence continues at coordinate 3,748 of CAISWF010000029.1, read as the reverse complement.
GTCGACTCGCGGCTCAAGTCTTTCCTGAAAGGGCTAAGTACCTTTAACTGGGGAATAGTGCTGGGCATTATGGGTTTTGTCTTCATCGGCCTGACGCTGCTGCGCGGGAGGAACGATACCTTAAAGCGGATGCCGTATTTCATTTCGATAGGGATCACGGGTTTCTCTACTATGCTGCTGCAGATAGTCCTTATACTCGCCTTCCAGTCGGCATACGGCTACGTCTACTACAAAATAGGGTTTATATTCGCTTCGTTCATGCTGGGGATCGCGGGCGGGAGTTTTGCGGCGGCGAACACGGTAAAAAATGACGCGCGGCTCGTGAGGTCATACTTCAGTATCCAGGCCGCCCTCTGCGCATACTGCCTGCTCCTCCCCGTCGTATTCCGGTTGAACTGGGTATCCGAGGGGCTCTTCCTGTTACTGCCGGCGGCCGCCGGGCTCCTGGGCGGGTTACAGTTCACGATGGCGAACAGGATATGTTCCATCGGTGGGCGTGGAAATCCCGCGCCGGTGATCTACGCCGTAGACCTCATAGGCGCGTGCGCAGGTTCGTTGTTGACCGCCGCGGTAATAATACCGGTAAAGGGAATGGACTTCGCGTGCATCTCGGTGGGATTCGTAAATCTCGCGCTGCTGGTATTGTTGGCGGGCGGGGATCAGTTATTCCTTTCTAAAACATAATCGGCGATGTCGCAGAAGGTCTTCTTCAGCATTCCGTCGCTGTCCGCGAGCTTCTTCTTGGCCATCCTCACGTAGTCGGACGCGATGCTCTTCGAGCGCGATATCGCGCCGGAACTCAGCGCCTTCTCCCTCAGTATCCGGTGTGAAGATTTTCCTCCCGAGGTGATGAGCTCGACTACGCTCATCCTATTCTTCCTGCCGGCGTTCTTTAAAAGGAATATTATGGGCAGGGTGAGCTTCCCTTTCTCCATATCCTGCCAGACGGATTTTCCGAGCTGGCTCTCTTTCCCCGCGAGATCGAGGCAGTCGTCCGTTATCTGGAACGCGACACCCAGGTAAAGCCCGTAAGCCGTGAGCCGGTTTATCTTGTCCTCGCTAAGGCGGCCGAGCATGCCTCCGACCGCGCAGCAGTCCGAGATAAGATAGGCGCTCTTCTTTTTTATTATATCGAGGTAGTCGTCCTCGGTCACATCGAAATTATAGGCGTTCGCCAGCTGCGCAAGTTCTCCCTCGCACATCCTGGCGGCTGTCCTGGAAAAGACCGTCATTATCCTCGGCTCGTCGAGCTTCGAGACCATGTCGAATGCGCGCGCCAGAAGATAATCTCCGGCTATCACCGATACGGCGTTGCCCCATTTACTGTTTATCGTACGCTGGCTGCGCCTTAACACCGCCTCATCTATTATGTCGTCGTGCACGAGGCTCGCGGCGTGTATAAGCTCTATCGCCACGCCGGTCGATACGGCTTTCTCCATATCGCCTTCACCCAATTTAGCCGAAAGCAGGACCAGGGCGGGCCTGAAGAACTTTCCGTGCGCCTTCGACAGGTATCTCCCTATGCCCCGTATCGGCTCGGATTGCCATTTCAGCTGGTGCGCGTAATTGCTCTTCACCGCGGCAAGTTCGGCGGCGACCGGCCTGATTATATTATCGAGCTCTTTCGTTCCGCCTTTCATCATCCGGCCAGGGTCCTGTAATAACGCCCTTCTTTATCGGAAACATTAGGGCCGTCCGGCCGGCGCTTGAAAATATCGGCGAACGATTTCAAGGGGGACGCGAAAAAAGCGAGCGCCGCAAAAACGATTACATTCCTCTTGAGGAACTCCCTTCTCGTCATGCCTTCTTTGAGATTATACATATTGCCTCCTGTCATTATCCCCTTATGCGGGGGATGATCTCACTGCCAGACTCCCGGGATCACCTCGTTGCAAGAGGCGCATTTCCCGCTGACGACATTATTTTCCAGCACATCGTAGCCGATGCGTTTTATCAAAAGTTTCCGGCATTTGGGACAATAGGTATTATTCCCGTCATGCGCGGGGATATTGCCGATATAAGCGTAATGGACACCTTTCTTTTTGGCCATCTGCCACGCCATATCGAGCGTCTCCTCCGGGGTCGGCGGCAGGTTTTTTAACTGGTACTGCGGCCAGAATTTGGAAAAATGCAGCGGGACATCGACCCCTACGTTCTCGACCGTCCAGTCGATCAGGCGGGCCACATCGTCCTTGCTGTCGTTCAACGTCGGGACTATGAGGTTAACAAGTTCCATCCAGACTTTCCGTTCCTTGATCATCTTTATCGTATCGAGAACCGGTTGGAGCCTTCCCAGGGGGATCTTATTGTAAAACTCTTCGGTTATCCCTTTAAAATCCACCTTTATCGCGTCGACCATCGAGCATAACTCGTCGAGCGGTTTGGGATTGATATATCCGGCGGTGATGAATACGCTTTTAACGCCCGCTTTCCGGCCTATCTTGGCGGTATCCACGACATATTCCAGGAATATGACCGGGTCGTTATAAGTATACGCTATCGATTTGCAGTTATACGCGGCCGCCCTGCGCACCAGCTCCCCGGGCGGGAGGTCCATGTTATTGGTCTCTTCCGGGTTGGACTGCGAGATGTCCCAATTCTGGCAATACTTGCAGTGGAGGTTGCACCCGGCGGTCCCTATCGAAAAGGCCGTCGAGGCGGGAAGAAAATGGTAGAGGGGTTTCTTTTCAATGGGGTCTACGTGGACCGCGCAAGGCTTTCCGTATACGAGGCTTATTACCTTGCCGCCTTTGTTCGTCCTTGCCCTGCAATTGCCCTTCTGGCCTTCGTCCAGGACGCACAGGTGGGGGCATAACTCACACTGTACGAGATCGCCCTTCGCCATACGCTGACACCCCCTTTACGGGCTTATTCCTCGTCGGAAACAAAAAGCTCGGGAAGGAATTTCTTGGCTTTCCTCAGCATCTCCTGGTTAGAGATGACGGTCGTCCTGCCTCTGGCGTATTCGGAATCGACCCATTCTTTTATCTTCAGCACGCCGGGGTTGTCCTTGGCGACTTCCTCCTCCTTAGCCAGGTTCAGGTAGAGGTTGAGCCATTTGGCTATACCGGCGGCGCCGGATTTGTCGTTTATCGCGACCCCGACCTTCTTCTTGAGGATCTTTTCGGTATTGAATACGTTGTATATCTCCTCGTCCTTCATCAGGCCGTCGGCATGGATCCCCGCGCTCGTCATATTGAAATTCCTGCCGACGAACGGCTGGTTGTGCGGGATCTCGTATCCTATCTCCTTCTCGAAATATTCCGCGATATCGGTGATGACGGTCGTATCTATGCCGTCCTTGACGCCTCGGAGGGCGAGATATTCCATCACTAGGCCCTCGATAGGGGTGTTGCCGGTCCTCTCTCCAATGCCGAGCAGGGCACCGTTAGCCGCGCAGCAGCCGTAAAGCCACGATGTGGTCGCATTGATGACGCCGTGGTAAAAATCGTTATGGCCGTGCCACTCTAGCTGTTCCGACGGGACCTCCGCGAGATTCACGAGCCCGTATATGATTCCCTTGACGCTCCGGGGCAGCGCCGTGCCGGGATAGGTAACTCCGTAGCCCAAAGTGTCGCAGGCCCTTATCTTTATCGGTATCTTCGCCTCTTTCGAAAGCTCCATCAGCTCCTGGACGAACGGGACGACGAACCCGTAAAAATCGGCGCGGGTTATGTCCTCGAGATGGCACCTCGGGATTATCCCGAGGTCGAGGGCAGACTTGACGATGCCGAGGTACATGTCCATC
>CAISWF010000028.1 GCA_903889135.1 Candidatus Omnitrophota bacterium | reverse complement strand
TCAAGCTTCCGCAGAGCGAAGACCAGATACCGCAGCCCATTTCTCCTTATGCCGCCACCAAGCTATCCGGCGAGCATTACTGCAGGGTATTCGCGAAGTCATACGGGCTCGAGACCGTCGCGCTCCGTTATTTCAATGTTTTCGGACCGCGCCAATCGCTTGAATCCGAATATGCCGTAGTCATACCTAAATTTGCCGTCTGTATATTAAAGGGTCAACAGCCGCCGGTCGACGGGGACGGGAAACAAAGCCGGGATTTCACTTATGTGGACAATGTCGTGGAGGCGAACCTTAGCGCGGCTGTGCGCGAGGGCGTGTCGGGAGAAGTATTCAATGTAGCATGCGGCAAAGGGTATAACCTGCTCGATCTGGTCAGGATCCTGAACGAAATCATCGGTAAAGACATAAAACCCAGGTTTGGCCCGCAGCGCCCCGGCGACGTAAAGCATACCCTTGCGGATATAACGAAGATGAGGAAACTTTTGAAATTTGACCCCAAGGTCGATTTTGAATCAGGCCTGAGAAAGACCGTTGAATATTTCAGATCGGTAAGCTGAAAAACCTTAAGATGAGGATCCCCCTCTTAGACTTAGTCAGGCAATACAGGCAATTACAGGGCGAGATAGACCCCGCCATGAAAGCTGTCCTCGAAAAAGGCGCTTACATCCTCGGCGAAAACGTCGCAAAATTCGAGGAAGAGGCCGCCGCTTATTGCGGGACAAAATACGCCGTCGGCGTCGCGAACGGTACCGACGCATTAGAGCTCGCGATAAAAGCGCTGGGCATAGGGTCCGGCGATGAGGTCATTACCACGCCCTTTACCTTCATCGCTACCACCGAAGCTATCTGCCTCAACGGCGCGAAGCCCGTTCTTGTAGATATCGAACCGGACACCTTCAATATCGACGCTGCGAGTATAGAAAAAGCCGTCACCTCCAGGACCAAAGCGGTGATCCCCGTCCATCTCTTCGGCCAGGCTTGCGATATGGACACTGTCATGAGCGTCGCCAAAAAAAGAGGTATCAGGGTCATCGAGGATTGCGCGCAGGCGATAGGCGCAGGATTTAAGTCAAAACGCGTGGGGGGATTCGGGGATTTCGGGTGCTTTAGTTTTTTCCCTAGCAAGAACCTCGGCTGCTTCGGCGACGGGGGAATGGTCACGACTAACGATAAGACGCTTGCCGGCAAGATAAAGATGCTGCGCGCCCACGGGCAGGCCGGCGGGTACCGCCACGAGACGGAAGGCCGCAACAGCAGGCTTGATGAGATCCAGGCGGCGGTCCTGAGGATAAAGTTGCGTCATCTTGACGGTTGGAACAACTCCCGCAGGAAGAACGCCGGATCATACAACAGGCTATTTGAGGAGATGGGCAAAAAAGGCGGATTATCCTTGCCCGTAGAGAAGAGCGGGCGCAAACATGTCTATAATATCTATAACATAAGGTCAGGGGGAAGGGATAAATTAAGGGAATCTCTTACCGCGAAAGATATCGCTACCGCGGTATACTACCCGATACCGCTTCATCTGCAGCCTGTATATAGCGGGCTCGGATGGAAGAAAGGCGATTTCCCTGTGAGTGAAAAGGCGTGTGAAGAGGTGCTCGCCCTTCCCGTATTCCCGGAAATGGAAGAGGAAGAAGTGCGTTTCGTCTCGAGGGGCGTGATAGATTTCCTGGAGGGCAAGCATTGAGGGTACTCATAACCGGCGGCGCAGGCTTCGTAGGGTCGCATCTCTGCGATTTTTTTGCGGGAAACGGGCATAAGGTGATTTGCATCGATAACCTTATAACGGGCAAAAAAGAGAATATCGCCCATCTGCTCGGTAGCAAAAATTTCAAATTCGTGGACCATGACGTCTCCGTCAAAATAAAAGTCGACGGCCCGCTCGACTATGTGCTCCATTTTGCCTCGCCGGCGAGCCCTGTCGACTATCTCAAATACCCCATCCAAACGCTGAAAGCGGGAAGCCTCGGGACGCATAACGCCTTGGGCCTCGCGAAGTCCAAGAAGGCAAAATTCCTGCTCGCCTCGACGAGCGAAGTATATGGCGACCCCCTTGTAAACCCGCAACCGGAGTCATATTGGGGTAATGTTAACCCGGTAGGTCCGAGGAGCGTATATGACGAGGCAAAACGCTTCTCCGAGGCTATCACTATGGCCTACCACAGGGAGTGTAAACTCGACACAAAGATCGTCCGCATCTTCAATACCTACGGCCCTCGCATGCGCAGGAACGACGGCCGCGCGATACCGAATTTCATAACGCAGGCGCTCGAGGGCAAATCCCTTACCGTATACGGCAAAGGCAGGCAGACAAGGAGTTTTTGTTACGTGGACGACCTCGTAAGGGGGTTATACGCGCTTATGCTGTCTGGTTTGAATGACCCGGTCAACATAGGCAACCCCAACGAGGAGAGCCTTCTCTACCTGGCCAAAAGGATCATATCCCTTACCGGGAGCAGGAGCACGATAGTATATAAATGCCTGCCGGTAGACGATCCTAAGGTTCGCCGTCCGGATATCACCAAAGCCAAAAAGATCCTGAAATGGAGCCCTGAAGTGGACCTTGACGATGGGCTGAAAAGAACGATCAAATTCTTTAAGTTTTCCTCCTGATTTCCATTCCTCGCAGCTATTTTTCCTATTGACAGGACAGGGGTTATAACGTAAAATAGTATCGTTCATCTTTAGAACGTTATAGCCAAATGCCCACTGAGAATAACTTCCTTAAACCGACCGAAGACTTGCGAAATCTTCAGTTGCTGGAGGAGATCTCCAGGGACTCAAGCGCTTCCCAGAGGAAACTCTCAGAGCGCCTTGGCGTTGCCCTGGGCGTAACAAACGCCTGCCTTAGGAAAATGGCAAACAAGGGCTACATCAGGATCAAAGGCATAAACCACAAACGTATATCCTACTTCCTCACTCCCGAGGGCTTTAGCGAAAAGGC
>CAISWF010000027.1 GCA_903889135.1 Candidatus Omnitrophota bacterium | reverse complement strand
ATCAGATTATCGATGTAACTAAACATGAAGATAGGCAAATATTCTTTATCAAGAAGAAATAAGTCTTATCGAACCTTCTATATTTATTTTTAGTTCCGCACCCATTCCTTTGAAATTACCTTACTAACCCAAATAAATTAAAACCATGTCTACCAACGATAACCTTGTCCCCGCTAATTTTATTAGCCAAATTATTACTCATGACCTTAAGGAGCACAAAAACCAAGGTAAAGTGGCGACACGCTTTCCACCAGAACCTAATGGCTATCTGCATATAGGTCATGCTAAATCGATATGTTTAAACTTCGGCATCGCGACTGAATTTAAGGGCACTTGTAATCTACGTTTTGATGACACCAATCCTGAAAAAGAAAGCATCGAATACATGCAATCTATAGAAAGAGATGTGCAGTGGCTAGGCTTTGTTCGGCGCTTTGGAGATGATAAACAATAATTCCAAAGGGACGGTCTTTATTATAGACAATAATAAATTATGCGGGGTCCTTACGGACGGCGATATCCGCAGGTTATTGTTGAGCGGGTATAAATTGCAGGAAAAGATCGCCAATGTCATCGGCGGGGAATTCGTCTACGCATATAATACCGAAACATACGAACAGGTGTTATCCAAGCTTAAGAACTCAATAAAAATAATCCCGCTGGTGAATAAAGATTTCGAGGTGGTCGATTACGTATATTATGATAAAGATGTACATGTGCCCGTAGCGGACCTTGATCTCCGCGGAAATGAATTTAAATATCTGATAGACGCCTTTTTAACGACGTGGATATCAAGCCAAGGGCCGTATGTTGAGATGTTCGAGAAAAATTTCGCGAAATTTTGCGGTTGTGAGCATGCCGTAACGACTTCAAGCGGGACAGTCGCGCTGCACCTGGCTTTGCTCGCCCTCGGGATAGGCAAGGGCGATGAGGTGATCGTCCCCGACCTGACTTTCGTAGCCACGATCAATGCGGTCCTCTATACCGGGGCTACGCCGGTCATCGTAGATGTAGAAGAAGAGAGTTGGTGCATCGATCCCAAGGAAATTGAAAAAGCCATAACCGGCAAGACCAAAGCGGTGATCCCGGTGCACTTATACGGACAGCCATGCGACATGTCTGCCATTATGGCGATCGCGAAGAAACATAAGATCTTCGTGGTAGAAGATTGCGCCGAGGCCCACGGGGCCACCTTCGATGGTAAATACGTCGGCTCCTTCGGCCAAATTGGATGTTTTTCATTCTATGGGAACAAAGTGATCACGACCGGGGAAGGCGGGATGTGCGTGACCGACGACCCCGTATTACATAAAAAAATGGTGCTGCTGAAAAACCACGGAATGAGCCAGGAGCGGAAATATTGGCATGATGTCGTCGGGTATAATTACCGCATGACGAACCTGCAGGCGGCGATCGGCGTCGCCCAGCTGGAGAAGATATCGGAATTCCTCAGGAACAGGGCGGAGGTAGAGGAAAAATATAAAAAGCTGCTCTTGGATATACCCTTTGTGGAATTCCAGAGGGATGATCTGCCGAAACGGAAAAAGATAACCTGGCTCGTCAGCATTCTCGTCAACGAAAACCGGCGCGATTCCATAATATCTAAATTAAAAGATAAAGGAATGGACACAAGGCCGTTTTTTTATCCGTTAAGCGTCATGGATATTTATAAACAGTACGCCGCGCGTCCATGCCAAAAAAGTAAGGATATCGCGGCCAGGGGGATGAACCTGCCGACCGTATACAACAAGAAATTCGAGGAAACAGTCAATATGATAAGAGAAAGTTTTTAAAATGTATAAAAACAAACGTATTTTAGTGGTGATCCCGGCGCGCGGCGGCAGTAAAGGCCTCCCCGGGAAAAATATCAAAATGCTGATGGGTAAACCTTTACTCGCCTGGTCCGTAGAGCAGGCATTGGCGAGCCGTTACATCGATAAGGTAGTGGTGAGCACTGATTCGGAAATGATCGCTTCGGTCGCTAAACGGTACGGCGCAGAAGCGCCTTTCCTGCGCCCTAAAAAGTTGGCATCGGACGGTGCGAGCAGCATAGATGTCATTTTTCATGCGGCGGATTATTACGGCAAACAAAATGAATTCTTTGATTATTTGGCTTTGCTGGAGCCCACTTCCCCGCTGAGAAAGACCGATGATATGGATAACGCGCTAAAACTACTGATCGATAATTCGGGGAGTGCCGATTCGCTGGTAAGCGTAGGCGAGATACAGCTGGAGAGCCCTTATATCGCGAAATCGATTATCGACGGTTATGTTTCGCCGTTGATCAAAATGAAGTCCAAGAACATATTCCAAAGGCAGCAGCTTCCTAAAACATATTTTCCTTATGGGGTGATCTACGCGTCAAAGGCCGGGGCGTTGGAGAAAAAGCGCACTTTTTACCAAAAAAAGACGATGCCATATTTTATAGAACGGTGGCAAAATTACGAGATAGACGATGTTTATGATTTTCTTTGTGTGGGAGCTGTTTTAAAAGAAAGGATGGGGAAAAAATGAAATTTTTTCAGGTTGGGTTGGGATCAATGGGAAAGAGGAGGATCCGCTGCTTAAAAAGACTGGGTTTTGACGATATTACCGCATTTGATCCCTCGGCAGAGCGCAGGGGCGAAGCGAAAGATAAATACGGCGTTGCGACGGCAAGCGATATCAGCAGCGTCGATCTTTCGAAGATCGACGCCTTGATAATCTCTACGCCGCCGGATAAACATAATGAGTATATCGAATTGGCGATAAAAGCGGGGAAGCCGGCTTTCGTGGAGGCAAGCGTCGTCCTGGGAAACCTGGAGGAATTGGAAAGAAAGGCCAAAAAGGCGAAAGTATTGATCGCCCCTTCCTGCACTTTGAGATATCATTCCGCGATAAAGGAGATCATCGGCATAGCCAAAAGCGGATCTTACGGAAAAGTGACGAACTTCACCTACCATAGCGGGCAGTATCTGCCGGACTGGCATCCGTACGAGAATATAAAGAATTTCTATGTTAGCAAGAGGGATACCGGGGCAGCAAGGGAGATAGTCCCTTTTGAATTGACCTGGCTGGTCGAGCTTGCAGGTTTTCCCAAGAGGGCAACCGGCTATAAAGGCAAAACAATAGACTTGGGTGTAGATATAGATGATGTGTATGCCATTGCGATGGAGCTTGAAAACGGGGCATACGGGGTCCTCAACGTGGATGTGACCTCGCGATAT
>CAISWF010000026.1 GCA_903889135.1 Candidatus Omnitrophota bacterium | reverse complement strand
GAGCCCTCTGCATCACCTGTATCGCCTCGGACCTGTTCTTCCCGTAAGTTATAAGCTTGGCTATCATCGAATCGTAAAAAGGCGGTATCGTGTATCCCTGGTAGACGTGCGAATCGACGCGCACGCCCGGCCCGCCCGGCGTATGGAAGAACGTGACTTTCCCTGGGCACGGCATAAAATTCTTGTCCGCATCCTCAGCGTTTATGCGGCACTCCATCGCGTGGCCGCTGAATTTGATATCATCCTGGCTGTAGGAGAGCCTCTCCCCGGCCGCGATCTTTATCTGCTCCTTCACGAGGTCTATCCCGGTGACCATCTCGGTGACCGGATGTTCTACCTGGATCCTCGTATTCATCTCCATGAAATAATAATTGCCATGCTCATCAAGGAGGAATTCTATCGTCCCGACATTCGTATAATTTCCCGCCTTCGCGCCTTTTACCGCCGCGTCACCCATCTTCTTCCTGAGTTTCGAATCGACAGCCGGTGAAGGAGATTCCTCCAGCAGCTTCTGGTGGCGCCTCTGTATCGTGCAATCCCTCTCGCCGAGATGGACGATGTGGCCGTATTTGTCCGCGACTATCTGGAACTCCACATGCCTCGGGTTGGGTACATACTTTTCGATATACACCGCCGGATTTCCGAATGCAGCCTCGGCTTCGGCCTGGCAGGTCATCAGTACGCTGACGAGCCTGACATCGTTGTGCGCGATGCGCATTCCGCGCCCGCCGCCGCCTGCCGCCGCCTTGACAATGACCGGATACTGCAATTTATGCGCGACCCTGAGGGCCTCTTCCTTCTCTTTTACTATCGACAAGCTGCCGGGTATGATGGGAAGCCCGGCCTTCCTCATGGTATCCTTCGCCGCCATCTTGTCGCCCATGAGCCGCATCGCGTCCGGCGTAGGGCCTATAAATTTAATATTGCAGGATTCGCATACTTCGGCGAAATGGGCGTTCTCGGCCAGGAACCCGTATCCGGGATGTATCGCCTCGACATCGGTTATCTCGGCCGCGCTTATTATGCTGGGTATGTTAAGGTAGCTGCCGGACGGAGCCGAAGCGCCTATGCATATTGACTCATCGGCGAATTTCACATGGAGGGAATCCTTATCCGCCTCGGAATATACGGCGACGGACCTTATCCCCATGTCTTTGCAGGCCCTTATTATCCTCAGGGCGACTTCTCCGCGGTTGGCTATTAATATTTTTGAGAACATTTTTTATGCGGGCTCAATAAGGAAGAGCACGTGGCCGAATTCGATGGGTTGCGCGTTCTCTACGAGGATCTCGACGACCTTGCCTTTTACTTCAGACTTTATCTCGTTCATGAGCTTCATCGCCTCGATTATGCATACCACCTGGCCGGGCTCTATGATAGTGCCTACCTCGACGAACGAAGGCGCATCCGGGGCCGGCGACCTGTAGAAGGTCCCGACCATAGGCGCTTTTATCTCTATAAGGTTTGATTTAACGGCCTCCGGTTCTTTTGCCGGCATGGCCGGAGCTACCTGCTGGGGCTGGATAAACGTTCCCTCGCGGATCACTTCGGGCGAACCGGAAAATCCTTTCTTCAACCTGATCCTCTGGCCTTCCCTCTCGATCTCTATCTCGGTCAGGCCGTTCTCGTTCATCAGGGCTATCATCTCTTTAAGTTCTTTTACGTTCATCTTATCCCCCTTTGGGCTTTTATTTGACTCTCTCTACGTAATCGCCTGTGCGGGTATCTATCTTAAGGACATCACCTAAGTCTACGAACAGCGGGACCTGTATGGAATATCCGGTCTCGAGCTTTACGGCTTTTGTTCCGCTCTTTGCGGTATCGCCCTTGAGTCCGGGATCGGCTTCGGTCACGGCCAGCTCGACGAACATCGGCGCATCCACGCTCATCAACTTGCCTTCATAGAAAGAGGCGTTGACCACCATGTTCTCTTTCAGGTAATGTGTGACGTCGCCCAGCTGCTCGGAGGTCATCTGGTACTGCTCAAAAGTCTTATCTTCCATGAAATGGTATTCGTCGCCGGTCACGTAGCTGAACTGGAGTTTCTTATATTCGATGAACGCGTCCTCAAGCTTATCACCCGAACGGAACGTCCTGGGCAGGACATTGCCGGAAGACAAACTGCGCAACTTCGTTTTTACAAAAGCTCCGCCCTTGCCGGGTTTCACGTGCTGGAACTCTATAACTTGAAAGAGCTCCCCGTCTATTTTGATCGTTAAGCCGTTTTTTAAATCACTTGTCGATATCATCTGTCAATACCTCGCACCCTTTCTTTGTGACCAGTATCATATCTTCTATCCGGATACCGCCCCAATTAGGCAGGTAGATAGCTGGCTCAACCGTGAAGACCATTCCGGGTTTTATCTCGGCGTGGTTCCTTGTGGAGATGGACGGGCCCTCGTGGACCTCAAGCCCTATGCCATGGCCAAGGGCATGGCCGAATCCGCCTCCGAATCCCTTAGCGTTAATAAAGCCCCGCGCAATTCCATCTATCTCAGATATCTTCGCGCCGGGCTTGATCGCCTTGATTGAGCGCCTCTGCGCCTCTTTCACTATGTCGTAAATCTTCTTCTGCTTCTTATTGATTTTACCCAAAAAGAATACCCGTGTCAAGTCGGATTTGTAGCCTTCGTAGCTCACACCTAAGTCCAATAAAACCATATCGTTAGGCCTTATTATCCGGTCCCCGGGCCTGGCGTGGGGGAACGCGCTGTTCGGACCGGAAGCGACTATTATCTCGAAAGAAGCCCACTCCCCGCTTGCGGCCCTTATGAAATACTCTGTCTTTGAGGCAAGGTCGTTCTCGCTGAGGCCGGGCTTCAGGATGGACTCGAAATACAGGACCGCGTTCTCGAGTATGGCTATCGAATCCCTGATGAGGGCTATCTCAGAGGCGTCTTTCACCTGCCTTAATCCGTCTATCCCGCCTTCAAGCGGCAGGAATTCTATCCCTCTTTCCGAAAGTCTCCCCGCCACCCGCTTGTAGGCCGCATAAGGCAGCTGACCCGCTTCAAAAGCCGTTTTCTTGACCTTCAGCTTTGCGGAGATCTCCGCGAGGAGCTCCGATAGCGGTTTTTTCGCGATGATTATCACGAAACCCTTCACATCCTTTTTCGCCTGCAGATAATACCTTGAATCGGTGATGAAGAACTTCTTTGATCCTGTAAGCAAAAGATATGCGTCGTCGCCGCCGAATCCGCTAAGGTACCGCACGTTCTCCGGCTTGCTCACGAAAAACGCGTCCATTCCCTGGCGGCGCAAAACAGCGATCAACTTTTTTTGGCGTTTAGCGTATGGGGTCAACTCAGGATCCTTGTTATTTCTTTTTTTTGGCTATCTCTATCGCGGCTTTAAGGCCGAGCCTGTAGCTGTCGACGCCGAAGCCGCTGACCTGGCCTACGGCGACTGGGGATATAAGCGAGGTATGCCGGAACTCTTCCCGGGCGTAGATGTTCGAGAGATGGACTTCCACTACGGGCATCGAGACCGCGGAGATCGCGTCCCTTATCGCGACGGATGTATGGGTGTAAGCGGCGGGATTTATGACTATGCAGTCGAACTTACCCTTCGCCTTCCCTATCTTCTCTACGATCTCGCCTTCATGGTTGGACTGGAACGTCTCAAGGGCGATCTCCTCGGCTTTCGCGATCTTCGACAACTCGCCGTTTATCTGCTTGAGCGTGGCCTTGCCGTATACGCCGGGCTCGCGCTGCCCCAGCAGGTCAAG
>CAISWF010000025.1 GCA_903889135.1 Candidatus Omnitrophota bacterium | reverse complement strand
AGGGGTGACTATAACTATCGAACAGGCGGATGAGATAGCTGACGCGATGAAGGAATGGGCCATCTCTAAGGGCGCCACATATTTTACGCACTGGTTCCAGCCCATGACCGGCCTTACCGCGGAAAAACATGACAGCTTTATTTCGATAACCGGCCCGGGTAAGGTGATCGAAAAATTTTCCGGCAGTAAACTTATACAGGGAGAACCGGACGCGAGCAGCTTCCCTTCAGGCGGGATACGCGCGACCTTTGAAGCGAGGGGCTACACGGCCTGGGACCCTTCGAGCCCGGCTTTTATAATTGAGAGCAAGCTCGGCAAGACGCTGTGCATACCCACCATTTTCATTTCTTATCACGGGGAAGCGCTGGACAAGAAGCTCCCGTTGCTGCGCTCTGATGAGGCGCTCAACAAAGCCGCGGTAAATCTCGTAAAACTCTTCGGCCGCAAAGACGCGAAAAAGGTATTTTCAACCTGCGGGCCCGAACAGGAATATTTCCTTATCGACAGGAATTATTACAACCTTAGGCAGGATCTCCTATTGACCGGCCGCACCTTAGTCGGCGCGCCGTCGCCGAAAGGACAACAGCTCGAAGACCAGTATTTCGGCACGATCAAAGAGCGGGTCGTCAATTACATGTTTGAGGTGGCCGAGGAAGCCTATAAGCTCGGAATACCGGTCATGACCAGGCATAACGAGGTCGCTCCGCACCAGTATGAGTTCGCGCCTATCTTCGAGGAGTCGAACATAGCCGCGGACCATAACCAGCTGTTGATGGAATTAATGAAGAAAGTCGCGCTGAGGCACGGCATGGTATGCCTGCTTCACGAAAAACCGTTTGCCGGGATAAACGGAAGCGGCAAGCACCTCAATTGGTCGCTGGCAGATGATAAAGGGAATAACCTGCTTAATCCCGGGGAGACGCCTGAGGATAACCTGCAATTCCTGGCTGTCCTGGCGGCGGTATTGAGGGCGGTCTATATCCATTCGGATCTTTTGCGCGCCAGCGTGGCGATGGCCGGTAACGAACACAGGTTAGGGGCCAACGAGGCGCCTCCGGCGATCATAAGCGTTTTTCTCGGTGAGCAGCTTGACGGGATCCTGGATACGATCGAAAAAGGGGCGAAGTCAAAAGTTTCAAAGAGGGACATAATCGATCTTGGTATCGCGAGGCTCCCGATGTTCAATAAAGACACGACCGACAGGAACCGCACATCCCCGTTCGCTTTCACGGGGGCAAAGTTCGAGTTCCGCGCGGTAGGTTCCTCGCAAAATATATCGACGCCCATAGCTGTGATCAACACTATAATCGCCGAATCGCTTGATTATGTATCCGACAAGATAAGGAAGGCCGGCGCCGGAAAGGATTTCAATACCGCGGCCCTGAAGGCCATTGCCGAGATCGTTAAGGAAACCAAGGCCATACGCTTCGAAGGCAACAATTATGCGCCGGAATGGGTAAAGGAAGCGAAAAAGAGGGGGCTGCCGAACGTCGCCTCGACAGCGGAAGCGCTGAAGGCCTTGACCAAGGACAAGAACATCGCCTTGTTTGAGAAATATAAAGTATTCACAAAGGAAGAGCTCGTGGCCCGTTACCATATCTGGGTGCACACATACAATACTACCCTTGAGATAGAAGCCAATACCCTGAACGAGATGGTGAACGCAAGCATAGTTCCCCCGGGCTTTGAGTATGAAAAACTGCTCTCCGGCGCTTTATCGAAGCTTGCCCGTCTTGAAAAAGAGGCGAATATGAAGCTGGAGACAGCCGCATTGAATAACCAGAAAGAGCATTTAAGCGACGTGGTATCGAAGATCTACTATGTAAGGCGTAACGCGAACGAGATGGCTAAACTGCTTGAAAAAGCCAGGGACCTGCATCATGAGGAGCGCGCGAAGGTTTATTTTGAGGAGCTGAAGCCGCTTATGGAGCATATCCGGAAGCATTCAGATGCCCTCGAATGCGTTATTTCCGATGAGTACTGGGACCTGCCGAAATACAGGGAAATGCTTTTTATTAAATAGAAGTCCGGTTGATCGGGTTCGCCTGACAGCCGCTTAATAAAAGTTTCGATCTGATGACCTCTACCTGGACATACAGGTAGAGGTCATTGATTTTATGCCGCCTTAGTGGTACAAATATCAAGTGGGCACACCAAAATGAATGTCCTTCTCTTCAGCATATTGATCTGGTTCGGCTCTGTCATCGCCGGATACCTGGGCTCGCTTACGGGCCTGGGAGGCGGTGTCGTCATAATCCCGCTTCTTACGCTTGGCTTCGGCGTGGATATACGCTACGCTATCGGAGCTTCGCTTGTTTCGGTAATAGCCACTTCTTCCGGTGCTGCCGCGGCATATGTCAAGGAAGGGTTCAGCAACATACGGATCGGGATGTTCCTTGAGATCGCAACTACAGTCGGCGCTCTTGCAGGGGCATTTTTGGCTTTACGGCTATCAACACCTATCATAGCCGTTATTTTTGGCCTAGTGCTTATGTATTCCGCGTACATATCGAGCCGGCCCAGGAATGAAAACCTCTGCCTTGATAAGCCGGACCGGTTAGCGGCTATTTTAAAAATGGACGGTACTTATCCGGCTCCTGAGGGGCTTACATCATATAATGTCTGTTCTGTCCATTTAGGGTTCAGCCTGATGTTTATCGCCGGTATTATCTCAGGGTTACTCGGTATCGGTTCAGGCGCAGTAAAAGTCCTGGCCATGGATCAGGCCATGCGCCTTCCTTTTAAGGTCTCTACCGCAACGAGTAATTTTATGATAGGCGTAACCGCCGCGGCAAGCGCGGGCATATACCTTAACAAAGGATATATAGACCCGGGCCTTACTATGCCGGTCATGTTGGGGGTCCTTCTCGGTTCATCCGTAGGTGCCCGGCATCTTTTTGGCGCGGAGACTAAAAAGTTAAGGGTAGTATTTGGCATAGTTATTTTCTTATTAGCCTTAGAGATGATCTATTCGGGGTTGAAGGGCGGGATCTTAAAATGAACGATACCGGGCAGAAGCCTTCGAACCGCGAGATGGAGACGCTGATCGGCAACCTCCTGAGAGCAGGCGTAATTATAGCCGCGTCGGTAGTGTCCTTGGGAGGCATAATTTATATATTCCGCCACGGCTTTGAGTTGGCTGAATACAAAGTTTTCCTGAGAGAGCCCGCCGATTTATGCAGTATCGGCGGGATACTGCGGAATGCTTTTTCCGGGCATGGACGCGGCTTGATCCAATTAGGCCTGTTGCTATTGATCGCGACTCCCATAGCGCGGGTAGCTTTGTCGATCTTCGAGTTCGCGCGTAAACACGATACTTTATATGTCATCGTCACCTTGATCGTATTTTCTATCCTGATCTACAGCCTTTTAGGCAGGTAAAGGGAATATAATATGGTATAATAACTTTCCATAAGGACGGAGCTGGTTTGGCGCTTTTCTATTGCGGGTTGACCAGAAGGAGGAAGACGATGAGGAGAGTGATTTCGGCGATGATCATCGCGGTGGTTTTTTGCGCAGCGGCAAAGGTTTGTTTTGCGGAAGACGCCTTTGACAAACTCGGCAGGGGAGTAGCGAACGTTGCCACAGGGTGGATGGACGTCCCCAAAGAGATGGAGAAACGTTCGGACGACGACTCAAATCTTTTTGCCGCCCTATTGGTCGCGCCGGTAAAAGGATTATTAAAAGCCGTCGGGAGGACAGTAGTCGGGGCATATGAGATAGTTACTTTTCCCATCCCTACCTATAAACCGGTTATTGATCCGGAGTTCGTGTGGCAGAGGGACCAGTAATAAGACCGGATAGATAAGAGAGATTCCCCCCCGGCTAACAGGAGGAGATTGATGAAAGTCCCGAGTTTTGTTTTGACCTGTGTATTTATTTTTTTACTATGCCTTAATTCATACGCAGGCGATGCCGAAGATCTAATAAGCGCTGCCCAGAAAGGCGACGTCTCGATCGTCAAAGCCCTCCTTGCCAAAGGCGCTGATGTGAACGCGAAAACTAAGTATGGAATTACCGCCTTGATGCAGGCATCTTCAGCCGGCCATCTCGATGTAGTACAGGCGCTGCTTGACAAAGGCGCTGACGTGAACGCGAAAACTAACGATGGCATGACTGCCTTAATGAAAGCATCTTCAGCCGGACATCTCGATGTAGTACAGGCGCTGCTTGACAAAGGCGCTGACGTGAATGCGAAAGCTAATGATGGCTGGACCGCCTTGATGGCGGCATCTGATGAAGGCCATCT
>CAISWF010000024.1 GCA_903889135.1 Candidatus Omnitrophota bacterium | reverse complement strand
ATCTTTATCCGCATCCGATACCATGAGCGGCTGCCTCTGTTTCAGGACCCATATATCGAAGATGTCGCCCTTTTTCGATTTGACGGATACCGTTCCTTCCTTGCCGCGCGCCGCTTTAAGGGCCAACTCGTGGGCATCCTCGTCGACCAAAAAAAGTATGCACGCGTCCGCCTTCCCGACTAGGCCGGAAACGTTATCTATGACTATATTCACAACTGAATCTAGGGATAATGTCGAACTCAGCTTGCTTGTCAGGTCCTTCAGGATCGCGTATCTTACGACCTTTTCTTTAAGGGCCTCGTTCGTGCCCTTCATGTAGGAATGTTCGGCCTCAAGGGCGTTCATCTCCTCCTCAAGGGTAGCGATCTGCCTGTCTATCGAAAGCGCGTACGAGACCATGCTGTTCTTGAAGATAGTCACAAAGAGACCGACGACAAAAAAGATCAATATCTGGATGTTCATGTTAGGAGTATGGATGCTATTAGTGGCGGCGATCCTGGCTGTGGTGGCCATGTTGACGGAGGTGCTTATATTGGTGTTGGTGACGAGCGATACGAAAAGTGTAAGTATCGAGGAGAGCGCTACGAATATCCATAGACCCCATTCGCCGAAGGCGACCCATGCCAGCAGGATAAGGACATTAAGGAGGATTATAAGGGAACTTACCAGCCCGTAGACCCAATATTGGACCGGGTACTGATGGCAGGCTGAGATTATCAAGGATGAAATGAGGAGAAAACCTGCTATCGCAAGTATTCCTGAAACAAGCTTTTCCTTTTTCAAGCTAGACTATCGCTTTCTCAGTGTCCTTATCGAAGAAATGTATCTTGCCCATGTCGAAGACGAGGTCTATATCGTGGTTGACCTCAGGTTTGTCATGTCCTCCGACGCGAGCAATGAAAGCCTGATTGGGAGTCGCCATGTGAAGATAGACCTCGGAACCCATAGGCTCAACGACGTCCACCCTCGCTGTGACGGTATTCTCGGGAGGAGCTTCCTGGACGAAGAGTTTATCGTAAATATCTTCCGGCCTTATTCCGAATACGACTTCCTTGCCCTGATACGGCCCTATCCTGCCCATCATATCATCTACGATCTTGACCTTGAATGTCCCCTCGTCGAAGTAAAGTTTCCCGTCGTCTTTTATGACCTTCCCGTTGAGGAAATTCATCGGCGGGCTGCCTATAAAACCGGCTACGAATTTGTTTACGGGTTTATCGTATAAGGATATGGGATCTGCTACTTGATGTACTATCCCATCCTTCATGACAACGATCCGGTTACCCATCGTCATGGCCTCGACCTGGTCGTGGGTAACGTATATCATCGTCGATTGCAGTCTGGTATGTAATTTGTTTATCTCGGTCCTCATCTGCACGCGCATCTTGGCGTCGAGGTTTGAAAGCGGCTCGTCAAACAAGAAGACGAGCGGTTTTCTTACTATCGCCCGTCCTACCGCGACCCTCTGCCGCTCGCCGCCTGAGAGCTCTTTTGGCCTCCTGTTCAGGTACCTGGCTATGCCAAGCATTTGCGCCGCTTCTTTTACGCGCTGGTCGATCTCGGCCTTCGAGTATTTACGCAAACGCAGGCCGAATGCCATGTTCTCGTAAACGGTCATGTGGGGATAGAGGGCGTAATTCTGGAACACCATCGCGATATCGCGGTCTTTGGCCGGGACATCGTTCACCATTTTATCACCGATATATATCTCGCCTTCGGATATCTCCTCGAGGCCCGCTATCATCCTTAAAGTAGTGGATTTGCCGCAGCCGGAAGGCCCTACGAAGACTACGAATTCCTTATTCTCGATGCCGAGCGTAACGTCGGAGACCGCTTTTACGTTTCCGGAATAACTCTTCGAAACATGCCTAAGACTTACCTGAGCCATTTGAACCTCCTTGAGGTAGATTTAAGCCAATGATACTACAGAAGTTAACTACTGTCAAGTTAAGTAATCTATGACCTGGGCAATGCCGGATTTCAGGTTTTTCCTGTGGATTATCATATCTAAAAGGCCGTGTTCCAGGAGGAATTCCGAACGCTGGAAACCTGGCGGCAGTTTCTGCCTTATCGTCTGCTCTATTACCCGCGGGCCGGTAAAACCTATCAGCGCCTTTGGCTCCGCCATTATTATATCTCCCAGTGACGCGAAGCTCGCCATGACGCCGGCCATCGTGGGATTGGTCAGGACAGAGATATACGGGACACCTGCCTCGTGGAGCTTCGCTATAGCGGCGGACGTCTTGGCCATCTGCATAAGAGAGAACAGGCCTTCATACATGCGCGCGCCCCCGCCCGAACCGGATACGATGACCAAAGGCAACCTCAGGTTCGTGGCCAGTTCTGTCGCCCTGGCTATCTTCTCTCCCACGACCGAACCCATCGAACCCATTATGAAACGCGAATCCGTGACGACGAATATTACCCTTTTGCCATCTATCATGCCCCTGCCGCTGATGCACGCCTCGGAAAGGCCGGTATCTGCCGCGTCCTGCTTTAATTTTTCTTCATACGTCCTAGGCCCCTTGAACTGGAGTGGGTCCATAGACCTTAAGCCGGCGTCCCTTTCCTCAAAACTTCCGGCATCCAGGAGCATGGTTATCCTCTCCGGCGCGGTCAGGACAAAATGATAATTGCACTTAGGGCATACCTTCATGTTCTCCTCAAGGGCCTTGTTGTATATTATCTCGCCGCATTCCTCGCACTTGGTCCAGAGGCCTTCGGGTATGTCCTTCTTCTTCGCAATTTTTACTATTGTATATTTCGGTTTTCCAAACATGTCTTTAGTTTATCTTGTTTATTACCAGACCCGACGGGGGTTTGGGATAAAAATACGTGGTCTTGTGAGGCATCCTCTCCTGCCGCTTGACTATGTTCTTGATCTCGTCGAACGCCGGAGGGTTAAGGAAGAATGCGGCCCGGCCGTTGCCCAATGATGCCCATTCGAACGCAACCCGGGGATCCCTCGTGAACGATATCAACTTCTCCGCCTTTTCACCTTTTATGCCCAACGCTTTCTCAAAAACGAGATGGTGTAATATCACAACGTCAAGATTCCTCCAGTAACCGGAGTTGGCGGACTTTATCAGCCCGCCGGCGTCCCTGCGCTTTAGCGAGAGGCAGAAATATTCCCTGCCGCCGCGATAGACGCCTATGGTATGCTTCCTGTCCGCCTTCATCCTGGCGAACATCTTCTCTTTGCTGTCCAGGTGTATTATATCAAAAAACTTTTCGATTTTATCGAGATATTTTCGGAACGGACCGGGAGGAAGCCCTTCGACCATCCGGTGCGTCGGCAGGATCGTAAGGCCGGAAGGGTCAGAGGTTGCGAAATACATCATCACATAATTTAAAGCGCCGGTGCCAGGGGCCTTGGTGTGCTCGAGCATATATTTATTGTATTCGAGGGCGACTTCGTAGCGGTGGTGCCCGTCGGCGATCAAGGCGCGTTTGCTCTTTACGGACCTTTGCAGCCTTCCTATCGTCGCTGCCTCCGACATAAGCCAGATCCTGTTCCTGGTCCCCTCGAACCTGACATCGACCGCGGGCCTGTTCTTTATCGCAAAATCCCTCAGGATGTTTATCACCTTTTTATTCTCATCGATCACTATGGAAAATATAGGGCTGAGGTTCGCGCCGGTCTCTTTCATGAGGTTGAGCCTGTCGAGTTTCGGGCCCTTGAAAGTGCGCTCATGAGGCAGGAAACCCTTCGTCCGGTCTTCTTCCAGCCTCGCCAGGGAGATAAATCCGAGACGGTGCTTTTTTTCCCCGCAGTCCGCATATTCCTGGTCGTAAACATAGACCGATTCCCGGGGATCCCTGACCAGGACATCATTATCTATCCACTGTTCAAGGAATTCCTTCGCCCTGGTATATCTGTTATTTTTCTTATTATCCTTCGGGAAGGTCTTGCCGAGATCGAGCCTTATGAAATTGCAGGGATGGGCTTTATAATATGACGCCTGCTGTTTGGCGTTTATGACGTCGTAGGGCGGGGTTATGGCCTTGGAGAGATCGCCCACCGTTTTGGGATTATACCTGTAGCCTCTGAAGGGTTTGATTATCGTCATTTTCAGGGAATTATATCACAAATTATCTGAAAAAACTCTTTAATTTTCTTATGAATGAGGCGGACTTGGGAAATGTATCTTCGCCGGACGCGCGGCCGAATTCCTGGAGCATGCGCTTTTGGTTGTCGCTGGTAATGATCGGCGTCTCGACGATCACGCGGACGTGCTCGTCTCCGCGGACGCCGGTATGGATGTCTTTAATACCTTTATCCCGCAGCCTGAATATCTTGCCGCTCTGCGTGCCGGCCGGGACTTTCATTTGGACTTTGCCGTCGAGCGTCGGGACCTCGACCTCAGTACCCAGCGCCGCATCGACCATCGATATCGGGACCTCGCAGGTAACGTCGCTCCCGTGGCGTTCGAATATCTCATGCGGCCTTACGTATATCAATACGTAAAGGTCTCCGCGCTGGCCTCCGCGCTGGCCCACTTCGCCCTCGCCGGCGACGCGAAGCCTCATCCCGTTCTCGATGCCGGCCGGGATCTTCACGGTTATCTTCCTGTCGACGACTACTCTTCCGCCGCCCCTGCATTTAGGGCAGGGTTTGGTGATAGTGGAGCCTTCGCCGCCGCATTTGTCGCATGCCCGGGAGAAGATCATGAATCCCTGGGACGATTGCACCTGCCCCGCCCCGCCGCATTTCGGACAGGTGGTCCTTGAGGAACCGGGCGCCGTGCCTTCTCCCTTGCAGCTCGGGCATACCTCATGCCGCGGTAAGACAAAATCTTTCGCGGCGCCGGAAGCGGCTTCATTGAAATTTATCTCCAGGTCGAACTGGAGGTCTGAGCCGCGGCGCCTGCCGCCGGAACTCCTCCTGCCTCCTCCTCCGAATATGCCGCCGCCGAATATCCCTCCGAGCAGGTCCTCGAGGTCGACGCCTCCCATGCCCATGTCTTCAAATACGCTGGAGAAATCTGCGCCTCGGAATATATCTTCGGAAGTGTAACGCGAATCTATGCCCGAATGTCCGAACTGGTCGTACTGCGCGCGCTTCTGCGTATCCGACAACACGGCATAAGCCTCGGAGAGATCCTTGAACTTCTCTTCCGCGGCTTTCTTGTCGGTCGGGTTCCTGTCCGGATGATATTTAAGCGCCAGCCTGCGGTAGGCGGTCTTTACCTCATCGGCTGAAGCGCCCTTCTGCACGCCAAGTATTTCATAATAATCACGTTTTTCTGGCATAACTCCTCATAAACATACAAGCCTTGAAATTTAAGTCCCGCTTGGCCTTATTTATTGCGACATTAAATTTCAAGGCTTACTATTTATTCCTTACCGCTTTCCCTTCTTATCATCTTCGTTCTCGGCACGGAAATCCGC
The DNA here is from genome assembly GCA_903889135.1 of Candidatus Omnitrophota bacterium. Taxonomy (GTDB): domain Bacteria; phylum Omnitrophota; class Gorgyraeia; order Pluralincolimonadales; family Pluralincolimonadaceae; genus Pluralincolimonas. The sequence goes on along the minus strand of CAISWF010000024.1, from coordinate 14,146 downwards.
ATCGATGATGTCGTCTTTTTTGCCCTGCCCTGCTTCAGGTCCCGCTTCAGGTCCGCCGGTTGGGCCGCCCTGAGGTCCTTCCGGTCCGGCCTGCGCGCCTGCTTGATCCCCGCTGGGGCCGCCGGGCTGGCCTTTCTGCTGGCTCGACTTATATATTTCTTCGGCGAGCTTATACGAGGCCTGCTGCAGGCCTTCCATCGATTTTTTGATGCGCTCGACGTTCTTATCCTTGATCGCCTGCTTAAGGTCGTTCAAGCTGGTCTCGATGTTCGCCCTGTCCTGCTGGCTGACTTTATCTCCGTAATCCTTCAGCGATTTTTCTGTGCTATATACGAGGTTATCGGCCTGGTTGACGACCTCGACCTCTTCTTTCTTCCTCGTATCTTCGGAAGCGAACTTCTCGGCTTCCTTAACCATCCTGTCTATCTCTTCTTTCGAGAGCTTCTTCGGAGCCGTGATCTTTATCGATTGCTCTTTGCCGGTCCCCATGTCTTTTGCGTTGACGTGAACAAGACCATCTACATCAATATTGAAAGTAACCTCAATCTGAGGAACTCCCCTAGGCGCCGCAGGAATACCGACTAGATCGAAACGGCCCAGTTCGATATTATCGTTAGCCATAGGGCGCTCGCCCTGCAATACGCGAATCGTAACAGACGGTTGGTTATCCGCCGCTGTAGAGAACTTTTGGCTTTGCCTCGTTGGTATTGTGGTATTACGCTCGATTAATTTAGTGAAAACTCCACCAAGCGTCTCGATGCCCAATGAAAGCGGGGTAACGTCAAGCAAAAGGACTTCTTTCGTCTCGCCTCTTATTATTGCCGCCTGGATCGCGGCGCCTAACGCTACGCACTCCATCGGGTCTACTCCGCGCTCGATCTTTTTTCCGACATAATCCTCAACGAACTTCTGGATTATCGGCATTCTGGTTGGTCCGCCTACGAGTATAACTTTATCTATGTCCGCAGGCGAGAGCTTAGCATCGCGTAATGCGCCATCCATAGGAGCGTGGCACCTGTTTACTATCGGGGAGATCAGGTCCTCAAGCTTCGCGCGGGTTATCGTGTGGGTGAAATGTTTCGGCCCTGACGCGTCAGCCGTGATGAACGGCAGGTTGATGTCGGTCTGCACGGTGCTCGAAAGTTCTACCTTGGCTTTCTCGGCGGCCTCGCGCAATCTCTGTATCGCCATCTTGTCGTTCTTCAAGTCGATGCCTGTCTCGCGCTTGAATGCGCCTACGAGATAATCTATCATCGCGTTATCCATGTCGGTACCGCCGAGTTGCGTGTCTCCGCTAGTTGACTTAACCTCAAAACCGCTCGCTTTTTGTTCTTTATCATAGAACATGTCCATGATCGTAACATCGAGCGTGCCGCCGCCGAGGTCAAAGACCATTATTTTTAGTGCTTTTTCGGCTTTGTCGAGGCCATACGCTAGACACGCGGCCGTCGGCTCGTTGATTATGCGCAATACCTTAAGGCCCGCTATCTCGCCGGCATCTTTCGTCGCCTGGCGCTGGTTATCGTTAAAATACGCGGGACATGTGATGACCGCTTCGTCTACGCTGTCGCCCAGGTATGCCTCGGCATCCTGTTTGATCTTCTGTAGTATGAACGCGGATATCTGCTGCGGCGTATAGTCCTTGCCGTATACGCTGAACTTGTAGTCGGTGCCCATCTTGCGCTTCGCGGCCTGTATCGTACCTTCGGGATTTATCGCGGCCTGCCTGCGCGCCGGCTCGCCGACCAGGCGCACTCCGTCCTTCGTGAATGCCACATATGACGGGAAAGCTTTTCCGCTCGCCACTCCCGCGCCTTCGGCCGACGGTATGATCGCCGGACGGTCGCCTTCCATCACCGCTGCGGCGGAGTTAGATGTACCTAAGTCTATTCCTATCGCCCTTGCCATTTTATATCTCCTCCTTATTCTCTTCTTGTTTTTGTTCTTCTTTTTTATTTGAGACCTTGACCGACGCCGGCCTCAATACCTTGCCGTTCAGTTCATATCCTTTTCTCATCACCTCAAGCACCGTGTTCGCCGGATGAGTATCGTCTTCTATATGCTCGATCGCTTCGTGCTTTTCAGGGTCGAAAGGCTGGCCCTTGGGGTCTATCACCTTCAATCCGCTATCCTTTAATATATCCTCGAAATCGCGCCTGACCATCTCGATGCCCTGGAGCAATACTTTCGCGTCATTGGTGTTCTTTGCCGAATCTATCGCGCGCTCAAAATCGTCCATCACCCTCAGGAGTTCCGTGATGAGGCCTTCGTTCGCAAATTTCAGGAAATCCAGCTTCTCTTTATCCTGCCGTTTCTTCCTGTTCTCGAAATCCGCCTGCACCCGCAGCATCTTATCGAGGCATTCGTCCGCCTTCAACGCCTTTTCCTTCAGTGCGTTCAGTTCGCTTTCGCTGATATGGACTTTCATCTCTTCCGACAAATCTTTCTCCTTATTATTCGCCTAATCTCGCCAGAAGACGGCTGAAGGAATTACAGACATATACGACCGCGGGGACAGCCCTCGAATAATCCATGCGGGTAGGCCCTATCACGCCGATGCTTCCGATATTCTGGTTGCCGATCCTGTAATTAGACATTACGATGCTGCAATCTTTTATATCATCAAAAAGATTTTCCGCCCCTATGTGGATGCTCGCCTTCTCTTCATTGAGGCCCTGCTCCATGATATCGAGGATCTCTTCCTCGCCTTCGAGCGCCTTGAGCAATCCCATCACTTTTTCGGCCTCCCTGAACTCGGGCTGCTCTATGATGTGGTGCGCGCCCTCAAGCAGGAACCTCTCCTCGCTCTCGTCCAATATATGCGACAGGTTCAACAGTTCGGACGCTTCCTTGAATAGATACTGGAACGGGTCGCTCTCGCCGAGGACCTTCCTCAGCATATGTCCGGCGATATCATTCAGCTGCAGGCCGTCCAATTCCTCATTCAGGAACTTCGAGACCTTGGAAAGTTCCGATTCTTCGAAGACTTCAGGCACTTCAAATATTGAATGTTTTACCAGCCCCTGGGCCGTGAATAAAAGTGCGTATATCTTTGTCTTGGTTGCCGGGATCAGTTCGATCCTCTTAAACGTCCTTCTCTTGGCGCACGGAAAACTCACCAGCGATGCCTGGCCCGTGAGCTGCGATATGATCTTGCCGGCCCTCTTTATCAGGTCCTCAAGCTCGTCGGCTTCCTGGCCCAATATGCCTTCGACGAATACTTTTTCGTCCGAAGTCAGTTGTTTCGTCTCCATGATAGAGTCGACGTAATATCTGTATCCCTTATCCGTAGGCATCCTGCCTGCCGAGGTATGCGGATGGGAAATATAACCGATATCCTCGAGCTCGGCCATGATATTCCTTATTGTCGCGGGACTCAACCGTTCCCTGATCTTCTTCGAAACGGCTAAAGAACCGACCGGAATAGCGGTAGAAACGTATGAATCCACCACTACCTCCAGAATTTTGTTTCTCCTTGAAATTGCGTCACTTACGGCCATCATAAACTCCTAATTAGCACTCTTTTGGTATGAGTGCTAATTAAATTTTATCACAAAAGCCTTTTTTGTCAAGTAAATTTTTTAGCCGTGCAGGCATATCGGCTTCGAGATAGACCTGGTCCCCCTTGAATTCCCTCTTTATTATGCCCGCTTCCCTGTAGACCTGGTTGAGGAGCTTGGCTTCGGATTGCGGGATCGAGGCCTTGACATATACGAGCGAGGCGAAAAGGATCATCGATATCCTGCGGACGAGTTCATCCAGGTTCTCTTTATGGAGGGCCGAGACCGCGATTGAATTCTCAAATTGTTTCTTAAGCCGGTCCACCAGTCCCTTGTCCGGGACCTTGTCTATCTTGTTAAGGAGGGTCACGATGGGTTTGTCATGTATGCCTATCTCTTCAAGGACTTCGTAAACGGCCTGGCTCAGTTCGGCAGTTATCGGGCTGGACGCGTCGAGTACATGTACGAGCAGATCCGCCTCCACGACCTCTTCGAGCGTCGCCTTGAACGCCTCGATAAGGTGGTGCGGCAGGTCGTGCAGGAACCCGACCGTATCTACGAAGACGACCTTCTGGTTGTTCGGCAATATGAACCTTCGCGCAGTCGGATCGAGGGTCGAGAACAGCCTGTCCTGCGCCACTACATCGGAATCGGTAAGGGCATTTAATAATGTCGATTTGCCGGCGTTAGTGTAACCTATCAGCGATACTATCGCGAGGTCGCCTTCATGCCGTTTGCGCCTCAACTCTTCCCTGCGGACGTGGATCTTTTTAAGTTCATCCTTAAGCTTTACGATCTTCTCCCTGATCTTGCGGCGGTCCATCTCGAGTTTCTGCTCGCCGGGTCCCCTCGTCCCGATACCTCCACCGAGACGCGAGAGCATTATGCCCTTACCCTTCAAGCGGGGCAGGAGATACTGCAATTGCGCCAACTCGACCTGGACCTTTCCCTCGATGGAATGCGCCCTGTGCGCGAATATGTCCAGGATGAGCTGGGTCCTGTCGATGACCTTCACGTTCATTATATCTTCGAGGTTCTGCTGCTGGGTCGATGAAAGGTCGTCCCCGAATATGACAACGTCCGCGCCTTTATCCTTGCAGATGAGGCCGATTTCCTCTGCCTTGCCCTTGCCGATATACTGGCCGGCCATAGGAGCTTCCTTAAAACACTCGACGAGGTCGACGACCTGCAGGCCGGCGGACCTGACCAGCTCCCTGAGTTCAAAATTGACGTCATCCATCTTCCAGGTATTTTTGTATCTCCTGTCGAAAAATTCGACAGTAACTAAGAGAGCTTTTTCCATAACTTGCGCGCGATCTCCTCCGTATCAAAATTCTCGTCCAGCATTATCCATTCGATCCTCTTGTCGCGCCTGAACCACGTGAGTTGGCGTTTCGCGAAATGCCGGGTGTTCCTCTTCACCAGTCTCTTCGCCTCTTCCAGGCCGTAGTCCCCGTTTAGATACCCTAAGACTTCTTTGTAACCGAGCGCCTGAGAGGCGGTAAGGCTCAACTTACCTTCGAGCAGGTCCCTCGCCTCGTTTACAAGGCCTTCGGCGAACATAAGTTCGACGCGTTCATCTATCTTCCTGTATAAAGCCTCGCGTTCCATATTAAGGCCGAAGATCTTCACTTCATAAGTATCGCCCAGTCCTGACGTATTTTTCCTCAATTGCGATATCGGGACTGTCGCCTTCTCATATACCTCGAGAGCCCTTATTATCCTGCGCAGGTCGTTCGCGTGTATCTTCCCGGCGCTCTCGCTGTCCGTTTCCTGCAGCCGGCGGTACAAAGCCCCTATTCCGAACTCTCCGGCCTCTTGTTCCAGCCGCTGCCTTAATTCCCTGTCGGTAGCCGGCGCCTCAAAAATGCCGTCTATCAGCACTTTAACATAAAGGCCGCTGCCGCCGACCAACAGCGGCGTCTTGCGCCTTGATATTATCTCTTCAATGGCTTTCACCGCGAGCGCGCGGAACTGGGCGACCGAAAATTCTTCCGACGGCTCGATGATGTCTATCAGGTGGTGGGGTATCGAATTGAGGAGGCGTTTCGCGGGCTTCGAGGTGCCGACGTTCATACCTTTGTAGACCTGCATCGAATCGCAGGAAATTATCTCGCATTCGATGAGTTTCGCGAGTTCAAACGATATGCCTGTCTTTCCTATCGCGGTCGGGCCTACCAGGAATATGAGCCTGTTCGCCATATGCTAAGGGAGCACCTTTGTCGGGAGCCCTTCTGCGCGGAGTTTTTTAGCGAGTTCTTCCGCCTCTTCCCTCGTGTTCACTTTTCCGACCCTTACTTTATTGGATGCCTCATCCTGCAGCTTCACTATCGAGGCGTCAAAACCTTTTTTGACAAGTTCGTCGCAGAGCTTGAGCGCGTTCGCCTTGTTATTGAACGAGCCGACCTGGACCGTAAAGAACAGGGTCTCCTCCCGCAGGGCTTGCGAGGACATCTCAGCCTCAAAACTGGACGGGAAATCGGACCTCACTTTCTGGTAATGGTCCCTCGCGTCCTGCCATTTTCCTTCCTTCTGCTCGCATTTCGCGATCCTGAAATAGGCCGTGGCCGCGCCTTGCGACCTGGGATATTTGGCGAGGTATTTTTCGTATTCTGCTGATGCATCCTTGTAATTTCCGCCGAGGTAATAACTGTCGGCTATGCCGAGCTGCGCGAGCGGAGCCAGGTCGCTCCTCGGGAACGTTTCTATCAGGGAACCGAAATTTTTCTTTGCGAGGTCATACCTGCCCAATTTATTCAAAGAAGTCCCGATGAGGTAATAGATCTTATCTTTTTCGCGCGACGTATCAAGTTCTTTAAGCCCTTCCCGCACTGCATTATCATAATCACCTGTCACGAAATATTCTTCGGCCTTCTCTGCCGCCGCCGCATTGCAGACCGCAGGTCCGGACATGATCATGCAAACCATAGCGGTCCCGACTAACGTATGGCCGATGACCGATCTTACGCTTACACCCTTAAGCTTCCCGATCAGACCCGCGTCGCCGGGAAACACGACCTTTATGTTCTGCCTGTTCCTTCCTGTCACTTTATGTTTTTCCTTTCTGCATACACTTTCAACGAGAACTTCAGCCTGCCCTCCTGTGAACTCCTGGTCCTTCAGGCCTGATATCTTATCCCGCAGCTTCAACAGCACCTGATTGCGCTCTTCTTTGATCTTTTTCGGCACGTCATCTTCGAGTCCGCTCGCCTTTGCGGGCCGCCGCGGGGAATACTTGAATATGAACGAGGAGTTAAACCCTACATCCTCAATGAGCTTTTTTGTCATCATGAAATCTTCATCCGATTCCCCGGGATAGCCCACTATGACTTCGGTAGTTATCGCGCAATCCGGGACATGCTTGCGGAGCATCTCGACCTTTTTCAGGTAAGCGGCCGCCGTGTAACCCCTGTTCATGGACTTTAATATTCTATCAGAACCGGACTGCAAGGGCAAATGGAGATGCTCGCATACCTTCGGAAGGTCGCGCATCGCAATAAAAAGTTCTTCGCCCGCGTCTTTCGGGTGGCTTGTCAGGAAGCGGATGCGCTCGATGCCGTCGATGCCGTTTATACCGCGCAGCAAACCTATGAAATCCCTGTATGAATTGACGTTCTGCCCCAACAGGGTAACTTCCTTGTAACCGTCCTCTGACAGGTGTTTTATCTCATCGATTATATCGGCAGCAGGGCGGCTTACCTCTCGCCCCCTCACGTACGGCACAATGCAATAAGAACAGAAATTATTGCAGCCCTCCATTATAGTTACAAGCGCCGATACGCCTTTCGCGTGATATGCGACATTGCTGACATAAGGGCGGGCTTCTTTATCGGTCACGATGACGGCCTCTTTGCGGTTTACCAGGATGCTTTCGACCGTCGCAGGGATATCGTAAATATTCGCGGGCCCGGTAATAAAATCGACTATCGGCAGCCTGTCTATTATCTTTTTGCCCTGCGCCTTGGCCATACACCCCACGACGCCTATGACCATCCCGGGCCTTTTTTTCTTCAGGGACTTGAGCTCGCCGATATTGCTTATCGCGCGGTCCTCGGCATGTTCCCTGACCGAGCATGTATTGAATATGGCGACGTCAGCCTCTTCCGGCGATGCGGCGAGCGCCCACCCCTTCTGCATGAATATCCCCGCGATCTCTTCAGAGTCGCGGTAGTTCATCTGGCAGCCAAAGGTCTTTATATACAGGTTTTTCTTGTCCATTGCCTAGCTTATTGTAATAAACACGATGCCAATCACTACCAGAAATGTGCCGAGGAGCTTCATCTTGTCTATCTTTTCATTTAAGAATATTTGCGCCGAAAAAAGTATCAGGACAAATTGCACGCTTCCGAGCGGATATACCAGGCTAAGGTCGCCCTGGGCCAAAGCCATCAGCCATATGATGAGGCCGGCGGCGCACGCAGCCAGTCCCAGCCATATCGACGGCTTCGCGAAAATATCGCTTAAAAAACGTAAATGGGTGCCGATCTTCCTGAGGTCATACGCCTCCACGGTATTGGTCGTTTTTTTGAACAGGAGATGACCGATCGCGGTTAGGATCTCAGCCGCCAGTACCAGCAGTATTATTTTAACCATGGCTCACGGGCCTCCCGGCCGGCTTCTTGCTCTGCGCCACAAAAAAGATCCCCAGGACTATGCAGCAGATACCGGCCCATCTTAAAGGGTCCACGCGCTCATGTAAAAATAAGATCGCCGCTATCGGGACGAGGACATAGGAAATGCTTCCCACCGGAAGCGCTATGCTCAAGTCGACTTTGTATAATATTACGATCCAGATGAAAAAATTCAGGACATAAATGAGCACTCCCATCCCCACCAATAACGGGGAGCCGACGAGGCCCTTCTTCATGATCAATTGGGCTATCGTATCCACGACATCGCTAAACACGATCAGGGAGAATATCTTAAGCGTAAGATGGCCATTCTTCATCGGGAGATCTTTTTCTTTGCCTTTTTCAGGTCGGGGTCAAAGTTCTCAAAACTCAGGAACCGGCACATCAGGTTGAATATCGGCCTTATCATCCTGTTTCGGAATTTCGCGTAAATATAAAGGGGCCTGAAATCGAAATCCAGCCTCCTCTTCGGCTCATAGCCTGTGGCGCCTATCTCGTATTTCTTTATGCCGTGTTCTATGCACCAATTAAGCGAATCGCGGAACCTTATGAAGTAAAGGTGGTATTTGTGCGCGATCGAGTAGTCAAAACCGACGTAATAATCGATCATCACGTCATCCGATACCAGGGAGAGTTGGAACGCGGCAAGCTTTCCTTCTATCCTCCACAGGAAAAATTTCACCTTCCCGGGCATGTTCGCGGATATGTTCCTGAAGAAATCCGCCGTCAGCAGCTCAAATCCCATATCGTGCTTCGCGACGGTATCGAGATAGAGATCGTAGACATCCTGCAATACGCCGCCTTCGATCCTGTCCGCTATTTCCAGGCCGATCTTAACGAGGTTATCCGCTTTCTTGAATTTCCTCCTCAAGTCATACCTGGTAGCGCCGCTTAAGCTCTTCAGGTACTCCTCGAAATCCTTGAAACGAATTTCTAGCTCGGCGTATGGAAGGCTGTCAAGTTTGGAAAAACCGCGTTTTCGCAGCGGGTCCAGCGCCTTCGCGTAACTTTTGTCGAAATCTTTAAACGCCAGTATCGCGGCCTTCTTCTCCGCCGCTATCTGCTCCATGCCCCGGAGGATCGCGTCCATGACCGCGGCTGTATCCCCGGATATGCCTATCCCGCCCGATCCAAGCGGCATGCCGCAAATGAGGGCACTGACGCTTAAAATATCAGGCAGCCGTTTCCTGACGGAATTCGTTATATGTTTAAGCGGGCCCCTGATGCTGGTATCCAGCGGGTATTTCATCAAAAAACAGGCTGCGGCCCCGGCCGGCGCTTCACCGTCATATACCATTATATAGTAAAAGGTAAATTGCCCCAGGCCTGAGTCGTCCAGGGTCCTGTAAAAATCATACCCTTCAAGGACATCAGGGAAGACCTTGTTCCAATCTTCGGCGGGTATCTCGGAAACCCTTCTCGCGATCAGGGTCTTTAATAACGGCTTATCGCTACGATCCGATGCCATCAACTATGGTCGGCCTTTTTGTTCGCCAGAAGTTCCTTTATCCTGCTGCCCAATTCGTCCAACTCAAAGGGTTTCGTCATGTAACAATCCGCGCCGATGACCCTGCCGACTACCCTGTCGACGTCAGAGTCTTTTGCGGTTAGCATGATTATGGGGGTGCCTGAGGTCTTTTTGTCCTTCCTTATCTCTTTGCACACCTCTTCGCCCTGGAGCTCCGGGAGTTTCAGGTCCAGGATGACCAGGTCCGGATTATGCAGCAGGGTCTTCTCCAACCCTTCTTCGCCGCTGCCGGCGATCGATACGTCATAGCCCTCTTCCTCCAGGAAATACCTTATTGTCTTTGAGATATCCGCTTCATCCTCGATTATCAGTATTTGCTCTTTCATCTCCGGCCCCTTTCTGCCCCTGACCCAAAGGAAGGGTGAAATAGAACGTGCTTCCTTTGTTCAGTTTAGATTTTACCCATATCCTGCCGCCCTGCGCTTCCACAAGGCCCTTGGTTATAACGAGGCCGAGCCCGCTGCCGCCTTTGCGCCTCGCGCGTATATCCGACCCCCTGTAAAATTTCTCAAATATCTTTTCCTGGTCCTCTTCGGATATCCCTATGCCGGTATCGGCCACGCTTATCCTGACCTCGGCCCCGGCCTCCTCCACCCTCACGTTTATCCCGCCGTTGTCCGGGGTGAATTTGATCGCGTTCACGATGAGGTTCGTGAATATCCTGCGCGTCTGCTCCGGGTCCGCCCGGATCACCAACGACTCCCTGTCCGAGGAGACATCCATTTTTATCTTCTTTTCTTCCGTGTGATGCTTGAGCGAGTTTACCGTCTCCTTCGCCAAGGCCACAATATCCACAGGCCCGAGGTACATATCCATCACTCCCGCCTCTATCTTAGAGACATCCAGGAGGTCGTCTATCATCCTCATCTGGCGGTTCGCGTTATTAATTATTATATCCAGGAGCTCTTTCTCTTTTTCGCCCGAGATGCGGTTATCCGGCCTGTTCTTGGACAGGATCGAGGCGGCATTCTTTATCGAGGTAAGCGGAGTCCTCAATTCGTGCGAAGCGATAGAGACAAAATCGGTCTTCATGGTGTCGATCACGTTCAGTTCGGCGTTGACCTCCTCGATAAGTTTGATCAGGTTCTCTCTCCTCCTTAAGGCGATGAAGAATATTATGGCTAACAGGCAGACGAACGTCGTTATGTAAATGCTCATTAACCGGTATCTCAGGATCGGGGTGACCGTGATATTCTTCCTTATTACGATCGCGCCCAGCGGCTTATCCGCCGCGCCCTTCACCGGTAAGCTTATATAGTAGACGCGCTCGTCATATGTCGACCCGGGCCTGAAATAATACCCGGTTTTGCCCTTCATCGCGTCCTTGAAGTAGGAAGCTGAAGCGAGCGACTTAGACACGATATTCTCGGAAAGGTTTCCGCCGGCGGAGACGACCGGCATTCCTTTTTCGTCCAGCAAAAAACAGTCAATGCCGGCATATTTATGCTTGTAATCCTCTATAAGGGACGCTGCCCTTTCCATGTCCTGCGGCGAGCGCGTATCGAGGAGGGACCTTATCGCAGAGGATTTGCTTATTAAGACGGCCGCATCTTCCAGTTTCGTCAGCTCTCCTATCATCCGGTTCAGCGGCGAGTTCGCGTCAGCCTTGCTGTTCTTTATCAGCTGGATGCCCGCGTAATAATCGAGGTAATCGGTAAAAGCCCATCCGAGCGCCATGAGGACCACAAGGGTAAGCAATATGGTCCATTTTGACGGTTTAAAAGGGAAAAAATATCTCCGCGGGAGGGATTTAACATTGGTAAGGGCCGTAGGGTAAAACCATAACGCCATGGCCGCGAGCAAGGCCAACGTCCCGCGGACGAACTGCACAGGCAGGCCGACGGCCTGGTAGAAGGATTCGGTATTAAGCCACTGGGACGGCCCGAGAATTGACTTGGGTACCACAAGCCCGGTGAAGATCCCGTAGATCGCCATTATAACGCCCAGCATTATAAGCGGCCGCCTGCCGGAGGGATCCTTCCCGGACGCTCGGAAGATGACGAAGCCCGAAAATATGCATGCCGGAAATCCGATGAAATACCTGAACCCGGCGTTAAGTCCGTCTAAACCGTAACGCATTCCGTAAAAAGCCGGTATAAGGATCAAAGGGTATATCCAGGCGCCTACGATCTTTTTACCTGCGCGCAAAAACCCGGCCCGCGCGAACTCGAAAAGAAATACATAGGAAAGACCCAGGATTGTCAGGTGGACCAGGGAAACAAAATAACTTTCCACGTAACTGATCGCGTAGACATCCATCCACTCGTTTATGCCGTGCGTGAAACCGAACAACCCCAGCATGACCCAGGGCAGCCTGCGCCTGCTGTCCTTCCTGATGCTGAAACAGATTATTCCCACGAAAAAAAAGGCGAGGCCGTAAAAAAAGCAGATGTAATCGAATTGGCCCCTGAAAAATTCCATAATCACTTTCGCCTCTTAAACCATTTTATGATCTCACCGGAGATGTCGGCCATGATCAGGAGCACGGCGACAGCCATCAGCCGTATCTTTCCGGCATCGACCGGTTCCTTCTCCGCCAGTAACTTTCCCTTCAGGTAGAATCCTATGATAATAACGCCCAACCACAGCACAGGCTTGTATTCCTGGCTCCGGACCAGGCGCTCAAGGCTGAAACTCCATTTCTCCCCTTCTTTATACGGGAAGACCGTCGGGAATAACGCCGGGACCTTCTTTTTGTAGCCGGCATATTCCTTGAACTTCTTTCCGAGCAGGTCCTCTTCTTCTTTTATCGTGCGCGCGTATACGATGACCATGACTGCCTGGAGAGCTGCTCCTATGTAATAGACCCTCAAAAAAATGATAAAACCCGTAACGAGGAGCAGCGTCCCCAGGTAGAGAGGATGCCGGACGAAGGCATACGGGCCGGAAGTAGTAAGCTTCTCGGTTTTTATCGCGTAGCCGTTCGCCCATAACCGTATGATCTCCCCGGCGGCGATGAACCAGATGCCGAACCCCAGCGACCTGTCGTCACAATTCGCGAAGATGATCATGAATACCGCGAACGGGTATAAAACCGCGAAGCGCGGCTTAAACCAGCGCTTAAGTCTTTCCTTTACGTCCATATTTGCCTTTCCCTGGAAATATTTATGCGAATTTTGGGGAAAACCGAGGATGCCAAGATCAGGCAGCCGTACCGGCGATACCCTTCTTCAGGGCCTCTTCGAACAGGTCAACGGCCAGGTCGATCTCGCTCTCCTTGATATAAAAAGAAGGCGCGATGGTAAAGACGTTCTTGTAATAACCGCCCACATCGAGGATGAGTCCCCTCTTTTTAGAGCCGGCCCTCAGTTTCCCGCTTAAGCCGATGTTGGCTACAGCGTCGGTGAGCTGCCTGTTCGGCGTAAATCCGTCCTTATGGCAGATCTCCACCCTTATCGCGAGCCCGAGGCCTGATACGTCGCCTATGTGCGGATATTTCTTCGCGAGGTTTTTGAGCCTGGAAACGAAGTATTCGCCTTTTTTGGGCACGGAGACGGCGAAGTTCTCTTCTTCCGTTATCTTGAGCGTTTCGAGCGCGACCGCGGTCCCGAGCGAATTCGAGGAAAAAGTCGAGTGCGTCATACCGGCGGGGAAAACGCTGGGAGAGATCAGTTCCTCTTTCGCCCATATGCCGGAGAGCGGATTAAGGCCGTTAGTAAGCGCCTTCCCGAACACTACTATATCCGGCGTCACGTTGAAGTGCTCGAGCGCCCAGAATTTACCTGTCCTGAAGAAACCCATCTGGACCTCGTCATCGACCAGTAATATCTTGTACCTATCGAGTATCTCCTTCAGGCCCGAAAAATAATCAGTCGGCGGTATTATGTAGCCGCCGGTCCCCTGGACCGCCTCGATGTAGAAAGCGGCGAATTCGCACTTGTTGGTCTTGGTGCTAAGGACTGAATAATATTCGGATTCAAAAAGCCGCTCAAACTGTTTCAGGCAGTACATGTCGCAATGGCCGCGCTTCTTGTCATATGGGCATCTGAAGCAATAAGGATAAGGTATGAAACAGGCCCTGTCCGAGAAATGGCCGAATTTTTCCCTGTACCGGTAACTCGAAGTGATCGACGAGGCCGCCAGCGTACGGCCGTGATAGCCGCCCATAAAGGCGAAGACCAGCGATTTACCTCCAGAAGCGTTCCTTACCACTTTAAGCGAATCCTCTACGGCCGCCGAACCGCCGACGTTGAAATGGACCCTTCCCTTCGTCTCGTAGGTACGCTCCATCCTCTGAGCCAGTTTGGCCGCCACGAGTATCTTCTCTTCATGCAAATACTGGCAGGCGAGCTGGGGCAGTTTATCGAGCTGTTTTTTAAGGGCCCGGTTCAGCCGTTTGTTCTTGTAGCCGAAGTTGGCCGCCGAATACCACATCTGGAGGTCGAGATATTCGGTCCCCTTCTTGTCATAGAGGTAAATGCCTTCGGAACGGTCGAAGATGTTCAACTTATCCGAATAATGGACGGTATCTCCCCATGAACAGTATT
>CAISWF010000023.1 GCA_903889135.1 Candidatus Omnitrophota bacterium | reverse complement strand
CCCCGTAAAGCTGTTTCTGGATCTCTTTCTCAGAAAGGTTCTTTACGCTTTTATCCGTTTTGTCCGATTTATTCCAGAACAATTTGACCTCAGAAATTAACTAAAAATTTAATTATATCTACGCCGCCCGAGACGAGCTTATCCTTCTCCTTGAACCCCCTGCTGCCGCACAACTTCATCGCGCTCTTCATAGTTGTCGCGCAGTGGAAGACCGCCTCGTGATAACCTTGTTCTTTACAAAAATCCAGCGCCCTGTCCAGGAGAAGTCCGCCGTACCCCATCCTCCTGAACGAATGGTTTACGAAGAGGCGCCTTATGATAGCGGTTTTTTTAGACTCCTCCTTGATCCCGACGGTCCCGGCTATCTCGCCGTTATCCTCCATCACAAAAAATTTCTCCCTCTTCCCGCCGTAGACTTTATCTATCGAATCGAGATCGCCATAAGGATAAGCTTTATGCCCGTACTCGAACTCTTTGGACAATATCCCGCTTATCAGCTCTTTTACTTTCTCCTGGTCTTTGGATTGAATAGGTCTTATCTGCATGTTAGGTGATTTTACTTCTCCTGTGCCGTTTTGTCAAGCAGACCCTCGCTAAAAAGAGCTTTGAAGGCGGCGTCCTGTTCCGCCGATTTCTTGTTCTTACCTTCTCCTCTTCCGCGCACCGTCCCTCCAAAAAGGACCGCGACCTCGAAATTCTTCTTATGATCCGGACCTTCTTCGGATACGACCGTATATTTTGGAGTGGCCTTGTATACCTTTGAAGTATATTCCTGCAAGACCGACTTGTAATCTTTCGAGGCGCCGCCTTCCGAGATCTCCTTCAATTCCGCCTTAAACTGCGCCTCGATAAATTTTCCGGATTTTTTGAAGCCGCCGTCCACATAGATAGCCCCAATAACGGCCTCATACGCGCCCACAAGATTTCTAGACTGCTCGGCGCCGCCGCTTGCCGCCTCACCCTTGCCGAACAGGACCATCCCGCCGAGGTCCATCTTCCTGGCCAGGCCTTCCAGGGTCGTGCGGCTTACGAGCGCTGCCCGCATCCGCGTCATCTGGCCCTCCAGGAAATCCGGGAAGCGCTTGAAAATAGAACCGCTCACCACCAGCCCGAGGACCGCGTCCCCGAGGAACTCGAGCCTCTCGTTATCGGTCCCTTCCCCGCCTGCATGCTCATAGGCATAAGAACGATGGACGAGCGCCTGGGCCAATAATTTCTTATTCCTGAAGACATATTTTATCCGGCGTTCAAATTTTTTGAGTTCGGATGACCTTGATTTATCTGTCATGGCGGGGCTTTAACAATATAATTTTTTGATCTCTTCCCTTATCAACGATTCAGGGACCGCTTCCCTGACTGCGACCCTGCCTATCTTGACCGGAAGGACGAACCTGTTCACCCCCCGGATGAATTTCTTATCGCGCGACAAGGAATCCATTATCTTTCTCATGTCGGCTTTTTTCATTTTCACGGGCAGGCCAAAATCCCCGATCAATCTTTCTATCTTCGTGACGCCTTCGGACGGGAATATCCCCAGCCTCCGGGAAATGCGCGCGGCGGCTATCATGCCCAACCCTATCGCCTCACCGTGCGAATAAGCGTTGGAATATCCGTGCGCGGCCTCGATTGCATGCCCTATGGTATGGCCGTAATTCAAGACCGTCCTTATCGACCTCTTCTCCCTCTCGTCCTTCGATACTATCCCGGCTTTTATCTTTGCGCACCTCTTTACTATCTCGAGAAGCGCGCCGTCGTCCCGCCTGAGTATCTTTCGCCTGTTGAGTTCAAGGTAATTAAAGAGGGCTTTGTCCTTAATGACGGCGTATTTGATGACTTCGGCCATTCCGGACGCGAAATCGCGCGCCGAAAGTTTTTTGAGGAAAGATATGTCGCTGTATACGAGTTTGGGTTGGTAGAAAGAGCCTACGAGGTTCTTGCCCTCAGGCAGGTCGACCGCTACTTTACCGCCTATTGATGAGTCTACCTGGGCAAGCAATGTGGTCGGGACCTGGATATAGGGTATCCCCCGCTTGTACGCGGATGCCGCGAAACCTCCGAGGTCGCCCACCACTCCGCCTCCCAGCGCCGCGACGCATAATCTTTTGCCCTTGCCGTCCATCCTGGAAAGCGACGCCAGCAGCCTCATCGCCTCTTTCAGCGATTTGGCTTTTTCCGAATCGGGAACCAGCAAGAACCGCGCCTTGAGCCCGGCTTTTTTAAAGGAATCACCGGCGCTCTTTCCGAAAAGCGACTTGACCTTGGGATTCGTGACGACCGCGATCTCTGTCCCGGGGTCGAGCCTTTTTAATTCGCGCGGCAGTCTCCCAAGTGTCTTTTCGATGGCAATGATATAACTGCGTTCGCCAAGGCGAACTGATACAGAAGCCATGATATCACCTTATGATTGATGATTACGGAGCCGCTCAATTATTCCTTTGTTACGTTGGACGCCTGATCGCCTTTTTCAGTCTGACTTATCTGAAACTTGACCTTCTGCCCTTCGGCCAAAGTCTTATAACCTTCGCCGATTATCGCAGAATGGTGGACAAAGACATCCTTGCCGCCGTTATCCGGAGTTATGAAACCGTAGCCCTTCTGGTTCGAGAACCACTTTACCACTCCGGTCAATTCGTCTGCCATTGTTTTTATTCACCCCCTCCCTTTCGAAAATTTAAACCCCTATGATCTTTTCCAGTATTTTTACCAAAGGATAAACGACCCTGTCCAAGAAACCGAAATATATCAGCACGAAAAGAATGATAAAACCGTAAGGCTCGATGCTCATATATCTCATGGCCGCGTTAGGCGGTAAAAGGCTGAAGAGTATCCTCGAACCGTCCAAAGGCGGTATCGGGATCAAGTTGAAGGCGGCGAGGATCAGGTTGACCAGGATCGATGCGAACAGCACTTCCCCCAGCAGCGACGTGTGCTCGATGGGCAGGAGACGGAAGATCGCGGACAGTACAAACGCGAATATTATGTTCACGACCGGTCCGGCCGCGCCAACCAGCATAATATCTCTTTTGGGATTGCGAAGCCCCATAAAATTAATAGGGACGGGTTTCGCCCATCCGAATACGACCGGCGATCCCATCATTATCAAGGTAATAGGCAGTAATATGGTGCCGATGGGATCGATATGGGAAATGGGGTTAAGGGTAAGCCTGCCGGAAAACTTGGCGGTCGGATCGCCCAATTTATAAGCGACCCAGCCATGTGCGATCTCATGGATCATCATGGCAAATATGAAGATCGGAATGGAAATGAGAATACTGGCTAACGAAACGCTCATCAGGAGACCGGACTGCCTATTTTTACGGGTTTTTCGGGGACTAATACCGCAAGCGACTCCCCGTCCTTCGTGGCGAGGATCATGCCGTTCGAGACGACTCCGCGTATGGTGGCCGGTTCGAGATTATCGACTATCACCACTGATTTCCCTTCCAGCTCTTCTCTCTTATAAAAAGGTTTTATTCCCGCGACTATCGTCTTTTCCGCCTCGCCTGTCGATACCGTAATGAGGTATAACTTGTCGGCGTTGGGATGGTCTTCCACCTTCAGGATCTTGGCTATCCTGAGGTTAAGTTTTTTGAAATCTTCGAATTTTACGTATTCCATGTCTACTCGATTATTTGTACCGCGTCGGCATCATAGAGCGCTGTCCCGTTCACGTCCTTCTTGGCGCCCCAGATGTTCACCGGCAGGTTGACATATCCGTTAAGGTCAACCCTCGAACTTGTTAGATAGCCCAGAAACTTTCCGTTCTTAACGACCTTGAAACTGCTTAAGCGTCCGGGGACCTTGCCTACATTGCTTACTGTTCCCGTGACCATCGGCGTCTCTCCGGGGCGCGGCGAAGAGATATTCTTTATCTTTTCGTCGTATACCTCTTTCGCTTTCAGGTGCTCTATCTCTGCGATCTTTAATTTTATCTCTTCCGCCTTAAGCAACGCTTCCTTCTCTTCGGGAGTGTCTTTGTTATCGGCGGCGAATTTTTCGTATCCCGTGAGGATCCATTTGAGTTCGATCTCGCGCAGGGGTTTTTTCAGTTCAGCCTGGTAGGCTTCATCCATCCGGGCCAGTGTCTCGGCAAGCGAAGAGGCTCTCTTGACTTCAAAACTTGTATTCCTCTTTATGTAATCCGATGATACCCAGCCGGAAGTCCCTTTAGGCGCCTCTATCTCATACCAGTCGAGATATTCCTTTAATATCTTTACCGAGGCTCCCTTATTCAAGCGGCCGATGACAGTAGCGGATACCGTAGCTGCGGTCCTGACGTTTGTTTTATCTTCCGAGACCGTCCCCTGGCCGTCCTTTTTAGAGACTTTGGATTTTGCCACATACGCGAGCGCCTTCTTCGGGAGCTCGACCTTGTACCATTTACCTTTAAGGCCGAGCACGTTTATTTCTTCGCCTTTATTGAACTGGCAGACCACTTCCGAAGAGGTATTGTCCGCGGCCCTGACATTCACCCGTTCACCGGAGATGACGCCAGTGAAGGCGTCACCCTGGAGCGTTTCTTCCGACGCGCATGAGGGATTAAAAGAAATAACCAGGGAGGTTATAACACAAAGAAATAACCCGGCGTAAAAAGAGAGTTTCACTTCCCTTCCTTCGGTTTTGCCTGCTCCTTCTTGCCCGCGGCCGCCGCAGGCTTTGCTCCGCCTGCCGCCGGTTTCGCACCGCCTGCCGCCGGTTTCCCGCCAGCCGGGGCGGCTCCCCCTGCCGGTGCCGCAGCTCCGCCTTCAGCCGCGACCTTGGCTTCGGATTTTTCCTTCTTTACCTTGATCTTCACGGATTTGACCTTAGGAAGGCCGAATACGGATTCGTTTTCCTTCCATTTGTCTTTATCCGATAACATCTTGATGCGCTCGAACCTCTTAAAAACCGACCTGTGGCCCTGGCCTTTGGAAGGGCGCAGACTTGGATGGATCGACATCAATCACTCTCCTTGTATTTTTAACGTTTTCTTATCAAGCAACCTTTGTACTTTTTCCCCATCGCAGCAAGCGTCTGTTTCGCCGCATCTTTAGTTGCGAACGAACCGACGCATAAAATGAAATAATCGCCCTTCTTTATTATATCGCCGGTATAACCCATGGCCTTGACCTGCGCGAGCTCTTTATCCGCGAGGTCGCGGACCTTGTATGAAGCCACCTGTACCGTAAAAGGCTTATCTGTGGTTGCGGCAGTAGCCGCAACCACTGCCACTTTCGGCTGGGCCGTGATGTTTACGGCAGCCGTTTTCCTGGGAGCCTCTGCCGGTTTGACGGCAGCCGTTTTAACGGCCTGAGGCGTCTTCGGAAGCGGTTTCGGCGCTTCGGTAACCTGCGGCGTAACCGGCTCTACAGGCGGCGCCGCGACAACCGGCTGGATCGGGACCGGAGCTTCCACCTCTGAGGTGTTCAAACTCCTGCCTCTTTCCACTCCCAACGAAAATATAATGGCCGCCACAAGCGCGACGCCGATCAGGATTATGATCAGCGTCTCGTAAGGGACGGACAGGGTCAAACGATGCTGCGGGAAGATCGGCTTATTGAACTTATTTAATACGCCGAAAAATCTTCCCCTCGTCTTCTTTACGACTACAAATTCATCAAACAGCTCTTGCTGTTGTTTTTGGGTGTTTAAAGGCGGCATCTATATCACTCCGAGGAAGACTAATTTTATCATAATGGGCATTTGAAAGCAAACAATTTTTGACATTCCTTAGATGTCACTTTGGAAGCGGTTTATCTACCGGCTTCACTTCCAATTTAATGCCTCCGGACGAGAATGAGATACTGGAGGGCCTGTGGGGATCCCCCTTAAGGGAGAGTTTTATCGAATACCAACCGTCTTTCGCCTCTCCCCCGAGAAGCGCCTTGGCCTGTTCCTGGTCAGCCGCGATAAGGCGGCTATTTATTCCGAAATCAAGCTCATAATCTATTTTCTTGTCACCGAACTTGGTGAAATTACCGGTAAACCTGAAGTCCTTCCCGGCGCCTTTCAGGTCAGTGATTGACATCAATCCTTTGCTGACCGTTATGACCCCGGTTATGCTATCAAGATCATAATTATTCTGCGCGGGTACCCCGAAAGGTTTGAGGAGCTTATTAAAGGAGTCCTTCAGGCCTGACTTCAGGACGACATTCTGGAAATCGCAGTTGAGGACGAACCGGGCTTTGAATAATTTCGCTGGATCGAGGCGCAGATAGGCTCTCTCCGAAGTGAGCGCGAGGCCGTTCTTGTCCATTGCTTTTATGTCGGATACCGTAAGCTGGGCCGGCATCTTTACGCGCACCGTCCCGAAAACGATATCCATGTCGAGCGCCTTTTCGAGCTTAAAGGTTATGAAATCCTTGAGCAGGTATGACGTGAGAGGCGAATAAAAAATAACTAAAAGTATGGCCATCAATATGACCAGGTATAAAATGCGGTGCCTCATTGCATCCTTTCGTAGGGGTTGAACAACTTTATGTACTCGTCAAGCGCAAACCTGTCGGTCATACCCGCGATATAATCGCAGACCACCCTGTATTTATCCGCTGCCTCATGGCCTTCGGACCTAAGGCGTTCTTCGGCGGATTTCGGCAGGCGTTCCGGGTCGGAGATATAATAATCGAACATCTCCCGGATAAAGCGCTTTGATTTATCCGCCATCTTTACCACCCTACTGTGCATGTAAAGATTATCGTACAGGAATTTCTTGAGGGGCTTCCGTTCCTCGAGCAATCCGCCGGAAAAAGCGATGATCCTCTCCGGCCTTGACCTTGCCGATTCGACGGAATCGATCTTGAAACCCTTGATCCTTTTCTCGGATTCATTTATGAGGTCCGTGACCTCCGTGTTTATAAGCGACCTCACCATCTGGTATTTCCTGATGCTGCCGCTCATCGACGGGTGCGCCTTGGAGATATTCTCGCTGATCTTTTTCCATAAAGGTATTTCGCGGATATCTTCTTCCTTTATCAGCCCGGAGGTCAATCCGTCATCCAAGTCGTGGTTGTCGTAGGCGATCTCATCGGCCAGGTCGACTATCTGGGCCTCCAGTGTAGGCGACTTTTCCGGCTCGAGCTGGGGAAGGCAGCCGGACCTGTCGTAAGGGGTGGAATGCTTGTTTATCCCCTCCCTGACTTCCCAGGTCAGGTTGAGGCCCTTAAAATCCGGATATCTCTCTTCCAAGAGGTCTACTACGCGCAAACCCTGTATGTTGTGGTCGAACCCGCCGTGGTCCTTCATTAATTCGTGCAGTTCATGCTCCCCGGAATGCCCGAAGGGCGGGTGCCCTATATCATGCGCGAGGGCTATCGCCTCGGTCAGGTCAGGGTTCAAGCCGAGGTTGCGGGCCATCGAGACCGCTATCTGCGCAGCCTCAAGGGTATGCGTCAGCCTGGTCCGGTAATAATCGCCTTCATGGTTCACGAAAACCTGCGTCTTGTATTCCAGGCGCCGGAAAGCGGTCGAGTGTATCACCCTGTCCCTGTCGCGCTGGTAGCAGGTCCTGTAGGGATGTTCCTCTTCCTTATATACCCTGCCCCTCGAATCCTTCGCCTTCATCGCGTAAGGAGCGAGCGTCTTTAACTCTATATCCTCTATTTCTTTCCGCGTGAGCATTTTACCAGCCTATCATATAAAGTGCCGAGAGATTCGGATATGACTTTCGTAGAAGAAGCGACCGGCATGAAATTAGAGTCACCGAACCACCGCGGGACTATATGGATATGGACGTGATTTTTTATGCCGGCGCCGGCGGCCCTCCCGACATTGATACCGATATTGAACCCGTCGGGATGCATCGTCTTCGAAAGAAGTTCTTGCGTCGCGATAAGGAGGCACATGAGGTCGGCTATCTCCTCCCTGGTAAGTTTTGTGAGGCTTCCGACGTGCCTGTTGGGTACGATCATCATATGGCCGTTGTTGTAGGGGTAGAGGTTAAGGATGGAAAAGCTGTGGCGGGTCCGCGCGATTATATAATTTTTCCGGTCTTTTCCCGACTTGGGCTTGGAACAAAAGATGCAGCCCTTCAGGGAATTCACTTTAGTGATGTATTTTGTCCTCCACGGCGCCCACAGTCTGTCCATCGGTCCCCCCTGGATCAAAGTTTTACTATCTTAGCGGTGATTTTCCCGTTCACATCGATTATCCCGTAGGAATTGTATGGGGCGAATATCTTATCTGTCGTGCTTCCGGGATTAAAAAATAACACCTTTTTTATCATCTCGTTCATCGGACGATGGGAATGGCCGAAGACTATGCAATCAACCTTATCGCCCTTGAACTCTTCCAATATGCGGTCAGCCAACCCGTCGGGAGAACCCCAGCCGTGGATAAGCCCTATCCTGAATTTACCCGCCTCTATGATCTCTTTCGATTTAAGGGAGGAACTGATCTCCTTCGAATCCATGTTCCCGAACACGGCGATCGTCTTTTTGACCTTCCTCAGTTTCTCCAGGAAACTCATCTCGACGAAATCGCCGGCGTGCAAGACCAGGTCGGATTTCTTTATATCGTCATATACGGCCTTGGGGATATCCCTGGCCATCCTTGGCACATGCGTATCCGATAAGACCAGTATCCTCATATCAGTCAGGCGCTCTCCGTGTTTGTGACAGTATCTATCCGGGATCCCGCTGCCTCTTCGGCGTCCCATTGCGGCAGGACCAGCCTCTGCCGTCCGGTCATGTCGAGCAAAGTATTCAGGCCCTTTAGGTCCCATATCCAGCATTTCGCTTCCTTCGAGAGCAGTTTGGCGTTCGCTCCTATCCCGGCAAGGGCGATGACGATCTTGCGCTTGACCGCGCACTTCCGCTGCTTGCACTGGCTGAGATAATCCATGACATCGCTGTCCCTGACAGGGCCCCGGGCGACCATCAGCTCCCAGGCATAGCCTTCCGCGGAAAGGGTCAGATACGAAATGCCCTCTATTTTCGATGCCCGGATATCCGTGCCGGCAAAATGCGGCAGCCTGAAACTCTTCCCCTCTAATTCCATGAGCTCGCCGTTGAACGAGGCGAAAAGTTCCGCGACGAGGTCATCTATATCCCTCTTGGAAGAACTTACGAAATTCTCTATGAACCCCTTTACCTCGGCGCTGAACATCGATATCTTAGGTTCGTAAGACGGGTCCAGGAGGTATTCCTTGATCTGGTATACATTCCTGAGCCATAATTCGAATACCTTGTCCCGTATCAGGTAGAATCTGCCGTTCCTGGAAACCCATCCTGCATCAATCAATTTCTCCAGCAGAGGCGACAATTCGGAAGATCTGACGCGTGAAGCGTCGGATATCAGCTGCAGTTTTTTCGCGCCGTTGGAGATGGCAAGCAATACCGCTGCGGCGCGCCTGTCTATGCCGTCGAGTTGCGTCATCACGCCTGAAAAATGCTGGTTCAATATACCCTTCGAATCAAAAAGTATGTCTATGAACATAGCCGTCATCGTCTCTGCATTCTTGGCCGCCGCGATGCCGCCGGCCCGGTCACGCAGGCTCAACAGAATGCAGTCGAGATAGAACGGATGGCCGTCGCTGAACGCTACGAGAAAATTCACCAGCTCATCGGGAAGAGGCCCGTAAGCAAGGCGCGACCTGATAAATTGCGATGCTGTCCGGACGTCGAAGGTACCGAGTTCGTATATTTCGAAATTACCGAACAGCAAAGAGAGTTTTTCCGCGAGGATATTCTTGGCCTGGTTAATCTGGGAGGAAGATACGATGT
>CAISWF010000022.1 GCA_903889135.1 Candidatus Omnitrophota bacterium | reverse complement strand
GGTTGATCATAGTATTACCCGTAAGGTTCGCGCTGGATATTGCCAACAGCCTGTTTTACCTCGTCGACAGGCCGTTGAGTTTCCGGTGGATCAGCATCTTGTGGGCTTATCTTGAGCTCATATTCCTTATGCCAAAGGTCGCGGCCGCCAGGCGCTCGGCCCAAACGCTGTATAAAAGATACGGGAAAGAGGCCAGGTACCCGAAGTACGGCATATCCATTATTTACCAGTATTTTTTCCTGGGTCGGAAGAAGTTTAACGAATTGCCACTAAGAGGTAAGACATGAAAACTGACATTTCGGTCGTGATACCGGTCCATAACGAAGAGAAAAATTTGCGGCCCCTCCATGACAGGATAACCGCGAATTTGGCGAAAGGGAAGGCAAGTTACGAAGTCATTTTCGTAGATGACGGCAGCACCGACAGCTCGCTTACGATCCTGAAGGAGTTATGCCGGAACGACAAGCGCGTGAAAGCGGTGGGATTATCGAGGAACTTCGGGCATGAGATAGCCACGACCGCGGGGTTAAGGTATTCAAAGGGCGACGCCGTGATAGTCATGGACGCGGACCTGCAGCACCCTCCCGAGGCTTTGCCGAGCCTCATAAAAAAATACGAAGAGGGTTACGATATCGTTTATGCCTTAAGGAAGAGCCGCAGGGCGGAGTCGAAATATAAAGTGGTCATGTCCAAGCTTTTTTACAGGATGATAAACAGGATCATCGAGATCAAGATGCCGCTCGACCTTACCGATTTTATGCTGTTGAGCAGGAGGGCCGTCAAGGCGGTATTGCAATTCAATGAAAACGTGCGTTTTTTCAGGGGGATGGTCTCATGGGTCGGTTATAAGTCGGCGTCAATATATTATGAGGAGGACCGTCGTTACAGCGGAACGTCGAAATATGATCTCTCCAAGCTTATAAGATTGGCGCTCGATATCATTACCGGTTATTCCATAAAACCTTTGACGTTAGTCACCTATCTTGGTTTTACGGTGTTTTCGGTCAGCCTCCTTCTTATTGTATATTACATTGCCAAGACCATTATCTGCGGCATATCATTTCCCGGGTACGCCTCTTTGATGCTTTCCATATTGTTCATGGGAGGCGTTCAGCTGCTTTCGATAGGGATAATCGGCCAATATATAGGAAGGATATATACGGAGACCCAGAAGAGGCCGTTATATCTGGTGGATGAGTTGATAGGGATGGAAGAGGGTAACGGCGATTAAAAGCGGAACGGTTTTCTGGGTTATCCTTTTAATAATAGCGGCGCTGCACATAATCGTGAGCGCCTGCGACATGCCGAACGTATTCCAGAGCGAGCCGGGAGCGGGCGTATTCGGCGGGATAAGGCTTTATTACCTTAACCCGCTTAACTTCAATTTCTCAAAAGGGGAAGCGTCTGCGGGCGGCACTTCGCATATCCTGGATAATTTCATAAAATCGGCGGTCTCCGGGACGCACGGGATGCTAGACTTTTTACACTGGTATTTCTACATAGCCGTTTTTAACTTGTTGGGGCTGCCGCTGAGCGAATCCTGGTTCATACTCGCGCAGTCGGTTGTCATGGCAGCCGCCCTTGTCATCCTGTGCCTTCTTTTCGCAGAACTTTACGACAGCAGGCCCGCGGCGCTTGTTTTCATCTTCATCGCCGCACAATTATTCCTAAGCTACTCAAGGAGTTTTTACATAATACCCCCTAACACGCTCATGGAGGGCCTGCTCCTCTGGGCGCTTTATATTTACGCTAAAAAAGGGGGGAGCCTTTTCCTGGACCCGTTGTTATTCCTGCTTTTGTTCGTTAACGCGGCTTCGGGCAATGTCATTAAACTTCCGCTTTACATCTTATTCGTCTGGTGTGTTTCATATAAGTACCACGGTTTCGGCCCGGTGAAGTTCGTAAAAGAAACTGTAATACGAAAACCGTCCAATTTGGTCTTTGCCATCCCCGTCTTGCTCGCCCTGGCCGGGCATTTTTATGTGTTTTCGCGCCTCGGGCAGAGCCACCTCGGGATGCTGGGTTGGATATCCCAGAAGCTGGGCGGCGGCGCAGTCTCTCGGTTCTCCTTGTTAGGCGGCGGGTTCGAAAAGATGTTTTTCCGGAATGAGCTCGAGTGGTGGCCGATCTGCCTGTTGTTCATATTCTATGTCATAATCGGTAAACGCGCAGGCCGTCGGGCGCCGCTTTTTTTCTTCCCGCTTGTGTATTACGTCTATCTTATAAATACCGAGCCGAACGGCGCGTTGCTGCCTTTCGTTATGATGTTGAGCCTCGGTGTTTATGGTATCTTTTATCTCGCCGGCGGCGTCATCGAGAACAGGAGTAAAATGCTTTGTCGGACGTTTTCCGTCATATTGGTATCGTATGTCTTCGTATACGTCACTTCTCTTACCGCCTACGGGCTGGTCGTAAGGAATGAGCCTCCTCCGAATTATTTAAAGGCCACCGGTTATTATCTCAGGGAGCATATGAGGCCGGAGGACAAGATAGCGAGCCTGCTTGAAGATAAACAGAATATATTGAACGAATATTATTACGGTAAGAATTTTTTCAAGAGCCCCGTGTTCGGCAAATATATCTACGATCTGAGAAACCTTACCGGACCGGAATCGCCTTCGAACCCCGTTTCGGCGGTGGAGAGGAAGGCGGATCTCGCTTTTTATGTTATTTCTGATTCGTCTTATTCAAAGAACAAAGATTATGCGGCTTTCGTAAATTCTTCGATAAAAGGGCATTCGCTCAATAAGGTAGCCGATCTCACCGCGGGCGGGATAACGTATATCTCGATATACTCCGCCAGGCCCATCGGATACGAGAAAATCGATATAGCGCGGGCGTGCGCGGGATTCGACAGGAAATACGCGCATATCAAGACGCTCTTCGCGAATCGTCATGTGGGCGTCGCCTCTACATGGGGGTACTATTAAGCTGTGGTTAAGATAAGCGTCGTCATCCCTACCTATAACAGGCAGGAGTATTTGAAAACCGCGGTCGAGAGCGTGCTCGCCCAGACTTACAGGGACTTCGAGGTGATCGTAGTCGATGACGGTTCAACGGACGATACCGCGCGCGTCGCATCGTCATTAGGGCCGAAAGTAAAATACATCCTACAGGAGAATCGCCAGTGCGGCGCCGCCAGGAACAACGGTATCAGGAAATCCGGCGGAGAGTACATCGCGTTGTTGGATTCGGATGACCTTTGGACGCCGGAACATTTGGAGACCTGCCTTAAGGCCGCGGAATCGGAAGGCGCCGGAGTGGCGTATTCGGGATCATATTTGGTAGACGCGGAAGGAAAGATGATAGGGAAGCTTCCGGCCGCTGATTTCCGCTTTGACCCGCTGCGAGGATTAGTTGCCGGGCTGTCCTCGCGCGGATGCAATGCCTCGTCCTGCCTGATAAAGAAAGACCTCTTTGAAAAGGCGGGGTATTTTAGCGAAATAAGGGAACTGTCCGCATCGGCGGATTGGGAGATGTGGACGAGGCTTGCCTCATGCGCCCGTTTTAAATTCACCGGAAAATATACCGCTAAGATAAGGTTCCACCCGGGTAAATGCTCCATAGATCCGGAAGGTATGGCGCGCTCGATGAAGCTTGCCGTTGATACGGCTTTTTCTAACAAGGCGCTGTTACCCGAAATAGGCGGTTTGAAAAGAAGAGCTTATTCGAACTTGTCCGTGTTGACCGCGGTCAACTATTACGCGGCCGGAAGGATGAGCGAAGCAAGGCAGCACCTGGCGTCCGCAGTGCGCAATTATCCCCTGTCCCTGTTTATCAATCCGCTCCTCGTCTATACGTTCCTGAGGAGCCTTTTAGGAGCCAGGGCAGCTTCGACCATAAGGAAGGCCAAGTGGGGCCTCGGCCGATGAATATAAAGCTGCTGGAAATACTGGCTTGTCCCGAATGCCATGGAGGCCTGAAACCGGTTTCCGTGAAAATAAATGAAGGAAATGAGATAACGGAGGGCGTCTTATCGTGCGGCAGTTGCGGAAGGGAGTACCCCATTGTCGGCGGGATACCGAGGTTCATAGAGACGCGGAATTACGCTTCCTCGTTCGGTTACCAGTGGAATAAATTTATGACAGAACAGCTCGATTCGTATAACGGCACGAATTGTTCAAAAAACAGGTTTTATTCGGAAACCAATTGGTCAAAAGACTGGATGGGCGGGAAATGGATACTTGATGCGGGCTGCGGAGCGGGGCGCTTCCTGGACATCGCGTCCCAAAGCAAAGGGTTGATAGTGGGGATAGATATAAGCAACTCCGTGGAAGCCGCCCGCAAGAATTTGGAAGCCCGCGATAATATATTCTTGGTCCAGGCGAGCATATATAAGCTGCCGTTCAGGGACCTTACTTTCGACGGTCTCTATAGTATAGGGGTCATACAGCATACGCCCGATCCGGCTAAGGCGCTTGGATCCTTACCGCGCGTGCTAAAAAAGAACGGGAAGATAGCGGTCACTATATATGAAAAGAAGCGCTGGACATTATTATGCGGAAAATATTTGATCAGGCCGTTGACCAAGAGGATGAATAAGAAAACTTTGCTATTTGCGATCCGGCTCCTGATGCCTATCCTGTTCCCGGTTACTGAAGTGTTATTCAGGATAAAGGCCCTGAATAAGTTGTTTACCTTCGTTATTCCCGTGGCTAATTATGTCGATAATAAGCAACTGACCATGAGGCAAAGGTATAACTGGGCTGTCTTGGACACCTTCGATATGCTCTCCCCGTATTACGACCAGCCGCAGGTCCAAGCGGATGTCGAACGTTCGTTGCGCGGCGCAGGCATCGGACAAATGCGCCGCTTGGCGGAAAATCCGGGCTTGAACATGATCGGGGAGAAGTCATAATGAAGATCCTGCTCATCTCTTATAACGGCGCGACAGAACCGCTCATAATGTCCCAGGGCATACCCTACCTTAAGGGGTTTTCGCGCAGGGGGATAAAATGCGTCCTTTTGAGTTTTGAAAAGTCTTCGGCGGACAAAAGTGAACAGGCTGTTCTGGAAAAAGAATTGCAAGCCGAAGGGATAGAATGGCGGCGTCTCAGGTATCATAAAAGCCCCTCGATTCCCGCGACGGCATTCGATATATTGGCGGGTATTTTTGCGGGCCTAGAGATCGCTATTTCACGGAATATTGATATCGTACATGCCCGCGCCACAGTACCGGCAGTGATGGCTTACGTAATAAGCAGGCTGGCAGGCAAAAAGTTCGTCTATGATGAGAGGGGCCTCATGGCCGAGGAGTATGCAGACGGCGGTATGTGGAAGCGGGGCGGCTTGCTATACCGGTTTGCCGGGTCTATAGAAAAAACACTGCTTTTGAAGGCCGACGCGGTAGTGGTCCTTACAAAAAATATAGAGAAATATCTTTCCGAAGGAGGATATCTGCCGGCGCGGCCGGACGGCAAGAAATTAAATATACACGTAATACCCTGCTGCGCCGACCTAGCCATGTTTACCCCGTCATCGGAGGATAAGCCACGGCTCCGCGAGAAGATAAGGCCCGGCCTGGCGGGGAAATTCATAATTATATATACGGGCTCGATCGGCACATGGTATATGCTAGATGAGATGCTTGATTTCTATAATGTCGCGAAGTCGGTCATACCGGAGGCCCATATCATGGTGGTTACGCATCTCGACCGGGAAGCGGTGAAGGCGGCATCAAGTAAACACGGCATCGCACCGGGGGATATTACTGTAACCGGCGCGAGGTTCGAGGATATGCCGGATTACCTCGATGCAGCGGATGCCGGGATATTTTTCATCAGGCCGGTGCTTTCCAAGAGGTCATCGTGCCCTATAAAGTTCGCGGAATATCTCGCATGCGGCTTGCCTGTGGTGACCAATGGCGGGATAGGGGATACCGCCGGGACGGTAGAGGATAATTCCATCGGCGTGGTGGTTAGGGGTTTTTCCGATAGCGAGTACGAACGCGCAGCGCAGGAGCTCGCCTTGCTCGCAAAAGACGGCAAGACGGCGCAGCGATGCCGCGAGACCGCGGAGAGGCTGTTTTCGCTCGATTCGGGGATAGCGAAATATGAGGATGTCTACGAAAGCGCATTAAAATCGACGAAAGGAAAAAATTGATGGAGAAGAGAGCCGTAGTCACCGGGGCGAACGGCATGTTGGCCGATGCCCTGCGCCCTCTCCTGAAGAAGGCCGGTTATGACGTGCTGCCTGCGGATATCGCCGGCGGGGACGAAATAGTAATAAGCGACATCAGGGATGTTAACGGCATGCTCGCGATCGTTAAAAACTACAAGCCGGGGATCATTTTCCACCTTGCAGCGGAAACGGACGTGGATAAATGCGAACTCCAGCCGGAGCATGCCTACGCCACTAACTGGAACGGGACTGAGAACATCGCCCAGATATGCAAAGAGCTCGATATAACGATGGTATACATCAGCACCGGCGCTGTCTTCGACGGGGAGAAGGAAGGCGGATATACCGAATCGGACAAGCCCAATCCGATAAGCATTTACGGGATGAGCAAGCTCAGGGGCGAAGAGGCCGTTCAGTCGCTTTTAAAGAAATATTTTATCGTGCGTGCCGGCTGGATGGTGATGCTTCGGATCGTGTTGACGGACACGGCATCGC
>CAISWF010000021.1 GCA_903889135.1 Candidatus Omnitrophota bacterium | reverse complement strand
TTATGGTCGTATTTTATGGGCGCGAGGCCGTGTTTCCTTTTTATGAAATCCTCGACCATTCCCGTGCCTATGGGTCCGGGGCGGTAGAGGGCGACGACGGCTATTATATCCTCGAAATTCGTGGGTTTCAGCTTATTCAGGATGTCGCGCATACCCGAACTTTCAAGCTGGAAGACCCCGAGAGCCTCCGCGTTCGAAAGGAGCTCGTATGTTTTGGCGTCATCGAGAGGCATATTGTTGAGATCGACGGTGACGCCTTTTGTCCTCTTGATTATCTTTATGGTCTCGTCTATTACGGTCAGGGTCCGCAGGCCGAGGAAGTCCATTTTGAGCAGGCCTATCTTTTCGAGCGATTTCATTTCGTACCCGGTGGAGAGCTGGCCCTCCGATGTCTTAAAAAGCGGCACGTAATTCGTCAGCGGCTGATCGGATATCACGACGCCGGCGGCGTGCGTCGAGGCGTGGCGGTTGAGTCCTTCCAGTTCCGTAGAGATATCTATAAGCTGCCTGATCTGGGGGTCGCTCTTGTAAAGGTTGCGCAGCTCAGGCTCTACTTTGAGCGCCTTTTCCAGCGTTATCCCCAGTTCTTCCGGGACGAGCTTCGCTATCCTGTCGACGTCGCTGTAGCTGATACCCATCACGCGTCCGACGTCCCTGATCACCGCGCGGGCTTTCATCGTACCGAATGTGATGACCTGCGCGACATTCTCCTCGGAATATTTCTTTGTGACGTATTCGATCACCTCGCCCCTTCTCTCGTAGCAGAAGTCTATGTCGATATCCGGCAGGCTTACGCGGTCAGGGTTAAGGAAGCGTTCGAAGATGAGGTCGTACTTTATCGGGTCAAGGTCGGTTATACCGAGGGAATAGCTGACGACGCTTCCAGCGGCAGAACCTCTTCCCGGCCCCACCGGTATGCCCTTCGACTTCGCGTAGTTGATGAAATCCCACGCGATCAGGAAGTAGCTGGTAAAGCCGGTCTTCTTTATGATGTTGAGTTCGTGTTCTACCCTGTCTTCTATGGCTTTATCTATGGTGAGGTAACGTCTTTTTAGCCCTGCCTCTACGAGTTCCCTCAGGTATTCTTCGCGGTTCTTTCCATCGGGCGCGGTGAACTGCGGCAGGTGCGTCTTATTGAAATCCAGTTCAAGGTTGCATTTCTCGGCTATCTCTATTGTGGAATTTATCGCTTGGGGGACATCCTCGAACATCTCCTTGAAATCATCGGTGGATTTGAAATAGAACTCGTCCGTAGAGAATTTCATGTGGTCAGGGTCATTTAAAGTAGACTGGGTCTGTATGCAGAGAAGGCCTTCGTGCGAACGGGCTGATTTTTTCTTCAGGTAATGGACGTCGCCGGTGGCGACCAGCGGGATCTCGAGCTCTTTCGCCAGTTTCAATAATCCCGCGTTGGCGATCTCCTGTTCCGGGATCAGGTTCTTCTGGATCTCAAGGTAATAATTTCCGGCGCCGAAGATCTCTTTATATTGGGCAGCGACGAGCTTCGCCTCCTCATATTTGCCTTTCACTATGAGGTACGGGACTTCTCCCTGGAGGCAAGCGGATTGGGCGATGAGGCCTTTGGAATATTTGGCGAGAAGTTCCTTGTCGACGCGGGGCTTGTAATAGAAACCCTCAAGATACCCGGCCGAGACGAGTTTCATCAGGTTGCGGTAGCCTTCTTCGTCCTTGGCTAGCAGTATAAGATGATACGACGCTTCCGAATTCGCCGGTGTGGACCTGTCGAAGCGCGAGCCCGGCGCGACGTAGATCTCGCATCCGATAATCGGCTTTATACCGTTTTTCATCGCTTCGGAATAAAATTCTATCGCGCCGAACATGTTGCCGTGGTCGGTGATGGCGACCGCGGGCATCTTGTATTCCTTGGCTAATGCGATGAGCTCGGGTATCTTGCAGGCGCCGTCAAGAAGGCTGAATTGCGTGTGTACGTGAAGATGGACAAAATGCGAGTGTTGCACTTCTGGCTCCAATGTATAAAGTTAAGCATATGAAATTTAACGTCTCGCGCAGAGCCGGTTTATGACGCAGCCCCGCTCTTTCTAACGAAAGAGCGGGACGCAGTTGCTATCGGTTGAGGCGAGTAATAAATAAGGCCAAGCGGGACTTAAATTTCATATATAAAAATATTCTACTCCCACTCTATAGTAGAAGGTGGTTTAGAGCTGATGTCGTAGACTACGCGGTTCACGCCCCTCACCTCGTTAATTATCCTGTTGGAGATCCTCTCGAGCAGGTCGTAAGGCAGGCGCGCCCAGTCGGCGGTCATCCCGTCAGCGCTTGTCACGGCACGCAGGGCTATCACGTTCTCGTATGTCCTCTCGTCTCCCATCACGCCCACCGTCTTTATCGGGAGCAGAACGGCGAACGATTGCCAGACTTCCCTGTAAAATCCCGCCTTCTTAATCTCCTCCAATACCACGACGTCGGCCTCGCGCAGGATATCGAGGCGCTCCCTCGTGATATCCCCTATGACCCTTATGGCCAATCCCGGTCCCGGGAACGGCTGGCGCTGGACTATTTCGTCCGAAAGCCCCATCGCCTTGCCGACCAGCCTTACCTCATCCTTGAATAATTCGCGGAGGGGCTCGACCAGTTTCAATTTCATGTTCAGCGGCAGGCCGCCGACATTATGGTGCGATTTTATGGTAGCTGAAGGGCCGCCGAATGCGGACCTCGATTCGATGACGTCGGGATACAATGTCCCCTGCGCCAGGAATCCTATCTTTCCGAGTTTTTTCGCCTCTTCCTCGAAGACGCGGATGAACTCGTGGCCGATTATCTTTCGTTTCTTTTCCGGGTCGATGACCCCTTTCAGTTTTTTGAGGAACCGCGACTCGGAGTTCACGTATTTCAGGTTTATATGGAAATGTTTTTTGAAAGTCTTGACTACTCGTTCGGCCTCACCCTTTCTCAGGACGCCGTTATTGATGAATATACAGATGAGCCGTTTGCCTATTGCCCTGTTGATGAGGACCGCCGCGACCGATGAATCCACGCCTCCGGAGAGCCCGCATACAACCTTATCCTTCCCCACTTTATTTTTTATATTTTTGATCGTATCGTCTATGAAGGACTGCATGGTCCAGTTCCCCTGGCACCTGCAGATATTGCAGAGAAAATTAGCGATTATCCTGCTGCCCTTGGGGGTATGGGCTACCTCGGGATGGAATTGGACGCCGTAAAGGCGCCGCGTCCTGTCGGCTATCGCGGCAAATTCAGTATTGTCCGTATGGCCTATCTTTTTGAATCCGGCGGGAAGTTTCGAGACGAAGTCCCCGTGGCTCATCCAGCTGATTATTTTATTGTCGAGCCCGTCGAAAAGGTCCTCGAAATCATCTATGATGAGTTCGGCGTGCCCGTATTCGCGTTTCCTGGCCTTGGTGACTTTACCGCCGAGCATGTGCGCCATTGCCTGCATGCCGTAGCAGATGCCGAGGACGGGGATCCCCAGTTCGAATATCTCTTTTTTGGGTTTAGGCGCGCGGGCGCCGTAAATCGAGGCGGGGCCTCCGGAAAGGATGAGTCCCTTGGGGCTCATCCTCCTGATCTCTTCGGCCGTGATGTCATGCGAGACGATCATGGAGAAGACCTTATTCTCCCTGACACGGCGGGCTATCAATTGGTTGTATTGCGAGCCGAAGTCTAAAACAAGGACAACTTCATGCTGCGGCATCTATTTGCCCATTCCGACCCTTTGGACCTGCTGGAATATCTTTCCTTCCGTCTTGATCGACGGGGCTATAATGATCTCTGTCCTCTGGAATTCTTTTATGCTCGAGGCACCCACCGCACCCATCGATGTCTGCAGCGCGCCCATCAGGTTCTGTGAGCCGTCATCGAACCTCGCGGGCCCAAATAATATCTCTTCTAGCGTGCCTGTCGTTCCGACATGGATCCTTGTCCCCCTGGGGAGGTTCGCGTGCGGCGTGGCCATACCCCAGTGGTAACCGCGCCCCGGCGCCTCGATAGCGCGGGCGAACGCAGAGCCAACCATGACAGCGTCCGAGCCGCAGGCGAAGGCCTTGCAGATGTCCCCGCCTGTCCTCATCCCGCCGTCTGTTATTATTGGGATATATTTCTTGGTTTTTTTGAAGAAAGCGTCCCTTGCCGCGGCGCAGTCTACCGTCGCCGTGACCTGCGGAACGCCGATGCCTAAGACGCCTCTTGTCGTGCAAGCCGCGCCCGGGCCGATGCCGACCAATATCCCGGCGGCGCCGGCGACCATCAGTTCATACGCGACCTCATATCCGACGCAATTCCCGACTATGACCGGGATCTTTGCGGACTTGACAAATCTCTTGATATCGAGGGCCTGGTATTCTTTGGATATATGCCTGACCGTGCTGACCGTCGATTGTATGACGAATATGTCGGCCCCTGATTCCTGGGCGATCTTACCGAACCTTTCGGCGCGCTGAGGGATGGCGCTCACTGCGGCCGGGACGTCCGCGTCCTTTATCTGGCGGATGCGTTTTTCGATCAGTTTTTCCTGGATCGGTTTGGTGTATATCGATTGGATGATCTCCGTGGCCTTCTCCGGGTCTGCCTTGACGAGCTGCTCCAGGACTTCATCCGGGTCCTCGTATCTCGTCTGGACGCCCTCGAGGTTAAGGACGGCGATGCCGCCTAGTTTTCCCATGGCGATGGCGAACTTAACGTCGACTACGCCGTCCATAGCGGCGGCGAGGATCGGGACGTTGAATTTTTTTCCGTCAATTTTCCAGGTTGTGTCGACTTCGGCGGGGTTGATCGTGACTCTTCCGGGGGCTAATGCGATTTCATCGAAACCATAACAGCGGCGGGCCTTACGTTTGATGCCTATATATTCACCCATCTATCAGGAACCTCCTTGAAATAGGGTTATATGATACAAAAATGCCCCGTAAAAGTCAAGTAAATCAGAAGGCGACTTAAGATCGGGCGGGTCCTGCCTGCCGAGCACCTCGTCCCCATTGCTTCGTGCAACGGGGCCAAGGGCTCCGTCGGCAGTCACCCGCTCTAAGTAAATATAAAACGCCCCCTGATTATGCATCAGAGGGCGTTTTTGTATCCTGTTTGAGTTACTTGACTATCGCGAGGATGTCGTCCGCGTCGATTATAAGGTACTCTTTATCATCGACTTTGACTTCGCTGCCGGAATATTTCCCGAAGATGATTATATCTCCGGTCTTGACGTCCGGCGCGACGACCTTGCCGTTCTCGAGCGTTTTGCCCGAGCCGACGGCGATGACTTTCGCTTCCTGCGGCTTCTCTTTCGCCGTGTCAGGAATGATTATCCCGCCTTTTGTCTTATCCTCGGCCTTAAGTATTTCGACTATAACTTTACCGCCTAACGGTTTTAAGTTCATTTATATCCTCCTTTTAGGTCTAATACATTCCCTCGCCATAGCCGCCGTGCGGTGGCATAGAAGGAGTCTTTTCTTTTTCGGGTATGTCCGTGATCACGCACTCGGTCGTAAGCAACA
>CAISWF010000020.1 GCA_903889135.1 Candidatus Omnitrophota bacterium | reverse complement strand
GCTGATTATGAACATGTGGTCTTTATAGTGGTCCCAATGGCCCGATATCTTATACAGGTCGCTTTTCGCCATATACGGGGTCTTTGTCAGGAGGTATCCCCTCTTCTCCTCTTCGTCTTCTATGAACCTTTGCAATATCTGTATTATCTTCGCCCCTTTCGGCATAATAAGCGGCAGGCCCTGGCCCACGACATCGCTTGTGGTAAACAACTCGAGCATCCTTCCGACTTTATTGTGGTCTCTCTTCTCGGCCTCTTCTTTTGCCTTAAGGTAGTTGCCTAATTCTTCTTTCGTCGCAAAGGCGGTCCCGTAGATGCGCTGTAACATCTTATTCTTCTCGCTGCCGCGCCAATACGCACCGGTCGCAGAAAGCAATTTAAACGCTTTGACCTGCCCGGTAGAATCAATGTGCGGCCCCTTACAGAGATCGACGAAGTCGCCTTCCCTGTAAAGGATCACCTCGGCGTCAGGCAGGTCCCTGATAAGCTCTACTTTATACTGCTCGCCCATCTTCTCAAAGAACTTAATCGCTTCGTCCCTCTTCAGGACTGAACGCTCGAATTTAAGGTTATCCTTTATGATCTTGGCCATCTCGGCCTCGATTTTAGGAAGGTCTTCCTCTAAAAACGGCTGCGGGACGTCAAAATCATAGTAAAAACCGTCCTCTATGGCCGGTCCTATAGCCAATTTGACGCCCGGAAACAGCCTTTTTACGGCCTGGGCCATGATATGTGAGGTAGAATGTCTTAAGGTGTTCAGTTCCATAGTCATAAGAATAATGGTGGGCCTAAGAGGACTCGAACCTCTGACCTCTTCCATGTCAAGGAAGCGCTCTAACCAACTGAGCTATAAGCCCACTTAAACATAATTCACCCATGGCTATCCTGAGTAGATGCGAAGGGTAAGCCCAAGTGCGAAGCTAGATTATATCCGATTAATGGGTTTTTAGTCAAGTGGAAATAAGACATGAAAAGGGCTCCCGGATGCCTGGAGTGGCATGCGGAAGCCCTTCTCGTCCCCTACATTTCCCTGCAATCTACCTACTTACGCTTTTTTCCTCTTCGTCAAACCAACTAATCCTACTAAACCGGTACCGAGCAATAACATGCTCATCGGTTCCGGGACCGCCTGCTGCGATCCTTCCAGATCAAAGGTGTCAAAGTCAGTCGGAATTGCCGGCGTCGAGTTTGTCTGCCAAGTTCCAAATCTCACTTTAGCATAAGTTGCCCCTGCGGGAGCGAGCACCGAGCCTGTGTCCGCCAAGTTGTAGACGTTCCTAGGAAGATTTTGAGTATCCACCTGGTAGTTAACAAGTTCCTGGTCAGAAGCATTATAGAACTTCAAACCAATATAGCTGCCCCAGTTAGCCAGGCTACCACCGGCTGAAACGTTAGTATAACCCGTCAAGCGATATTGGCCGCCGCCAACTATTCCGTTTATCTGTTGATACATACCGCCATCAAAGAAGTTCCTCGCTTCCCATGAACCAGCCTGAGGATTCAATGCGCTAACAGCTTGATTACCCAAGTTCCAATCAGCTGACCAACCGTTGAAGTTACCAGTTTCAAAACCCGGGTTTGTCAACAGGTTCGCCTGCGCGCTTCCCGCTGTTGTAAACGTCAAAGCCAGCACCAGCATTACCAATAAGAACTTACCCATCGCTCCACCTCCTCTTTGTTAAAGGCCTTTCTCCAAAAAGGCCTACTATCGAAACGTGTTTATTTGATACCCGAATTAAAACCTTTAGCTTCACTGCTCGATTTTGTGTCTTGAAAGTTAACTCTGCGGATGTTTATTCGACACGTGTTTAAGTACTCATAATATACATCAGCCAGGTTAAAGTGTCAAGAGAAATATTTTGCTATTTTCTAGGACTATTTATAGGTAATCAGGAAGGAGCTTTACCATCTCTCGTATCAAGCGCCGGCACCTGTCAAATGCGGCTCCAGGATCGTTCCCTACTATCGGCGTCCAAACCCTGACGGCGGAGCCGCCGCTCTTTGCGTGCCTAAACTGGTTTATCACGAAGTATATCTGTTGTTTATAATAATTCCCTGTCATCATATCGCCGGCCGTATACCAATCGAGCATCAATAGCTTCCCTCTTTTAGTCTGGTATACCGTCCTGTTTACCGGTAGAACCTTGCCGTCGTAAAGAACGACCTGCGCTTTTCCGGTCTCCAAAAGTTCGTTGGCGCCGCTTCCGAGGTAGCAATATTCAGGCGGGTGGAAGCTCTGCCTCTTCTGGTCGGAATAGACCACCTGTATCGCCGCCGACTCATTGTTCTTGTCGGTATATGCCCTGATCAAAACCTTATCCGTGCCTAGTATCGCATAAACCTGTTTTTGGTATTCTTCATCCTGGAATTTAATATCTTTTCCCGTCCACTCGCCGAGATTGAGGGGGAATTCCATTAATTTTACGTCCCGGGACGGAGCCTTCTTGATCACAGAGATCCCGAGGACGCATGCCCCGCAGGCGGCTAAAATGGCGATCGCGATTATTAGGTTGAGCTCTTTTTTCCCCACGACAACATTCTCCCGATTATTATCAATCCGGCAATGGCGAAGACGTAAAGTAAAAACGCCAGGAAACCGTGCACAAACGGCCCGGTGGCCACTTTCGCGTCATACGCGAATCCAACGAGAAGAAGCATCACTATCCGTAATATATTGGCCGCTAAGGCGACCGGTATCGACAGGAGGAAAAGAATGATCTTCCTTGTCCTGGACATTTTTACGAGGTAAGCGTACAGCGCGCCCAAAGCCATAAGCGCGATAAGCGAACTCAATCCGCTGCACGGGCTTCCTATCGTCAGTGACGTGTCGGGCTTAAGGTAAACTATGCTCCCGTCCCTTATGGCGTGTATGCCCATCAGGTTAACGATAGACGTCGCGATCTGCGCGGCCATCATCTTCATCTTAAAACTTATATTTATTATCATGACCTGGGGCAGCGGGACCATGAATATCAGGAACGTTATCGGGAAAGCCGCCTTTTTGGTGATCTCCGTCCCGTATAAATATAAAGCGAGGCCGAAGAGCGCCACTATAAGGGTAAATCCCGACAGGAAATTGATATCAAAGGTATAGGCCAGCAGATGGATCAGGAGTGCGGGAACGAAAATAAGCAACGCCAAGCCGGCGGGCTTAACGGCGCACTTTCGCAACTCGTCCCTCTTTATCCAGAGCAGGTAAGCGAATACGAGGGGGACGAGATATCCGTGGGAATAATACGATTCCACTTCGTCAAACCGAGCTTTCATCCATATGAAAGTAGGCAGGTATATGAGCGCCAGGAGGACCGCGACCATTATCAGGCCGTATCTGGAGATTTTATTCATCTTAATTTGGGCTTATTCAGCCTTTCGAGCTGCTGTTGGGCGGTTTTCGCGAACGGGGTTTTGGAATATTTTTTGATTATTTCGTCGTAAATCTCGCGCGACTTTTCGATCTGATCAAGCTTCTGCTCATAGATGGCGGCTTGTACGAACTTGGCCTTTGGGGCAAGCAGCGTATCGGGATAATCGACGGCCAGGCTGCTTAAATAATCCACGGCCTCGTTCCATTTTTCCTGGTCGGCATAGCAGTTTAACGCCAGATCGACCACTACCAGGGCGCCGTAGGTCTTGGGCTTATCCTTGATAAGATTCTTGTACTTATCCAGCGCGGCGAGATAGGCGGCATCGGCTTCGGGCTTCCGTCCTTTTATTTTATAATACTCGGCTATATGCAGCGGCACCTGGAGCGCGGTCCCTGTATCGGGATAATCTTTTTCTGTCCTGTCGAGGGTTTCTTTCGCCTTTGGCCAGTTATCTTCCCTCTCGTATACCAGCGCCGCCGCAAAAAGGCCCTTGGCGCACATGTCGACATTCACCGGATAATCCTTGACGATGACCTGGAACTCATCTCTCGACTTAGAAAAATTACCCTCCATCGCGTAGAGCTGGCCTATATTGAATTGCGCCTGCGCGCTGTTAGGCCACATAGGATACCGGATAATTATCTCGCGGAAAGAGTCTATTATCTTCTGGTAATCGACCGGCGTCGCTTTTTCCGGGGCTTTCGCCAAAAGATTGAACGCCTTAGAGGCGTGCCAGAATTTTTTTTCTGCGGAATATATCCCGGAATCGCAGCCGGTCAGCATGATAACTGCGGAAATGGCCAACGATATATAAGCCGCCCTTTTAAACAATCTCATGCCCCTTTTTCCGTTTCCTGTTTAAGGATAAAAAGATTAGCGGCGCTTAAGAATACCAGGGCGTCGGTAATAAAAGTGAGGACTATGCCCGCACCTAAAATAACGAGGGTGATCTCAGGGCCAAACAGGTTCATAAGGCCCTGTTGTTTCTGCCTGACGAATACATAAAAGAACTCAAAGATCCTCGGGACAAAAACCAATACGATCGTAGGCAAAAAAACGTGGCTCATGACGCTAAACGACCTCCGGATGGCCCCGAGAATACCTTTCCGCTCGATTATGATCGCGGGGTACGCGTAGATAAAGAGCGCCTCGGTAACAAAAATCACCACTACACCCGCGTAAGATAATATACTGAGCAGTAACATCGCTGACGGCGTCGGAGGCATTATTTTTTTCAGGATGACGGGCGGAAGTTTCAAGATCACAAGAGAAAGGACGAAAGTGATAAGCCATAT
Organism: Candidatus Omnitrophota bacterium; assembly: GCA_903889135.1. GTDB lineage: Bacteria > Omnitrophota > Gorgyraeia > Pluralincolimonadales > Pluralincolimonadaceae > Pluralincolimonas. Next base: position 886 of record CAISWF010000020.1, on the reverse strand, counting down.
GGCGGTCAAAGCGAAATACCGCCTCGCCGCTCTGTTAAAATTACCGGATATCTTGATCTCCTCGTTTTCCGAGTGGGCCTGGGATACCATCCCCATCGCCATGCCGTACATTATCGCTCCAACGGTAAACATCACGAAGATCTGGCCATAATAAAAGAGGGTGGGAAGAAGTTCAAAATTGAGGGGATAGTGGAGAAATCGCGCCCCGGAAATCACCCCCGACGGAGTCATTGTGGTAAAGAACGACTTGATGGGCGGGCCAAAAATAGCCAGCAACGGGGAGCGCGGCGAATAAAAACATACTGTAAGCGCTAAGGCCTCGAACACCGCTTTGATGAAGAAAGGAAGGAGGATGCGGGGATATTTAACGATCATCCTGAATGTCATCGACCATACGGAGAAAATCAGCATCTACGCGGTTTCAAAACTTTTCTTTATGACCAGGATCTTCTTTTTGATATCGGGTTCCTGCCTCTCGTCTTCAACGAAAGAAACACCGACATCGTAGTTATCGTTACACTCGCTTCCGGCGGACTTGACCCAGTTTATTTTAACCAGAGCTTTCACCGGCTCCAGATCATTTCCAGGCGTTATGTGGATAGTGATATGCATCCCGGGGACCAGTTCCTTATTAAACTCCCCGTCCCTTTGCCCGCCTTCCTTAAGCTTGCATGTGGAATTATGCACCCATCCGAGGCAATTTGAGCATGATTCACAATTCCAGGAGCGCGGCCATTCAAGCAAGGCGCCCCCTTCATTTAAATTTTTCGCTTTCAACAGGATGTCGCCGGTAATATCGACCTTTTTCTGGGGGTCGATGAGCTTACCCTTGATAGCAACATTTACGTCGACACGTTTATACTTTCTGCGTTCTGACATTCTTTCT
>CAISWF010000019.1 GCA_903889135.1 Candidatus Omnitrophota bacterium | reverse complement strand
CTCACATAAAAATAGAAAAGTCAAAACAAAAGGCACCCGAGTTTTCTCAGGTGCCTTTATAAAGCCATTAACCTGTAACTATTGTTACCGGATCTTGACGTAACCGCCCTTGTAGAGGCTTACAGAAGCGCCTGTGCCGTGAGCAGCGTTGGTGCAGCTCAAGATAATGGTGTTGGACGCTGTACCGGACGTAGGCACTACCGAAAAAGCGCTATACGAAGTTCCGGCTGCGGGGCAATTCAATACATTGGTATCGTCGATGTCGTTATCCGTGCTCAACTCCGCCAGGGCACCGGGATAAGTATCGCTGTGCTTGCCCGCATACAATTCCATAGCTGTGCCTATCTGCTTCATGTTGTTGGCGCAGCTTACCTTACCGGCTTGTGTCTTGGCTTTAAATAGACCGGGTGTAAGTAAACCAGCGAGGATAAGTATGATTGCCATGACGACTAACAGCTCGATAAGGGTAAAACCCTTTCTCTTAATCATGTCGTTTGCCTCCTTTCTATTTTAAATTATGTCGCTACCACAATGATACTTTGACACCTCTGCTTTGTCAAGGATAATTCTTGAGAGGCCTTTTTTGTCAGAAAGAAAGGTTTCCGTTTTACCGGTTCTGGACATTATCAAAACTGAGATTTCCCGGTCCCCGAACGGGGATTTTTTGTTATTTAGCGACGCTGCAATTATATAATCCAGATTTTTTTTCTTCAGTTTTTCTTTTGCGTTATTCTTTAATCCGCCGGTCTCTAAAGCGAAACCTATAACGACCTGCCTCTTCTTTTTCCCTGCCGCAAGCGAAAGTATGTCAGGATTTCTTACGAGTTTTAAGACCAGCGCGGCCTTTTCTTTTTTAATCTTTCGCGAAGAGGCCGTCACCGGCCTGTAATCCGCGACCGCCGCCGACATTATAAGACAATCGGATCCCGGAAAATACTTATCGACGGCCCTTTTCATTCCCAGGGCTGAAACAACGGGAATAAATTTTGCCCCTTTGGGAGGGATCAGGCATGTCGGGCCGCTTATGAGCGTTACTTTATGCCCGCGCCTGACCGCTTCCGAGGCTATCTGATAACCGAAAAAACCCGTAGAGGAGTTTGAAATGAAACGGACCGGGTCTATATATTCCCTGGTGGGGCCTGCGGTTATGAGTATTCGCAACTTTAACCCTTGAGTAATTTCTTCGTTTCCAGGATTATCGACGAGGTATCGGCGATGTGCCCGATAGAATCATGCCCGCATGCCAGGGGCCCTTTGATGGGGCCGATGAATTTCATCCCCCTGCCTTTGAGCTTCCCGATATTATCCTGCACCGCGGGGTTCAGATACATTTTTTCGTTCATCGCAGGGGCAATGAGGATCTTCGCCTTGGACGCCAGGACCACGCAGGTCAACAGGTCGTCGCAGATACCGTTTGCTATCTTGCCTATCACGTTGGCGCAAGCCGGGGCGATCACTATCAGGTCGGCCAGGTCGGCCAGTGAGGTATGGACCGGGCCCCACTCCGCCGGTAATTCGAACATCTCGGAATAGACCTTGTTACGCGACAGGGTCCGGAACGTCAGGGGAGCGACAAACTCCTTCGCTTCCCTGGTCATGATCACCGTGACATTCACGCCTGCCTTCCTCAGGTTATTGACGATATCGCACGCCCTGTAAGCGGCGATGGAACCGCTGACCCCGAGGAGCACTTCTTTCTTCGCCATTATTTTTTCTTTTCCTTCATCCCTATCTTGCCTTCCCTGATCTCTTCGAGCGCTACGATCGATATTTTCTTGCTTTCGGTCTCGACCAGCTTCGGGCTCCCTTCGTTCAGCTCCAAAGCGCGCTTTGAGGCAAGTATCACGAGCTTGTAGATCGAATTATCGGTCTTGTCGAGAAGGTTCTCGATAGAGACGGCACCTTTTGTCTTCAAT
>CAISWF010000018.1 GCA_903889135.1 Candidatus Omnitrophota bacterium | reverse complement strand
CCGTTCAGATTATACGAATAATTAAGCGACGCCAGCGGGAGCGTCGAATTCCTGTAATAATCAACTTCGCTCGAATCCTGCGCAAGCTGCAATTCCATTTCCAGCATCTCCATCCTGTTTTCCACCGCGGATTTCGTCAGTCGCTCTCTATCTATCTCGTATCGTACGGGGTCCGGCTCAGTCATAGGCACTATCACGGCAGGTGAATCTATACCCAGGCCTGCCTCGTTCATTATTTGTCTGAGCTCTGTTTGTCTGTCCTCCAGCGCCTTTTTTGCCTTGATTATTCCGTCCAGCCGTTCCGCAACACCAGCTTCTGACCGTGTTTCCTCCACCGCCGCTTTCTCGCCCGACTCGACCATCCGCCGCGTCTGTTCCAACTGCGCCTGCGCCAATTCATATTCCTGCTGTCTGACTTCAAGCTCTTTTCTTGCCGCGTATAAACGCCAGTATCCCCTGTCGGCGTTGGCCAAAACCCGTATCACCTCCAGCTTTGTCATCGCATCAGTTATCTGCCTTTGGTATTCCAGAATCCTTATCGAATACGTGTTCACGCGCTTGCCCGCCCCTCTCAACAGCGGCTGACTTATTGAAAATGTAGCTGAAGGCGTATAACTCACTATACTACTCAAAATAATCTTCCCGGTACCCGGGTCTTGAACTGTAAAAGGGGTCTCGGTGCGAGTATCAGCGAGGTCGAAGCTGACCGTCCCGCCTGTCTGCAATGGGACTTGTACTCCAAGGTCGGCTGTCTGGTTTTTATATTCTTGTGCCTGTTCAACTATAACCGATGGCGTGTCTATGTCGCTATAAGTCAAATTCGCGAAAAATGACGATTCGAACTTCGCCTCTTCTGCGCTTACCTGTTTGGCCGCCATCGTCGGCTCTATCAACTGCACCTTCAAATCAAGGTTATTCTTAAGTGTCATCACCCGGCACTGTTCTATGCTGAGTTTCACCTCGCCCTGCGCCGGTTTATTGACTTGTGTCCCCTCATTCGGCTCTTTCTTTTCTTCCAGTTTCAGCGTCTTAATCTCTCTGGTCTGCTCGGGTTTTGCCTTGCCTCTTGTGTAGCACAGCCGAACCACCTCAGCCACCAGTTCCGGATTAGTCGTAGCGCACAGCATCGCCGGTGTCGCGAATGCGACATTGGGTTTTATCACAACCGTTTCGCCGGCCTTGACGAATCTTTCTATTCCGCCGAGCAGTTCTATTGCCGAAGAGGGGTTGCCGCTCGAGAACGTCGTGATAGTATCCGGCATCGGATGCCATGCGAAGATAGTCGATTATATAAATGTAAACAGCTTCTATTCCATTCACGGCAGGGTCGTCCCGGCGGCCGAAGCGATAAAACTGGCAAAACCCGGCATGAAGGTGATAGGGTTTGCCGGGGACGGAGACGCCTACGGCGAAGGAATAGAGCACCTGATATTCGCCGCCAAAAGGAATATCGACATAACCATGATAATACACAATAACCGCGTCTACGGCCTCACGACGGGCCAGTATACGCCGACCTCGCCATTGGGGTTCAAGGGACGCTCGACTCCTTTCGGGACCAAAGAGATGACGATAAATCCTCTGGAGATAATGCTGGCGAGCGGCGCCACATTTTTGGGGCGCGGGACATCGCACGGATTGGAACTATTGAAGAAATTATTCAAAGAAGCTATTCTGCACAAAGGTTTTTCTCTTGTGGATGTCCTGCAGGTTTGTGTAACATATGATAACCTGTACGAATATTACGACAAGAAGGTCTATGAATTGAAGGACCATGACCCTTCAAATGAGCCTGCGGCGATGGCCAAGATACGGGAATGGGATTAT
>CAISWF010000017.1 GCA_903889135.1 Candidatus Omnitrophota bacterium | reverse complement strand
CGCGTTCGCGATGCCATTATGGTTCTTAGGGTCGTATTTCTCCTCATTTACGCCCATGACTATAGTTAGGTCCTCGTCCTGGGCAGGAGCGGAAATAATGACTTTTTTCGCGCCGCCTTTGGTTATATGGTTCTCAGCTCCCTTGACTTCCTTGCCCTTCTTGTTGACGCCGTCCTTCTTGATCGTGAAAAGGCCGGTCGATTCTATGACGATCTGCACGCCCAGGTCTTTCCAGGGGAGTTCCGAAGGATCTCTCTTGGCAAGGACTTTGATTATTTTGCCGTCGACAGATATCGTATCCTCGGATGCGGCCTTGACATCGCCGGGGAACCTGCCGTGGACAGAATCATATTTTAGGAGATATGCGTTGGTTTTTGCGTCGGTTATATCGTTTACCGCGACCAGTTCAAGGTCTTTGCTCTTTTTCTCAAGTATGGCCCTCGCCACAAGACGGCCTATCCTTCCGAAACCGTTAATTCCTACTTTCACAGCCATTTCTACTTCCCTCCTGTTTTAGTTTTTGGTTTATAACGATACTTCCCTTAAAGCCCAGGCAGCTATCTCGGGCGGGGTCTGGTTCAGGTAGAAACCCGTGCCCCACTCGAATCCTGCCGTTCTTCCCAGCCTGGGCATGACTTCGATATGCCAGTGGTAATCCGCTCTTTCGACGGAATCTAGGGGAGAGGTGTGTATTATAAAATTATATGACGGATCTTTCAATGCTAATTTCATGCGGACCAAAGTTTCTTTGAGTATCCGCGCGAGGTCAATGATCTCTTCCTTCTGGATATAGCTGAACTCTGCGCTGTGGATTTTGGGGAATATCGAGAATTCAAACGGGAACCTTGAGACGAAAGGCGTGAACGCGATGAAACTCTTGTTCTCCGCTATGACCCGCTCCCTCTCGTCGATCTCCTGGTGTATCATATCGCAAAATACGCATCTCTCCCTGTACTCATAATACCTCTCCGACCAGCTGATCTCCTCTACCACGCGCTTCGGGATGATGGGGAGCGCGATGAGCTGCGAATGCGGATGCTCAAGCGACGCGCCGGCTGATACGCCGTAATTCTTGAATATCAGGATATATTTAAACCTCTTGTCGCCCTTGAGGTCGAGGCTCCTGTTACGGTACGCCCATATGACCTTCTCTATATCGTTGTCCGGAAGGTCGGCGAGCTCCTTGTTATGGTCGGGGTTCTCGATAATGACCTCGTGCGCGCCGATGCCGTTCATCATGTCGTACATGCCGACGCCGATCCTGTCGATATTTCCCTCTACCCTCAAGGCAGGGAATTTATTAGGGATAACGCGCGTCTGCCAGCCCGGCGTGTTGGGCTTGCTGCCCTCCTCACGGTGCGCAAATATCTCCGGCGGGGTCATGCTCTCGTTGCCCGGGCAGAACGGGCAAACACCGCCCCTTTTGACATGGGTCTCGACCTCGTAATCGGAAGGGTTCTTGACCTTGTCGATCTCTATTATCACCCACCTGCCTGTTATCGGGTCCCTGCGTAATTCAGCCATATGTTATTCTATCTCGCTTAAGTATTTGGCCGCGTCTTCAGGCGGGGTCGGGTTGATATAGAACCCGCTGCCCCACTCAAAACCCGCAGTCCTCGTAAGCCTTGGCATTATCTCGAGGTGCCAGTGGAAATCATCGTCTATCGTCCTCCAGTATCCCGCCTTCGGCATGCGGAACGGCGCGGTATGGAGGATTATGTTATACGGGGGATCGACGAGCGCCTTCTTTAACTTCGTAAGCGCAAGTTTGAGTATCCTCGCCAGGGCAGCCCTGTCACCGACGGGGAGATTAGCGAAATCCGCGCTGTGTTTCTTCGGAAGGATCCACATCTCGAACGGGAATCTCGACGCAAAAGGCGCAAAGGCCACAAAACCATCCACATCCGCGACGATCCTCTTTCCCGTGTCTAACTCCTGTTTGATGACATCGCAGAATATGCAGCGTTCCTTGTATTCAAAATATTGGCGTGAACCCACTAATTCATCTTTAAGCCGGATCGGGTTGACCGGCATCGCGATAAGCTGGGAGTGGGCGTGCCGTATCTTCCCTGAACCCGCCGCGAGGCCGTAATTCTTGAAGAGCAGGGCATATTTGAAACGCGGGTCCCTGCCGAGGTCCTTGATGCGCTCTACGTACGCGGTTATTGAATCCGTGATCTGCTCTTCCGGCAGGTCGGCCATATTATAGATATGCTGGGGCGTTTCTACGATTATCTCGTGCGCGCCGATGCCGTTGATAACGTCGTATATTCCCCTGCCGTGCCTCTCTATCTTGCCTTCTACCTTAAGGACCGGCGAGACCGACGGCACGACCCTGACCCTCCACCCCGGAGTACCCGGCTTTGTGCCCGGGTTGCGGATAGCGAAGATCTCAGGAGGGGGCGTCTGGTCTTCCTTGCCCTCGCAGAACGGGCAGGGCGGTTCGGTCATCTTATCCTCGGATACGGAATGGGGCACAAAATCGGTAGGACGGCGCGCCCTCTCGGTCGCGACTATCACCCACCTTCCGATTATGGGATCTTTCCTGAATTCAGGCATCTACTCGTGCTTTCCGTTTTCCATCATCAGCTTTATCAGGTCATGGAGCGATATTACGCCCTGCACGACGTTGCACTCGTCCTGGATCACCAGGAACTCTGCACCGGCGGCTTTCATCTTCTCTAACGCATCCTTAAGCGGTACGCCCGATTTCACGACTATCGCGGGCCGCTTCAGGAAGCTGTTCACCGGCATCTCGAGCCCTTTAATGACGGTATCGGATGTCACCACCGCCTGGAGGTTCTTGAGCGAGTTGACCCTGTTGCGTATATATGTGTAAAATTCAGAGGATAAAGTCCTGTTGAAACTTATGAACATCGGGAAATACGGCTTTTTATCTATGAAATTCAGGTGGCTCTGGAACGCGCATTGCCCGATCTGCTTGTCTATAGAAAGGAAGTATCTTAAAGAGCTGTCAGGCATTATGTCGTCGAGTTCTTCCGGCACCGCGGCCATATACGTCATCTCGAGGACTTCATCCATCGAGACGTTCAGGCCCGGCCAATTCTTAGAAATGTAATAGCCCAGGTCATCATCCTGGTCCTTGTATAGATGGACGTATTTTTCCAGTGTGTCGATCGCGTCGGCCAGGAATATCCCGAGCGCTACGCTCTTGTTATACACCATTCCCGCGGCAACGAGAGCGCCGTCATCCGACTGGCCCGGCCCGATCTTATGCCTTATATAAAGGTACCTTATCTTGTCCGGCGCGAGCTTGTTGAGGTCCGCTTCTGCGATGATAAGGCCCGCTCTTTTGAACGCCTCTATCGAACCGGCGTGTTCGCGGTGGGCGAGCAATTCACCGTCGAAGTTCATCTTATCCATCACATCTATATTTACAGGATAGCACTTGCCGTAGCCGATCGTGATCCCGTATTTTTCTTCGGCAGCGGCGCGGGGACCCGGATCGTCCCTGAGTCCGCCCATATATATGCCCCTGAGCACATCCTGCGCGTTTACTTCTATCTCCTTGAGGTCAGGGACGCCGATGAACGGTTCGCCCCTGCCGTTTATAAGGCGCGTCCTCGGCTTTCCTTTTATCGTGTCCTCAACGAACCCCACGATGTCGTCTATGAGCATCTGGCGCCTGGTCTTGACCTTGTTAGCGTCGAACTTGAGCGCGCGGACGATATCGTCGATGGTCGTGTTGACGTAGAAGCTCTTCTGGAAAGCCCCCGCTCCGTTGTGGGACCTTCCTTCGAGCGACTGGATGAAAAGCAATTCCGCTATCTCATCGGTAGTGTCCAAGTCTTCGGACTCTTTGAGATGCTGGAAATCCCGCCGTATTAATTCGCTTGGTGCTACTTTATTATTTATCATATAAATTTTATGAAATTCAAGGTGATATTATAGCATATACCGCCGGGAATTCAAGTCAATTAAGGTGGCAACCCCCCTGTGTGGGGTCCTATAGCAATTTGATTGCAGAGGATATACTTAATTACCGGGAAATAAGCATGCTGTCGCAATGATTGCCGCTTCCCTTGCTTTTATTCCGCATTACTGCTACAATTCCCGGATTAGGAGCGATCCATGGATATTGACTATATGTTGTTAAAGATCAAAGAGAACGGGATCCGGGGCTCGCTGAGGAAGATCTCGAACAGGTTCTCGCCGTTTCCAAAAAGCATAAATGTCGAGGTAATGACCGTTTGCAATCTGAAATGCAAACATTGCCGCGTCACCTATCACGGCAGCTTGATCCCGGATGTGGAATTAGGGATGATGGATCTCGGCCTGTTCGAGAAGATCGTAGAGAGGGTATCCCCCCTGATAAAAAAAGCGGTCATATTCCAATTCTCATCCATAGAGCCGCTTTTCCATAAGGACTTATTCGCCATGATGGACTGCGTATCGCGGCATAACAGGCACATAACATTCCCCATACTCACGAACGGCATGCTGCTAAACGAAAGTAATGTGGCCAAACTGTCTTCGAGGAACGTGCCTTCGGTCACGGTATCGCTGGACGGGTGCAGGAAAGAAACGGTCGAATCATTTAAGACCGGGGCGGATTTTGACAAAATAGTCGGCCATATCGGGTCGCTCAAAAAAATATCGAAAAGAAAGATCCAGCTTAACACTATCTTTGTCGCTACGTCCTCTAACGTCAATGAACTTTTAGAATACGTGGATTTCTGCAGCGGCCTGGGGGTCGATAATATTTTCGTTAACGGTTTTTTGAGCTATAGGCCGGAATTATCCCGTCT
>CAISWF010000016.1 GCA_903889135.1 Candidatus Omnitrophota bacterium | reverse complement strand
CTCGACTATCCCCTCGTATATCTCGGGTATCTCTAGCTCAAAGAGCTTCTTTATAAGGCCGGTGTTGGCGCGCGATAAGACTATCTGCGGGCCCTTGCCGGTCTTTTTCACCTCGACGACATACGCCTTTATGCGGTCGCCCTGCCTGAAATTCTCTTTGGACGACTGCTCGCTCTTCGGGATGAAACCCTCGGTCTTTCCGAGGTCCACGATTATATTCCCCTTCTCGAACCTGTATACCGTGCCGGTCACTACGCTGCCTACGCGGCTGGTGTAATCCGTGAATATGACGTCGCGCTCCGCCTCGCGGATCTTCTGGATGATGATCTGCTTGGCTGTCTGCGCGGCTATGCGGCCGAAGTCCCCGGATTTTACCTCTTTCCCGCCCGAGAGTACCTTGACCTCGCCGGTCTTCCTGTCCATCTTGACCTCGACCTCCTCAGTCTGGGAGCCGAGCGCCTTCTTGGCGGCGCTGACCAGGGCGCTCTCTACGGCCGCTATCAACACCTCGCGGTCGATGCCCTTTTCCCTCTCTAAGTGGTCCAATACCGATAACAGTTCTCCGTTCATATCTTTTCCTTTTCTAGAATTCGAAGTAAAGCTTCGCTTTCGCTATCATGTTACGGGGGATAGTCACCTCTCCGCCCGCAGGAAATTCTATCTTTATGCTCTCCTCGCCTACCCACTTCAATTTGCCGGTGAACTCCCTCTTGTTCTCAACCGGACCGTAAGTAACCACGAATATATCCTTGCCTATCGTCCGCTCAAAATCGCTCGTCTTGACGAGCTTCCTGTCGAGGCCCGGCGACTGCACTTCGAGCGTATAGGACCCTTCTATCGGGTCCGTCTCGTCGAGGACCGCCTCGATCTTCCGGTTCAAAATGCCGCATTCGCCGATAGTTATCCCGCCGGCCTTATCGACCGTAAAACGCAGGACCATACCTCCGGTCTCCCTGCGGTAAGTCAGGTCGACAAGCTCGACACCTGCTTCCGAAAGCAACGGGGACACTAATTCCCCGACTTTTTCTATTATAACGTTCTCTTCCATAGCTATTTAGGGCTGTTTTCCGGAAAAAGACAACAAAAAAAGCGGGTAGTTTTTTACCCACTTCTCCTTTTAAAAAGTGGTGCTAAATGTAAGGCCAGTATACTACGACGAAGCTATGGTGTCAAGGGGTTTTTTGGCTTAAATCTTCGATCCTTACGATATCCACATCGGCGGACAATTCGGTGCCATTTCCCTTCGTGTCGGCGCCGGCCATCAGCGTGAAATACCCGGGAACTATCCCCTCTTCTTTAAAGGAATATTCGCCGTTCGGGCCGGTCGTCCCCTTCCGCGGCAAAGACGCCCATTCATCGGCTCCGCTCTGGTTGATCCCGAGGTGAAGGGGCTGGTTCGGGACTCTCCCGCCTTTACCGTCTACGACAATGACCTTCGCCTCATAACTCCCGCCCTTTACCAGGATTTTATTCTCCCTTAATATTTTAACGCTCAACGACTTCTTTTCCCCGCAAAGATGGACTTTTACCTCTTTCCTTGCGAGGACTTTGCCGTCCCTGCCCTTAGCTTCTATGATAGCGG
>CAISWF010000015.1 GCA_903889135.1 Candidatus Omnitrophota bacterium | reverse complement strand
TCTCGGCCAAGACCGCCGATGTCTACCGGAAAAATAATTTCGTGAAAGGGATGCACCTGTACGACCATGTTTTCGTTTACGACCCTTATTACGTAGAGGAGCTGAGGAAGCGCGGGTTGACGGAGTTAAGTTACCTGCCTTTGGCGACGGATACGCAGCAATACAGGAGAGTTGAAGCGAGCGAGGACGAAAAAAAAGAACTTGGTTATGATATAGCTTTCGTGGGCTCGCCGTTCCCTAACCGGATAGAGGTATTGGATAATTTGCGCGATTTTAAATTAGGGGTATTCGGGGACGGGTGGCGTGAGACGTTTAAAAATAAGACGCTCCCATCCTATTACAAGGGGACCGCGGTAGGCGAAAAGGTGCTGAAGATCTACAGCAGTTCGAAGATAGTCTTGAATATCCATGACCCCGAGGCAAAACTCAGCGTAAATACAAGGACCTTTGACATACCCGCGTGCGGCGCGTTCGAGATGTCCGATTACAGGCCGGAGATCGAAAAGCTGTTTAACACAGGTGAAGACATGGTATGTTACAAAGATATCCCCGAATTGTTAAGGCTCGCAGGGCATTACCTCGATAATCCTTCGGAAAGGAAAAGGATTATCGGGAACGCGCAGAGGAAAGTATTGGATAAGCATACATGGCGGCATCGCGTTAGCGAGATGATCGATACAATGCGGAGAAAAAGGCTGTTAAGATGAAAGAAGGGGCGTTCCCCAGAAAACTTATGTTAGCCGGGATACTCCTGGTCCTTAATATCGCGGCGCATTTCATGCCTTTTGAAAGGGCGGCGCTCGCGCCGGATGACTATGCTTTGCTCATCAGGTCGCAGGAGGAATCGGCCTCTTTCCTCAACTACGCCAGCAGGCCGATCTGCTACCTCTTCCTCCGCGCGCAATCCATTTTCGTCGGCGACAACGCCGTTTACGGGTTCATCCTGTTGCTCGCCTCCAGCGCGGTCTTGCTGATAGCCGTGTTCCTGCTTTTAAACGAGCTGCTCCGCGATGAGGTCTCGGCCTTTTTGGCGGGAGCGATATTCTGCCTGCTTCCGAATACGCTTGAAATATACCACACCGCCATATTCGCGAACATTAACCTGGTATTTTCGGTGTATGTCCTGTGCCTGCTTTTTTACCTCAAGTACCTGGATTCGGGAAAGACGCGCTTTTTGGCCGTCTCGATAGCCCTTTATGCGGCGGGAATATTCTGGTATGAGGCAGGGTTCTTTACGCCCTTAATAATGCTTATCGCCGCTTTTCTGAAGAACGGGAAAAAAGTTTTATCTTGGCTTTTGTTTTTGCCGTTATCTTTCGTTTATGTCATATACCGCTTTACCGGTGCTTTCGGGTTCGACATGCGGCCCGGTGAATCGCGCGCCGCATCCCTCGCCGTGATCCCGTTCAATCTTCTGGAGCTAGTCCGTCATTATGCGGGAAGGTATATGGCCAGGAGCGTCCTATACGGACTTTATAAGTTCCGCTCTATTGAAATGCCCTGGTTGTTTTTTATGTGTGTGATCGGCATCGCGATCGTCCTCTTCACGGTAAACCTTATCAAAAAACTTGAACCCGTAAAGATACGTTCAGACGCGCTTATACTGGCATGCGCAATATTTGCCTTCTGGCTTTTGCCTATCCTATTGAACGGGCAAGGCGGGGTAGGTGGCCGTCACCTCGTGCTCCCCTCGATCGGCCTGTCGGTAATACTCCTATGGTTGTTCGGGAAGATAAAAAAAGGGAGGGCCGTTACAGCGGGCGTCGTGATGGTCATCCTTATTGCGATCTGCCAGGGCAACGCGTGGTCGCAGGTCGTAGCGTGCAGGATAAACGCGTCGGTCTACGGCTATATGAAAGAAAGCAGCCGGGCGCTAAAGGTAGCGCGATTTGTGGTGGTCGATGCCAGGAGTTTCGCCGAGAAGATCCCGTTCACTCTCGTCCCGCAGGATTTCAACGTCCTGAACACCTATTACGGCGCGCAGGCCTTTGAAGGATGGGGGCTGAAGAGCATGGTGAAACTCGCGGCGCATGAGAACGCGAAGGAAGTCTATATCGCCAAGACTCGCCCCGGCCTGCATGCAGGAAAGATCGAGTTTGACATGCCGGCCTACGCCGGTTACCGTTCCGAAAAAAGCGAGCATGTCAGTCTTGATGCGGGAGGCTGCCTGGTCGTTGATTACGATTCAGTATACGGCAAAGGTTTCATGAACGGTTTAAGGGTAAGATGAAGAGACAGGACCTGTTATTTTGCCTTTTAGCTGTCACGGCTTTTTTTGTCTTACCCGGGCTCGTTACGGCGGTATTTATCACCTGGGCGCTATTTTACTTTGTACGCTGCGCGACGCCGGAGGAGGACAGGAGAACCGTCTCGTCCCTGCTCGGATATTCTTTGGCGGTGAGGATCGTGCTGTTTTGCGTCCTCCAGTATTTTATCTTTTCACGCGGCGTGCTCGATATCTTCGGCGACGCCCAGGACAACATAATCAAGGGAATGTTATTCGGCGATTATTTCACGGGTAAATTCAACATCGGGAAAGTGCTCACGATCGACAGGTATAATACCCACAGCATGAGTTTATTCAACGGGGCATATTTCGCGCTGTTCCACGATGATATTATCCTGCTTAAATATATCAATATGCTCGCGGTTACGGCCGCCGGCTGGCTGGCCTATGATCTTCTGCGCAGGGCTTATTCATCCCTTTCCGGAAAGATAGCGGCTGCGATCATCGTTTTTTGGCCGACCGTAATGATCTGGTCGATTACCGACCTCAAGGAGGCGCATTTCATATTCTGCCTCGTGGCGGTATTCTGGATCCTCAACAGGCTTGGAGGGAAGATGAGGCTGCCCACAAGGATATTTTATATGGCTTTGTTCTTCATAGTGCTCTTCTATACCGTCCTCTTGAAGTATAAGTTCATGTTCCCGTTATTGATATTAAACGCGGTACCGCTCGGGTTGTATTATCTTCTATGGAAAAATAAGCCGGAAAGGGTAAGAGGAAGGACCGTTATTTTCGGGCTACTGTTACTGTCCGTATTCCTTTTGAAATACCACGGTCCCGTAGTCCAAAAGATGAAGGATTTTTACAGCACGATATTCAGTTATTACAGGGGGTCAGTGAGCACAGGCGGCTGGAATTACAGCCTTGTCCCGATCGGCTCGGGGGACATGTATTCTTTCCCGTATTTTGCCAGGCATCTGGCAGGCGGCTGGTTCCATTTCCTGACCGAACCCTTGCCGTGGCACTTGAATTCGTACGGGCTGATATTTATGGTGCCCGTTTTGTTCCTGTGGTACACACTTCTTTTTTACTCGTTTGTCGGGCTGGTGAGACTGGTAAGACTGAATAAGGTCTCGATCTTCATACCCATGCTGGTTTTCTCGTTCCTTTATGTTACATCTTTAGGCATGTCCGTAGCCAATATCGGCACCGCCGTTAGATTCCGGGACGCGATAATGCCCGTCGTAGCGATGCTCGCTTCCTGCGCGATTTGCCTTCCTGACTCGGAAAGGGAACGCCTATGACTGAAATAGGTTTTTTCGAGGGAGAGGGAAAAGACCGCTTCTTCTTCGCCTTGGGTAGGAACGCGATATATGCGGCTTTTCTTTCCGCCGGGCTGAAGGCGGGCGATAAGGTGCTCACTCCCGCTTTTGATTGCGATGGCACGCTCCAGCCGTTCAAGGCCCTCGGCCTGGAGCCTGTATTTTACCGCTCAGATCCGTATACATTCCAGGTCGATATCGCCGATATCGTGGAGAAGCTATCCGCCGGCCCGAAGATGGTCCACGTCATAAACCATTTCGGCTTTCCACAGCCGTGGGATGAGCTTTTGGCCCTGCGTAAAAAAATCGGCATCCCTATCCTGGAAGATAACGCCTATTCGCTGTTTTCCAGCTACAAAGGAAAGTTTTTCGGCTCGTTCGGGGATTTCGCCATATTTTCGCTCAAGAAGAATCTCCCGCTCACAGACGGAGGGATGCTTGTCGTAAATAATAAGCATAAGATCGAACCGCTGAAAAAGGCGCCGCTGTTCTATCCTTGCGACTACGCGAACGTCCTTACAATGATAAAGAGGATGCTGGGCTATTATAAGGCGCCTGAAGCGCTGAGGATAATTTTGAGGCGTTCAAATCCCGCCATCGAATGTCCTCCGCCGTTGTATTCAAAAGAAGATGAGGGATTCCCTGAGTGGCCGGAACGCGACAAGATGAGCGCAGAATTTTCCCTCGATTATCTAAGGCCGATCTCGCGGCTCGCGAGGTGGCAATTAGGCAGATATACTGCGGCAAACCTTTCTCTCATTGCGGAGAAGAAAAGACGGTATTATAAATTGCTTTCGGATAGACTGGCGGGTATAAAGGGTGTCGAGATTTTGCGGCCGCAACTGGAGGAAGGCACCGTGCCATTTTCTTTCAATATCCTTCTAGGGCGGGAAAGGGACGAGGTCTTCGCTAAGTTGAGGAAAAGGTATGAGGTCATGTCGTGGCCCACGCTTCCTATGGCCGTCATAGGCAGGCTTGAGGAATTCCCGGAGGTAGAGCTTCTCGGCAGGCGCTTGCTTCAGATAAGCCTCGCAGCGGACAAAGTCATCGAACCGCGGTTCGAAGCTTATCTTGAAAGACTTATCGGGGAGTTGTCCGGCTCTTTGCGATGAACATAACGTACGAGTGGATAGAGGATATAGACAGGTTCAAGGAGATAGCGGCGGGATGGGATAAGGCCGTCGAGAGCTCGGGTTCCCATGATCCCTTCCTGTTGTCCGATTTTGTAATCTCATGGTCGAAATATTTCGGCGGGAAAGATCCTTTGAGGGCGCTGGTCGTATACGGCGGGAAGGATATCATCGGCGGTATCCCCCTTTGCCTTAAGAGGGGATCGAGGCCCTATAGTTTCGTAAAGATCCTGTGTCATGTCGGGGGCTCCGCGGCGAACTACACCGAACCTTTTTACGCGTTTAGGGACATAGACATACTTCCTGTGATCAGGGAGGCGCTGTCGGAAAAAAAAGATTGGGACCTCCTGTATCTTTCCGACCTGAGGCGGGAGAATAAGCTGCTCGGGGAACTCTCCGGGAGCGGGGCGGATAAGTGTTTTTCGGTAAAGGTCCTGACAGACCATTCAAACTGGTCTATCGACCTATCCGCGGGCCTGGAGAAATACCTTTCGGGGATCCCGTCCAAATTAAAAAGGGATCTCAGGTCAAAACGCAAACACCTGGAACAAAAGTTCGGGCCTGTCCGGCTGCGCGAGGTAAAAGGCGGGGATGTTGCGAAGCTTATCGATGACTATTCGAAATTATCGCTCAATTCATTTTCCGAGCGGGGCAGGGAGAGCAGTTTTGAGAGCAGGGAATATGCCGCGTTTTACGGGGAATTCCTCATGGCGATGGAAGCGAAGGACAGGCTTGACGCCCACCTGCTTTGCGCCGGGGAAGAGCCGCTCGCTATAAGTTTCGGTTACAGGTTCGGCCCGGGCTTCAACTGGGTGCTTACGGGATTCAATAGCAAACATAAATATTACAGGCCGGGGTACCTGCTTATCGAGGAGCTCATTAAGCTTGTCGCGAGCCGCGGAGAAACGATATACAACTGGTACGGCTATGAGAGATTTTACAAGGCTCAATGGTGCAACCGGCAGGACCCGCTCTATAAGGTATTCATCTTAAGGCGGAGCGTAAAAGTCGGCCTATATCATCTTATCAATTCTATTGAGCGCGCGATCCGGTCCAATAATATGATAGTCGCCGCCGTGAGGAAGATCAGGCGCTCATGAAAGACATTATGCGCGATTACGGGCGGAAGGGTTACTACGGCATCAGGCGTGCGGCCGGTCACATAAAAAGTCTCCTTGGCGACAGGGGGCCTAAACTCCTCGTTTTGACATATCACAGGGTCCTGGCCGGGCGCCGGGAGGACCCGCTCAGGACGATTGTTTCGCTGAAAGTATTCCTGAAACAGATCGATTTTCTGGAAAGGAACTTCCACATAACCGGTCTCGACGAGGCAGTCAAAGATTTTTCATCAAGAAGGCGCCCGGCGGCGAAGACGAGCGTCGTCCTTTCATTTGATGACGGGTCTATCGATAATTATGAAGTTGTTTTTCCTATCCTTAAAAAGAGAGGACTTCCCGCAGCCTTTTTTGTCTCCAGCGGTTATATTGGAAGCGGCCGCCCGATGTGGGACTGGGAGGTCATCATGAAACTGGTCCACAACACCGCCATTGACGAGGTGGATATAGCAGGAGAAACATTGCGCATAAAAAAAGGCGAGGCGCGCCGGGCGTTTGCCTATCGTGTGGCCGGAAGGCTTAAATACGCCGACTCGGACATCCTCAAGCGTACCGTCGAAGCCCTGGCGTCGGGATATGACCTCAAGCCGGACAGGTGCATGGAATGGGAGCAGCTCAAGAAAATGCAGGATTCCGGGATGGAGATAGGTTCCCACGCGATATCGCACCGGTCCCTGGCGAGGATCCTGCCTGAAGACGCGGGGAATGAGATAGTCGAGAGCAAAATGGAATTAACCCGCCGGATGGGAAGGGAATGCGGATACTTTTCGTTCCCTTTCGGGAGCGCGCTGGATTACAACGACCGCCTCATAGCTCTTGTGCGGGACAGTGGTTACAGGGCCTGCCTTCTTAATGTTCACGGCTATAACCGCCCATCCGAGGGGCTGTTTTCTCTCAAGAGGATAATCATGAACGATGACACGCCTTACAGGTTCCTTCTGGGATAAACCGCCGGTCATGAGCGAGAATCCTAAAGTAGGCGTAATAATTTTAAGTTACCGCAATTTCGGGCACGTAAAGGGATGCGTGGATTCGGTCCTGGTTTCGACGTACAGGGATTTCAAGATATACCTGGTGGACAACGGCTCCGAAAAGCCGGTCATCGATGCCATAAGGGAAAGGTACGGCTCGCGCCCAGAAATAGAGATGATAGAGAACGGCAGTAACCTCGGATATGCGGAGGGCAATAATTCGGCGATAAGGATCGCGCGTTCCGGACTTATCGTCTTTTTGAATAACGATACGGTCGTGGACCGCGGATGGCTTGAGCCGATGGTCGCCCTGATGGAAAAGAATGCGGATATAGGCGCGTGCCAACCGAAGGTGCTGGACATGAAAGACCGTTCCAAATTCGAATATGCCGGCGCCGCGGGAGGTTTTATTGACGGTTACGGTTATCCTTTTTTGAGAGGCAGGATATTTGACACCGTGGAGACCGATAACGGCCAATATGACGAT
>CAISWF010000014.1 GCA_903889135.1 Candidatus Omnitrophota bacterium | reverse complement strand
TCTTTACCTCGAGCGCCTCCTCGTACACCCTCAGCGTTTCGGTTACCAGCCTGTCAAGATTGAACCTCTCCTCGACGTCTTTCCTGGCGCGCTGCGCGACCTCCTTGGCGAATTTACGGTCCTTGAGCAATCTCACGATCGCCTCGCCCATAGGCTGAGGGTCTTCGGGCGGGACGATAAGCCCGTTCTCTCCGTCCCGCATTATCTCCATGACCCCGCCCACGCCCGTGGCTACGACCGGCACACCGGAGGCGAACGCTTCAATTATCACCATGCCGAACCCCTCGGGCACTATGCTCGCCATGACCAGGAGATCGAGTCTCGCAAGTATATCCGGGATATCGCTCCTCGCTCCGAGGAATTCGACATACCGGGAAAGCCCGAGCCTGTTCACCAGGCTCTCAAGCTCCTGTTTATATCTTTCCTTCTCCGGCGGGGCATCTCCGACGATGAGCACCTTGATTCGGGGAACATATTTCACCGCCTTCGATACCGCCCGTATGAAATATTTGTGGCCTTTTATCGGAGACAACCTGCCTATTATCCCTATCGTATATTCATGTTTTACAGACTCGTCGATTTCCCTGTATTTGAATTTTTCTACATCCACGCCCCTGTAGACCAGCCTTATCCGGCGGAACGGGACCTTGAAATTGTCCATCATATGCTTGGCTACAACCTGGCTCACCGCGATGACGAGCTTGCCCCACCCCATGACCTTGCTGAAACTTAAAGGCTTCTTCGAGTAATACGCGTGGCAGGTGGTGATAAACGCGACGCCGGCGCCGCGCGCGGCGTAATAACCTATTATTGCCGGGACCCTGCTCTCCGCGTTGAGGATATCCGCCTTCTCCTGCCTCAATATTTTCTTGACCGCAGGTATCATCCTGAGCATGGTAAGCGGGTTCTTGCTGTGGACGGGAAGGCTGTAATGTTTTATGCCGTTCGCCTCGAGCTGTTTTACCAGTTCTCCGCCGTTGGATATGACGACGATATTGTGGCCGAGCTTTACCATCCGCAAGCAGAAATTGATGACCCCAACCTCAACACCGCCCGAATTCAACCTGGGTATAATATGTATTATCTTCATAGTATCTTTTCCAGCCCCGCCCGGACGGCTTTCATGTCCCCGCTTAATATGTCGGCCTGTTTGTGGTTGATCAAGTGTTTGATATCGGCGCTCATATCAGCCGGGGCAGTGACCGCGAGCAACCCTTCCCTTTCCAGGTTACGAACGGAAGTCTCTTGTTTCGTCCCTGAAAACTTATTTATCTTTTGCGGCATGAATACCGATACGGGTTTGCCTGAGCTCACGGCTTCGGTCACCATAGCGACCGACTCGCCCGAGACGACGATCAGGTCTGAAAGAGCGAGGATCCCTTCCACCGCCCCTTCGAAATTATTATCGTTCGCGATCAGGAGAAGCTTTACCCTCTCGGACTTGCCGTAACGTTCCTTCAGCGCGAACTCGACCGCCCTCGGCGTCCTCCTCGAGGTAGTAATGAGAACATCGGCGTCGATATCGACGGCGGCCGCCATGACCCCATCGATAACCTCTATAGCCAATTCCTTTTCGAACGTATAAGATTTGGAATCCCCGCCCAGCAGCACGCCGAGGATCTTACCCCTGTTCACGGCGGCCCGCTTTTTCAACTTCTCCCCGTATTCGCGCAGGGAATCCTTATCGAGGTCGGTCACAGTCCCCTTGGTGAAGACGACGTTCCCGGAATCACCGGATTTGTCGTGGACCGGGATGACTGCCAGGTCGAAATTCTTTATATTGTATATATTCGGTTTCATTATGACCGCCGACCTGGCGCCGAGATCCTTCTTGAAGGCGAGGTTTACGCCGGCGAGCGAGGCGCCGCATGATACCACATAATCGGCGTAGGCGGCCCGTAAGTTATCGTAAATTCCCTTCGGGAAACAAAATGAGAGGCTGTGAAGGCCGAACCCCAGCAGCGAACCTATATCGAAGACCGCCCTCGCGAGGCCGCTCTTGAATTTGACCTCGAGCGTCTCTATCACCGTGTCCTCCTCGGAAAAACCTCTTTCCACGCGGGCTTTCCTGATGGTCCCGGCGAGCGCCCGGGACTGTTTGAAGTGGCCTGCCCTGCCGTCATTTAATACGAGGACGTACCTGGCCGGGGTGGATTTCCAGCGTTTATGCAGCCAGAGCCATTGTCCGGGATACTGCTCTATATATTTCGCAAGGGAGTCCGCGAACCTCTGGAGTATCTCGTGGATGTCTTTCTTTATATCCCCTGACGGGATGACCGATATGTCGTCGCCTACCATGATCGTATGATAAGGGCCCCTTTCGCGGATTATAAAAACCGGGAATATCGGCGCTCCGGTCTTTAATGAAAAATGCGCCGCCCCTTTCGGGGTCGACGCGGGCCGCCCGAGGAAATTGACGAACTCTCCCCTTTTGCCGCCGTCCTGGTCGGATAGGATGCCTACCGCTTCCCTCCTCTTCAGCGCATCGAGGACCTCCTTGATCGCGTCGTCTTTGAATATCACGTTAGCGCCCTTCGAACCGCGCATTTTGTTCAGGTAGCCGTTTAGCCTCTCCATCTTCTGGAAACGCGCCAGCACGTTCATCTTGTAGCCGACAGTCGAACCGGTCAAAGAACATAATTCCCAATTCCCGAAATGCGCGGTAAGGAAGATGACGCCCTTGTCTTCCTCCTTTACCGTATTCTTTATCTTCTCTTGGCCTTCTATCCTGATGCATTTCCTGACATAGGCCTCGTCGAACTGCGGGAATTTAAGGAGTTCTATATAAGATTGCGCGAGGTTCTGGTATACCTCTTTTATTATGCGGTTAGACTGCGCGTGCGTAAACCTGCCCTTGAACGCGGCGCGCAGGCTGGCGTAAGCGACGGTCTTGCGCCTTCCCATCGTGTAATATATGAGGCTCCCGAACCGCCTGGCTATCCAGAGGGAAAGCTTAAGCGGAAGCAGGCGGAATATGAACGCCTCAAACCTTACGAGTAAATAAAGTATCCAATCTGCCAAAAAAATTTTCCTCGTTATCTATCTTCATCTCTACCGCCAACGCCAATATCCTCACTCCCGATCCCTGATACGCCGCGCGGGCCTGCCTTATGCGCGGCAGGTCCTTCTCGGTCGTCACTATCGTATCCACCCGCTTGGCCTTGCACTCCCCGATGATCTTCTCGATCTCCCGGGAAGTGAAGATATGATGGTCCATAAAAAAATAAGCCGCGGCGATATTCGCGCCGAGCGATACCACGGTATCCTCAAAAGAAGCCGGGTCCCCTATCGCGCATAACAGCGCGACCGACTTGTTATTCAGGCAATCGATCGCGGCCTCCGAACCTCCTTCCGCATCATAAAGACGCTGCGGGCGGTACGATGCGCTGAATATCGAAACGCCGGGATTTATGCTTTTTATCCTGTCCTTTAAGATCTCCGCCCTGCCTTGGCTCGCCTCTTCCGGGAGGACCTTGGTCACGACGATGATATCGGCCCTCTTAAGCGCCGAGACCGGCTCCCTGAGTATTCCCCTCGGCAGCAATTTCCCGTTGCCGAAAGGGTTATCCGCAGAGACGGAGACTAAATCGATATCCCTCTCCAACCTCCAGTGCTGAAAACCGTCATCGAGCAGTATTACATCAGGCGCGTATTTCTTCTCGGCCTCCATCGCGGACGCTATCCTGTCGCGGCCCACAATGACAGGAACGCCGTTGAGCAGGCTCTTAAAGACCTCAGCTTCGTCGGCCACGCCCGTGTTCCTGTCTTTCATGTAACCCCGCGTAAGGATCACGACTTTCTTCCCTTTTTCCTTAAATTTACGCGCGATCCCTATGGTCAGGGGGGTCTTGCCTGTCCCGCCCAGCGTTATATTCCCGACGCTGATGACCTTGCATTTGGGGCGGTAAGACCTGATGATCCCTCTTTTCAAAAGGAATTTCATGAGCGATAGAACAGAGGCGTAGTCAAATGACAGCCCGTAAAGGAGCAATTTCAGGGCCGCGGCTGCGGGCCCGCTCGCCTCATCGATCATTAACGAATAAAAATACCGCCTTATTTTCTCGCTCATATGCTTCCGATCAAAGGCTTGATGAGATCAAAATCTTTTTTCGCGACGCCGGCGTTCGATTCCAGTACCCGTCTCGCGTTCTCTCCCATCCGGCGGCGCTCGGGATCGTTCTCTAGCAAGACCCGAAGCGAAGCCGTAAGCTCCGCTTCGCCCCCTACCTTCACGGCCCCCCTCGCCGAGATGAGGTTAGCCGCTATCTCTTCAAAATTATGCATATACGGGCCGAATAATACTACCTTTGATTGGTACGCTGCCTCGAGAGGATTTTGTCCGCCTTTATTTATCAGGCTGCCTCCGATGAATACGATATCGGCGGCGGCATAGAGTTGGGCCAGCCTGCCCATTACGTCCAATATCAGCACCTCTTCTTTCCCCGGCATCCCCGTATCCGGGCTCGAGACGAGCCGCGGGGTGAATCCGTATCTCCTGACCAGGCCGGCCACACGGCCCACCCTGTCGGTATGTCTCGGCGCGATCAGCAATCGCAACTCGGCGAATTCCTCCGCCATCTCTTTATAGCAACGCAATATCTTCTCTTCTTCGCCGGGGTTGGTCGAGCCCGCCAAGAATAATTTTGCCCCGTCCTCCAGACCCAGTCTTTTCCTTAAAATATCAGGGCCATCGCCCTGGCCCTTCATCAGGGCCGCGTCGTATTTCAGGTTCCCCGTCACTTTCACTTTCTCTTTCGGCGCGCCGAGAGAGATGATCTTATCGGCGTCGGCCCGCGACTGCATAAGGTAAAGGTCTATCTTTTTCAGGACATCCTTGAGGAGCGGCCTAACCATCCCGTAATTCCTGAACGAGCCGGGCGAGACCCTCCCGTTAAATATGATGATCTTGGCGCCGTTCTTTTTCAGGGAGGTTATTAAGTTCGGCCATATCTCGGTCTCGGCGATGAGCGCGGCCCTGGGTTTTATCAGTTTGACCACCCTATCCGTTATTCCGCTTAAGTCGAGCGGCAGGTATATTATCGCGGCGGCATCCTTAAATTTCTGGCGGGCTATCCTATTACCGGTCGCTGTCACGGTCGAGACGATTATCTTACCGTCCGGGAAATTCCTTCTCAGTTCCTCGTAAAGAGGGGCGCTCGCCATGACTTCGCCCACCGATACGGCATGCAGCCAGATCGCCCCCGAGTCTTTTATCTTTAAGACGTCCTCTCCGGTGAAGATCCCCAGCCGCTGGCGGCTGAAACTCCGCCATTTGCCCGACGCTAAAAAATACGGCAGGTAAAGCACGGAAAAGATAATGAAAAACAGGTCGTAGAGCATATCTTTTGTGTTTTAAGCCCGCGGGTGCGCCTTCGTATACGCGGACTTCAGCCTTTCGGTCGTTATATGGGTGTATATCTGGGTCGAGGACAGGTTGGCGTGGCCGAGAAGTTCCTGCACGCTCCTTAAATCAGCGCCGTGGTCGAGCATATGCGTGGCGAAAGAGTGGCGCAGTGTGTGCGGAGATATCTTCTGCTGTATGCTCGCCTTCGTTATATATTTATTTATTATCCTTCTTATGGACCTGTCGGTGAGCCTGCCGCCGTTCTTATTGAAGAAGAGCGCCTTGTCCCGCACATCCATGGAAGTGCGGGGCTTTGTGTCTTTCGCGACCGGCCTCCTGGCTTTCAGGTAATCCCTTATCGCCTGGAGCGCCCTTTCGCCTATCGGGACTATCCTCTCTTTCTTGCCTTTACCGTATACTTTTATTATGCCGCCTATCTGATCGATATGCTCCATATTGAGACCGACGAGTTCGCTTACCCTTATGCCGGTGGAATAGAGCGTCTCTAATATCGCCCTGTCCCTTAAGCCCGCCTCGCCCTCTTTTTCGGGTGATTCCAGCAGCAGGACTATCTCCTTCTCGTCAAGGAATTTCGGGAGGTGTTTGTCGCGTTTGGGCGTCGAAAGCGATGATGCCGGATTGTTCTTTATTATCCCCTCCCTGAATAGGAACTTGAAAAAAGACCTGATAGATGCGATCTTGCGCGCGATGGAAACCTTCGATAAGTTCTGCTCCTTGACATGCGCCAGGTACCTGCGCAGGGAAACGTAATCGACTTTCTCTATCGGCTCTTCATTGAGGAATTCGTTCAACGATTTGAGGTCGACCGAATAGTTTATGAGCGTATACTTCGAGGCGTTCCTCTCGATCTCAAGATATCTTATGAACTTCTCAACATATCTGTCTATCAAGGCTGCGGCTCCTGGGGCTTCTCCCTGTCTGAGGACAGGGACTGCGCATCGCCTTCTGTTTGCTTGGGCTTTTCTTCGGGCTTATCCCCGGGTTTGTCCCTGCCTGAGGGCAGGGATTGCGCCTCACCTTCTTGCGAAGGTTTCGGCTTATTCTCAACATGCCGGCAGGCGGGGAAGCGGGAACAACCGTAGAAAGCGCCGCGACGGGACCTGCGCTCGACCAGTTCGCCGTCGCATCCCGGCTCCGGGCATTTTATGCCGGTCGTGACCAAGGGTTTGGCGTTCTTGCATTCGGGAAACCCGGAACAGCTCTTGAACCTGCCGCGGCGGCCCCATTTTATAACCATCTTCCGGCCGCACTTCTCGCAGACTTCGTCGAGCTCCTCGACATCCTTCTTGACATCCTTCATTTCGACCTGGGCTTTGGAAAGCCACTGCGAGAAAGGCCCGTAGAAATCCTTAAGAGCCTGCGACCACTCTACTTTGCCTTCCTCTATATCGTCGAGCTCCTCTTCCATCTTGGCGGTAAATTCCTCGTCTATGACGACCGGGAAGCTTTGCGTCAGGAGGTCATTGACGACCGTGCCTAATTCCGTAGGCCATAGCGCCGTGCCTTCCCGCCTGACATAATTACGGGCGACTACCGTCTCGATAGTGGGCGCGTAAGTGGAGGGGCGGCCGATGCCGTCTTCCTCGAGCGCCTTTACCAGCGAGGCATCGGTAAATCTCGGCGGCGGTTTCGTGAAATGCTGGGTCGGGTCGAGTTTAACGAGGTCTACCGTCTCGCCTACGGCGAGTTTCGGTATATAAGCTTTCTTTTTATCCTTATCTTCCTCTTCATCGTCATACGCGGCTTTAAAGCCAGGGAATATCACGGTCGAGCCCGATGCCCTGAACAGGCAGGCACTTGGACCTCCGGAAGAGGGCTTGGCCTCGATATCCACAGATAAGACCGACATCACTGCCGGCTTCATCTGGCTCGAAATGAATTTCGCCCATATCAGTTTGTATAACCTATACTGGTCGGGCGTGAGATACTGTTTTATCGCTTCAGGCTCCCTGGCCGGCGAGGAAGGACGGATCGCCTCGTGGGCCTCCTGCGCGGCTTTTTTGGATTTATATACGTTCGCTTCGGGTGGGAGATAATCTTTCCCGAACTTGTCTTTTATATAGAACCTTGCTTCCTCTATCGCGGAGAACGCTACTTTTACCGAGTCGGTCCTCATGTAAGTGATGAGGCCGACAGTGCCCTCGGTCCCGATATCGAGGCCTTCGTAGAGCTGCTGGGCTATCTTCATCGTCTTCCCTGCCCTGTAATGCAGCTTATTGAAGGATTCCTGCTGCATCTTCGACGTAGTGAAAGGGGCCTGCGGGTTCAGCCTCTTCTCAGTCTCTTTTATATCCTTTACCGTATATTTCGCGCCTGAGAGCTCCGCAAGTATCTTATCCGAAGACGCTTTATCCTTCACCTCGGCCTTCGCGGCGTTGATCTTATCCAGCTGCGCGAAAAAGGATTTCTTATCTTTTTTCTTCTTGAGTTCCGCTTCGAGTTCCCAATATTCAACCGCGACGAACGCCTGTATCTCGCGCTCGCGGTCGACTATGAGTTTTACCGCGACCGACTGGACCCTTCCCGCGCTCAATCCGCGCGTTATCTTCTTCCAGAGGAGCGGGCTTAAAGAGTATCCGACTATCCTGTCGAGGACGCGGCGCGCTTGCTGGGCATTCACGAGATTGATATCTATCTCAATGGGCTTATCGAACGCTTCGAGTATTGCCTTCTTCGTTATCTCGTGGAATACGACCCTCTTGACCTCTTTGTTCTTCCCGAGATACCCGGCCAGGTGCCAGCCTATAGCTTCGCCTTCGCGATCAGGGTCTGTCGCGATATAAATGGTGTCTTTGTCCTTCGCTTCAGCCTTCAGTTCACTGAGCAGCTTTTTCTTTTTAGCGATAACTTTATAGGTAGGCTTGAAATCATTCTCTATGTCGACGCCCATCTTCCGCATGGGCAGATCGATGACGTGGCCCATGGATGAGCGTACGGTGTAACCTTTACCTAGGAATTTTTCTATCGTTTTGGCTTTTGCCGGCGACTCGACTATGACCAGGGAGCCGCCCTTGCCGCCGCCTACCGGCAGGATTATCTCGACCTTGTCGCCCTCTTTAAGCTTAATGGAATCATACCCCGCCCTGTCGAGTATATTGAGGTTCAACTCTACGGCCGCGTATTTTACATCGGCCTTCAGGTCGGCGATGAGCTTCGCGACCGTTATGCCGTCTTCGGCCTGGATATCTTTTCCGTTCACGCATATCTTGATCATAAACTTTTCCTTACGTACGATTTTCCGGGCAGCTGCGAAATTATTCCTTTGAGCTCGAGCTTGGTAAGGCTATGCATCACTTCGGCGACGGGGAGCCCTGTCCCGTCCACTATCTCATCTATATTTACAGGCGTTTCGCTTAATTTCACAAATACATCCTCTTCCCGCCGGCCCAGCCCGCCGGGAACATGCTCCGGCTGTCCCAGCCTTTCCGTTCTCATATGGCCTTTGATCACATCGCCCAATTCCTCGATGACGTCATCGGCCGACTCAACGAGTTTAGCGCCCTGCCTTATCAGCATATTCGTACCGGCCGCGGTCGCGGCGCGCGCCTGTCCCGGGACGGCAAATAACTCCCTCCCCTGTTCCAGTGCGAAATCGGTCGTGATCAAGGCGCCGGAATTTTTCGCGGCCTCCACGACCACCACTCCGAGCGAAAGACCGCTTATTATCCTGTTCCTTCTGGGGAAATTATCCTTATATGGTGCGGTATCCATAGGAAATTCCGAGACCACCGCACCATTCTTTGAGATATCTTCAGCCAACCCCATATGCTCTTCCGGATAGATGTTCGCCAGTCCGCTCCCGAGCACTGCTATGGTCCTGCCTTTGGCCTTCAACGCGCCCTTATGTCCGGACGCATCTATGCCGCGAGCCAACCCCGAGACGACGGTCATGCCGCGCGCAGCCAATTCGCAGCCAAGCCTCTCGGCGGTCTGCAGGCCGTAACGGCTCGCGTGCCTTGAGCCGACTATACCTATAGAATATTTGTCTTCGTCCGTAAATTTCCCTTTCACATACAATAATATCGGCGGATCATAGATCTCTTTGAGGTTCGCCGGATAACCCGCGTCGAAATAAGAGATTACCTCCGCGCCGTACCTTTCGATAATCTTCATCTCGCGGACGAGCGCCTTATCCTTATCGCAATTAATTATAGAGTCCGCAATCTTCGGACCGATCTTCTCAACGCCCTCGAGTTCAGCCCGGCTTGCCTTGAATATTTCTTTTATCCCGCCGAAACGGTCCGCCAGGTTGTTTATCCTCACGAACCCGACATCCGGGATTGAATTTAGCACCAAAAGGTACTCGAGTTCCGTCACTTCAAATACTCCATTATCTTGTCGACTACCCCGTCAACAGGCAGGTCGGTCGTATCTATCCTGTAATCGGCGCGCGCGTAATATTGGGCGCGTTTCGCGAGCAACTCGGATATCTTCTCCTTAGGATCGCTCACGTTCAATAAAGGGCGATGTATGTGCCCTTTCGTCCGTTCGAATATCCTGTCCGGAGTGGCGACAAGGCAGAATATGACGCCGCCGGATTTAAAGTTCCTGATATTCTCCTCGTCTATTACGGCACCGCCGCCGGCCGCGACCACGAGGCCAGACTGCGAAGAAATGTCATTTACCGCCGCTTTCTCGACGCTCCTGAAATACGGCTCGCCCTTCTTCTCGAAGATATCGGATATCTTCATCCCCTCGCGGACCTCGATCGCGTCGTCCATGTCGACGAACTTCATCCCCAAGCGCCTGGCGAGCACCTTGCCGACGGCAGTCTTGCCGGTCCCCATAAAACCCACTAAAACCACGTTCTTCATTAAAACGATTTTACCTGTTTTGTGTATCCGCCGAAATTGCGCTTCATCTCGCTTAAAGAGTCGCCGCCGAATTTCTCTGCCATCGCGCAGGCTACGACGAACGCTAGCACCGCTTCGCCGACCACCGATACGGCATGCACCGCGCATACGTCGTGCCTCTCGACCTGCGCCTCGACTTTCTTCTTCGTCTTTATGTCTATTGTAGACAGAGGCCTGCCCAGCGTCGCGATCGGTTTCATCGCTATCCTGACTATGACCGGCTCTCCGTTCGTGATACCGCCCTCTATCCCTCCCGCATTATTCGTTTTGTGAAAAAATCCGGCCTTTTTATCGAACAATATCTCATCATGCACCTTTGAGCCAGGAAGACGCGCCGCGGCAAAGCCGAGGCCTATCTCTACGCCCTTTATCGCCTGTATTGACATCATGGCGCCTGCGATCTTCGCGTCAAGCCGCCTGTCCGACTGGACATAGCTTCCCAAGCCTATCGGTACGTTGGTCGCGGTTATCTCGCATAAGCCGCCGAGCGTATCGCCGATCCGCGAACACTCTTCGACTTTTCTCAACATCGCCTTATTATCCCTCGCTATCCCGCCTATCTCGATGACATGGCTGGCTATCCTTATGCCGAACTCCTCCAAAAGCATCTTGCAGATGGCACCCACGGAGACGCGCATCGCCGTCTCGCGCGCGCTCGCCCTCTCCAGTATGTCGCGTATATCCCCCCTGTCGTATTTTATAGCCCCTGCCAGATCGGCATGTCCGGGCCGCGGCCTTGTAATTGCCGGGAGGGCGTCGATCGAGTCGTCCTTGTTCTCTATCAATAAAGCGATAGGGCTGCCGATAGTCATACCCTTGCGGAGGCCGGCAAGTATCTGGACAGTGTCCGACTCTATGGCCATCCTGGCCCCGCGCCCGAAACCCGACTGCCTGCGTTTGAGGTCGAGGTTTATCTGGCCCCTCTCTACCTTGAGGCCGGCCGGGATACCCTCGAGGATACCGAGTAAAACCTTTCCGTGAGATTCACCCGCGGTCAAATATCTTAACATTTCACATCCCTCCTATATAACAGTATCCGCTCCGGCGGAATACTATACGGGAAAATATAAAAGTATGTCTTCCTTGAACATGACGCACGCAAAAGCCGCAAGGACAAGATACGGGCCGTATTGTATCGTGTCCTGCTTTTTCATTAATAATTTCGGGACGCCTACGAGCGAGCCGAATACCGGCGCGAGAAAGAAAGCCGCGACGGTAAGCTTCCATCCGAGGAAAGCGCCGATGAACATGAGCAGCATCAGGTCGCCGCCGCCCATCGCCTCTTTCTTATAAGCTATCTTCCCGAGCACGCCTAAAAGGTAGAGCGAGACGAAACCGAAGACCATCCCGAAAAACGAATCTCCCAGGGCCCAAAACCTCGAAGCCTCACCCTGGAACCTCGGATACGCCGCGCTCAAAAGCAACCCTAGCACCGCACCGGGGATCGTCAGCTCATCGGGTATTATCCAATGCTCGATATCTATGAACGATATTATCATCAGCACCGAAAATAGCCCTGTATATATCACGAAGTCCGGGGTCGCCTTGAACCTCCAATAAATGGCAACGAACATCAGCGCGGTCAGCCCCTCGACCGCGAAATACCTGAAAGAGATCTTCGCCTTGCAATAGGCGCACCTGCCGCGGAGCACTAAATAGCTCACGAACGGGATGTTCAGGTACCACGGTATCGGCCTACGGCATCCCGGGCAATGCGACGCGGGAAATACTATAGACTCCCCGCGCGGCAGCCTGTATATGCAGACGTTAAGGAAACTGCCTACGACCGCGCCGAAGCAAAAAACAAAAACATATATTATGGCGTTCAGCATTTTTTTACGGCTTCCTTAAGCGCCGCGCGCATCACGGAGACAGGTGCCTTCTTCCCGGTGAAAAATTCAAATGAAAGCACACCCTGGTACAAAAGCATTCCCAGCCCGTTCGACGCCTTGATCCCTTTTTTCTTAGCCGCTTTCAACAGGGGCGTGACCGGCGGATTATATACGATATCGTAAACAGCCAGGCCTTTATGCAGGGCCTTGGGATCTACTATGCACGCGTCGGCCTTGTGCATCCCCATAGGGCTCGCGTTCACGAGCAGGTCCGAATCCCAGACCTCCTCGTCTATGCGCGGACCGAGGAATGGGATATATTTAGTCCCGCAGCGCCGGAAATCTTTTTTTGTCTTCGCGGAAAGCTCTTTCGCCCTCTTCTCCGCCTGGTCGACAAATGTAATAGATCTAGCGCCTTCCCTTGCCAGGACGAACGCGATCGCCTTCGCCGCCCCGCCGCAGCCGAACAACAAAACCGACCTGCCCTTAGGGTCTATCTTCAGGTCGTTTTTCAGCGAACGGATGAATCCTTCCCCGTCCGTGTTGTAGGCCTTGGCCTTGCCGTTCCTGAAAACTATGGTGTTAGCGGCGCCGATCCCCTTCACCTCGGGCGAAAGCTCATCGACCAGGGATAAGACCGCCTGTTTATGCGGGATCGTCACGTTGATCCCGGAGAAGCCCAGCGCCTTTATGCTGGCGAATGAGGACTTCAGTTTTTCGGGCGGGACCTCGAACGGGATATAGACAGCATCCATCCCCAGAGAAGCGAATGCCGCATTTTGAAAATGCGGCGATAACGTGTGCTTGACCGGGAACCCGATTATCCCGAATACTTCGGTCCTTCCGCTTTTTTTAGATATCAATTTTCAATCTCTTGTTTTCCTTGTGTATCAATTTGTTAACGGCGTTGAGGTACGCCTTCGCGCTCGCCTCTATCACATCCGTGGAAGCCGATTTACCTATCGCCTCTTTATCCTTCGAGCGCACGCGCACCGTGACCTCTCCCAACGCGTCCTTGCCCTTCGTGACCGCCTTTATGGAATAGTCCATCATCTCGCCTTTTGTCTTTGTTATCTTGTCGATCGCCTTGCAGCACGCGTCGACAGGGCCGTCGCCCTCGGTCTCGGCGGTCTTTACGCCGGCCTTCGAGCGGAGTTTCACCTCGGCGACCGGGACGATATCCGTCCCCGCGGTCGTGCGGAACGAAACGAACTTCCAAGCCTCGCTAAACCCTCCGGTACCGTCCTCCATTAACGTTTCAAGGTCTTCGTCGTAGATGAACTTTTTCTTATCGGACAACGTCTTGAAACGTTCAAACGCCTTCTCTATCTCGGCCTCGCCGATCGCGTAGCCGAGCTTCTTCATCTTCTCGGCAAAAGCGTGGCGGCCCGAATGCTTGCCCAAGACAAGGCTGGAGGCGCTCAAGCCTATCTCCCGCGGGCTCATTATCTCGTATGTCGTGCGTTTCTTTAATATGCCGTCCTGGTGTATGCCTGCCTCATGCGCGAACGCGTTCTGGCCGACTATCGCCTTATTCGGCTGGACCATGATGCCGGTCAATTTCGATACGAGCCTGCTCGACTTCGAGATCTCCTCGGTGACTATGCCGGTGGAAAAATTACTGAAGAAATCGTTCCTGGTCTTTATCGCCATGACGACCTCTTCAAGGGACGCGTTGCCGGCGCGTTCACCTATGCCGTTTATCGTGCACTCTATCTGCCTGGCGCCGCTCTTTATCGCGGCTATGGAATTCGCCGTTCCGAGGCCGAGGTCGTTATGGCAATGGACGCTTATCACCGCCCTGCCTATGTTCGGCACATGGTTCTTTATATCGCGTATCAAGCCGCCGAACTCCTCGGGTATCGCGTAGCCGACAGTGTCGGGGACGTTTATCGTGGTCGCGCCGGCGATTATCACCTGCTCTATCACGCGGTAGAGGAACTCCTTCTCGCTCCTCGACGCGTCTTCCGGAGAGAACTCGACGTCATCCGTATAATTGCGCGCGTATTTCACGCCTTCCACGGCGAGCTTTACTATCTCGTCCTCGGCTTTGCGCAATTTATACTTCATATGTATCTTCGATGTCGCTAAAAATATGTGTATGC
>CAISWF010000013.1 GCA_903889135.1 Candidatus Omnitrophota bacterium | reverse complement strand
GAAAAGACCTTAAAGATGCCGTCGACAAAAAGGCGGGGGAGCTCTATAAATGGGCGGAGGTCGATTTTAATATCGAGCAGTATTTTAATTCAGAGAGGATGCTGGTCTCGATAATAGCAGATTATCCGGAATCCGCCTATGCCGATAAGTCGAAGGATCTCCTGAAAAAGATGTGGGGCGGCGATACGGCATTTAAAATTTTAAACGCGAAGGACGGCCTTCCTGACGTTGTTTTTTCAAGGAATTCGCTTTCTTTGACGCTTTCCCAGCTGGGCGACGACAATATGAAGGATAAATATCTCGCAAAGTGTATCAATAGAGCGAAAGATTACGAAAAGAGGGCGGGAGAAGTCGCGAGCGATAAAAAACTGGGTTATTACAGGTTCGCCATTAATTGCTACGAAGCCCTCTCGAGCTCGGACAAGCCGGAAGTCAGAGAGATCGCGAGATCCCGGGTACAGCTGCTGCTGAAAGGTTTTTTTGAAGGCAATCCCGTTCCCCGCGATGACGCGAAACTTGCGGAGATGGAGGGATATCTTAACATAGTCGAGGATAAGGATTTCGTGTCGAGGGTAGCCGACGGGTATTTCAAGATCGGGGAGGATTCGCTGTACAAAAGGGCCAAAAAATTAAAACAGCCCTTTAAAGCCCAGAAGGCGGAGGAAGCCTTTTTCTGTTACTCATTAGCGAATAATTTTTCAAGGAACGAGAAGATAAGGGAGGTCATCGCCGACCGGATGTCGGAGGCCCAGATACTGGAGCGGTCGAAGAGGTAAAACCGGCCATTTCGGATTTTTTTGCTTTTTAAAAGAAATAATTGACAACATTTGTTTAATCCTATAAAATATACGCAACCATATGGGAAAACGTGCTCTAGGAATTGATATAGGCGCGGGCTCGATAAAACTCGTAGAGCTGGAAAAGACCGTTGAGGGCATCCAGCTTATCCGGGCGAAATTTTTTGACTTGACCCAATATGCCGACCAGGAAAAAAGGGATACGCTGGTAAGGGAAGGCGTAGAGGGGTTGTTGAGAACAGAAAAGATAAAGAGCGGCAGGCTCGCCGTTTCCCTCTCCGGCCAATCGGTCTTCATCCGCTTCCTCAAGCTCCCCAAAATACAGCAAGGCAAGATAGACAAGATAATAAAATACGAAGCCCAGCAGCAGATCCCTTTTCCCCTCGATAAGATAAGCTGGGACCACCAGATCTTCCGCTCCGGCGCCGGTCCGGAAGAAGATGTCCTTTTCGTCGCCGCGAAAAAAGAGATCGTAGAGAGCATGCTCTCGTATGTGGCGAGGACTAACCTGGATGTAGAGTTCGTAGATGTTAGCCCGTTGGCCCTCCTGAACGCCGTAACTTATAATGAACCCATCGGCAAGGGGTTGATCCTCGATATAGGAGCCAAGGCGACCAATCTTATCGTCATCTCGGATAAAGGCTTCTGGGTCCGTTCGATACTCATCGCCGGGGACGAAATGACCCACGCGATCGCCGCGAAATTAAATTTACCTTTCGATAAGGCGGAGGAGCTTAAGCGCAAAGAGGGCATGGTCGTCGCCTCCGACAGCCTCGTTCCCGCTAGCGTCACCCCGGCCGGAAAAGATCTCGTCAATGTCCTGAACCCGGTCGTCTCGGACCTCGTGTCATCGGTCATCCAGTCGATGGAATTTTATAAGACGAAGCATGCACGCGACACCGCGTTCAACGAGATCATCTTATCCGGCGGCGGCTCAAAACTAAAAGGCATAGAGGATTTCCTGGCGAAAGGCCTTGGAATGCAGATAAGGCGCGCCAATCTTGGCCAGAAGATAAAGTGTCCGTCCAACCTGAGGGTAGATATAGATTTCCAAACGCGCTTCGGCTCTTCGATCGGCTTGGCGCTGCGCCTGCTCCAGAGGTGCCCGACCACTATAGACCTGCTGCCGGTCGAGAGGAAGGAAGAGAGGGATTTCAAGAAGGAAAAATTCTGGATAATCTCGGCCGGCCTTCTCATCGCCGTGATACCGATCACGATAGCGTATAATATCTGGTTCCAGGCATCGACCTTGAGGAAGGAGCTGACCTTCCTGGATTCGCTTTTGTCGGAATACGAGAACGTCAACAAGGATATAGGGAAACTTAAGGAAGATATCAAAAGCAGCGAGGCGAAGCTCAAGCCGTTTGAAAACCTGGCCGTAAGGAAAAGTCTTTCGCTTGAGGCGATATTGGAGATCAGGAAGTTACTGCCCAGTGAGACCTGGTTGACTTCGGTCGCCAAAGATAAGGATCTCATCTCGCTGGAAGGAAGGACGACCTCAAGCCTGCTGACCATTAACGAATTCAAGAACAAGCTCGCTTCTTCGCAGTTATTCGATTCGGTCGAGATCATATACGCTAGCCTTCCCCGGGCTACGGAAGAAGGCGCGGGGCAGTACAGGGATTTTTCAATAAAATTCAAGCTCAAGGGGCAGGGCGATATGCCGACGCTCCCGAAGAGCGAAAAAGTCGAAACGAAAGGCAAGAAATAAAATATGCCAAAAGGCATGAGCGAATCGCTGACTACTAAAGTCTCGTTGGGCGTAATTATCCTGATTTCGTTCTTTTTTTTAGGGATAGCCGTGTATGAGAGATTAATGATCGAAGAAGCTGTCGTGCAGAAACAGCAGCAGCTCAAGATCTACAAAAATCAAGGGCTACCTTCCTTGACCGTCGAAAAAAATCG
>CAISWF010000012.1 GCA_903889135.1 Candidatus Omnitrophota bacterium | reverse complement strand
CGGACTCCCCGCACAGCCCGAGCTCGAATCCGCCGTGCGCGCCCTTGGCACCAGCCTCGAAGCGCTACGTAAGGCTCCCATGACCGAACCTTACAACGGACCCGCGATCCTCTCCGGCCGCGCCTCCGCTGTCTTCTTGACCGCCGTGCCGTGGTATCCGGGCGCGTTCTTCTCGATGAACGAGACGCCTTTGCCCTTTACCGTGTGCGCGATTATCACCGTGGGTTTTCCTTTTATCATCTCGGCCTTGTCCAGCGCGTCCATTATCTGCTTGAAGTCATGGCCGTCTATCTCTATGACATGCCAGCCGAAAGCGAGCCATTTGTCCTTTACCGGCTCGAGGTTCTTGATGTCGCTGGTCCAACCGTCTATCTGCTGCTTGTTGAGGTCTATGATGGCGCAGAGGTTGTCAATCTTATAGTGCGCGGCGGTCATGGCGGCTTCCCATACCTGCCCTTCGTCAAGCTCGCCGTCCCCTAACAGGCAATACACCCTGTAATCCTTGAAGTCCATGCGCGCGGAAAGCGCCATCCCGTCGGAGATAGAGAGTCCCTGGCCCAGCGAGCCGGTCGAGGCCTCGCAGCCCGGCGTGCTGAGGCTGGCGTGCCCCTGCAGTATCGAGCCGCGCTTACGCACGGTCATGAGGGTCTCGCACGGGAAGAACCCCCTGTGCGCGAGCACCGCGTAAAGCGTCGGGCAGGTGTGCCCCTTTGAAAGGATGAACCTGTCCCTGTCCGGCCATTTGATATTCTTGGGGTCATGACGTAATTTATAATAATAAAGCGCCACGACGATCTCGATGCACGAGAGGGAACCGGACGTATGCCCTGATCCCGCCTCTGAAAGCATCGTCAGGACGTCTTTTCTTATCTCTTTGGCCGTGTTTTTTAACTGGTCGAGGTCGGGTCTTGCCATTATTTGCGGGCTTTCTGCGATTTTTCTAGTTTCTCTTTGACTGCCGGCTGGTCGGGTTTCATTTCCAGCGACTTCTTCCAGGAATCCTCTGCCTTTTCTGTCAGGCCTTTTTTATAATATGCGTCCCCGAGATGGTCGTAAAGTATCGAATCCTTCCCGTAAAGGGATACAGCCTTTTCGATCTGGGCTATCGCCTCGTCGGTCATCCCATTCTTGTAATACGCCCAGCCGAGGCTGTCCGCATAGGCACCGTTATCCGGGCTGAGATCGATGGCGCGCTTGATAAGGCTAATCGCCTCGTCGAGATTTGTCCCGTCCTCGGCGTACATATAGCCCAAAAAATTCAGGGCATCGGCATGCTTGGGGTTGAGCTCGATCGCCTTCTTCAGCCCCTCTATGGCAAGCGCCTTCTCCCCTTCGCTTTCGTAAGCGGAGGCTAAATAAAAATATCCTTCGGCGTCTTTCGGCGAGAGTTCTATCGCCCGCTTATACGCGTCTTCAGCCTCTTTCGCCATTTTTTTCTGCGAATAAGCCATACCTTTTACTATGTAGGCCAGGTTGGCACGCGGTTCATCTTTTATCGAGACCGCCTTATCCAGGAGGACAAGGGCCTCATCCGGCCTCTTCTCGTTAAGGTAGACATACGCAAGTTCCATATACCCGTCAATCTTATCCGGAGCAAGGCTGATGATGAGCTTATAGGTCGAGATCGCATCGTCGGTCATGTTGGCGCGGTAGTAGGCGTGCGCCAACAGGTCGTATACCCTTGTATTCAGCGGTTCGGCCTCGAGCGTCTTCTTGTAATCCTCTATCGCCTTGGCGTAATCGCCCTTGAGCTCCCAGATTATCGCCCTGCTCAGCCGCGCCTCGGTATAATCGGGGCT
This sequence comes from Candidatus Omnitrophota bacterium, assembly GCA_903889135.1. Taxonomy (GTDB): domain Bacteria; phylum Omnitrophota; class Gorgyraeia; order Pluralincolimonadales; family Pluralincolimonadaceae; genus Pluralincolimonas. The sequence continues at coordinate 724 of CAISWF010000012.1, read as the reverse complement.
GAGTTTCACCGCCGTGTCGAAATGCTTGAGCGCCTCGTCGTATTTTCCCAGCTTCGTGTAAAATATCCCCAGCGTAAAATGTATCAGCCCCGACTCCTTGCCTTCCTTGAGGATATCCTCGTAGACCTTGGTGGCCTCCTCGATCTTCTGCTGGACCACATAAAGATCGGCTAGCGAGGCGAGGGCCTTGATATCGTGCGGGTCCCTTTTTACTATCTCTTCGTACTGTTCGGCGGCCTTGTCGAATTTCTTCTCTATCGTGTATAGGAGGGCCAGGGTGAAACGGGCGTTGGCGTCCGTCGGGTCGCTCTCTATCGCGACGTTAAGGTATTTCGCAGCATCGTCCGATTTATTTAGCCGGATGTAATCGAGGGCTATGCTCGTATTTATGGTGGGGGACTCGGGGTCTTGCTGTAAGGCCTTTTTGTATTCCTCAATGGCCTGATCGAATTTCGAGTCGTTATCGAGGACGTTGCCCATCAGGAAATGGGCATAGGACTTCGTATCGGCGCTTTTCGATTTTTGGCCTTCCGAAATAAGAGTATCGTAATCGGAAAGGCGCTCGGAAGACCTGCTATAGAGGGGCGACCCTTTTATTATTGCAAAAAGGGCCACCCCTGCAATGGCGATGATAATATACTTTTTCACCTTGGAAAGTCAGCTCTCAAGAAGAATTACTTCTTCTTGTGCCTGTCCCTGCGGAGTCTCTTTTTTCTCTTGTGCG
>CAISWF010000011.1 GCA_903889135.1 Candidatus Omnitrophota bacterium | reverse complement strand
TGTTTCTGACTTAAACGCAACGACAAATTCAGTCACTGCCTCACCCTTACGAATCTTGTCGGATTTGATAGTCTTATTGATCTTGCCAGATTTATCTATTATGCCCCGCTTCAGCATCTGGCATAAAAGGTCAATGTAACCTGAACCGCAAATGCCGCGGGCCTTCCCGCCTCCGATTACTTCAAGGCGTACATTCTGAGATGTGTCGATACTGACCTTCTGTATCGCGCCTTTTACCGCTTTCATGCCGCAACTTAAGCCGCTTCCCTCAAACGCGGGTCCTGCGCTCGCCGCGGCACCCATCATCCACTCTTTATTGCCGAGAACAATCTCGCCATTCGTGCCGATATCAACGAGCAGCGCTAGACTATCACCCTCATGCAATCCGCAGGCAAGTATCCCGGCGACTATATCACCACCAACATAAGTGCTGACTCCCGGTATGAACGATATCAAGCTCTTAGGATTCGCGTCTATACCCGCTTCGGAAGAATGTATGGTTGGGAACGTGCTAGTAGTCGGGGTATACGGAGGCTTTCTGATATTAGAAGGGTCTACTTTAAGCAGAAGATGCATCATAGTCATATTTCCGGCGCATGTTATTGCGTAAATATCCGCCAAATTCACATTGCATGAAGAGACAAGATCATCGATTATCTCATTTATATTTGAGACGACGGCTTTATGAGTTTTCTCGCGCCCTTCAGGGACGGATGCGAATATTATCCTAGTTATAACATCGCCCCCGTAGAGAGCCTGCTTGTTAAATGCTATCCTGGTGCCCAATATCTCACGCGTATTAAGGTCCAGCAATTGTCCCGCCACTGTTGTAGTGCCTATATCGAATGCGAAACCATAATTCGTCTTTGTCGTGTCTCCCGGCTCGACCGAAATGATCTCGAACGATCCCTCTTTATAGCCGGCCACGACCGTCACCTGAAAATCACTGTCACGCAGGGTGTCACCTAAGAATTTAACACTCGCCAGCTTTGCAGATACATGTACATTATCGATCTTACCAGAGAGCTCTCTGTAAATCCGATCGAGGTCGCTTACATTATCGTCGGCTGTGGGCTTGGAAAGTTTAAGGAATATCTTCTTTATGAGCGGAGAGTGCCTGTAGGCATTCTCTCTTTTCAAGACTACGCCTTTTGTAAATTCCTCAGCCTCCCGCTTCGTTTTTTCATGGACCTCTAGCGACTCCTTAGGTATTGTTACCACGAGGTCGCTCTCGACTATCTTTTCACATGCCAGAACCACTTTCCCGCCTATAATCACCTTACACTTCCCGCATGTACCCTCGCCTCCGCAGGTCGCGTTAAGGACTATGCCCGCCCTGGCAGCGGCGGTTAAAAGATCCGTGCCTTTTGCAACGGTTATTCTTTTAATAAACGGTTTCTTAAAAAATAAAAATCCACGGGAGAGTATGAATGCTACTTTAAATTCGTTCACCTATTTCCAGTTCCTCAAATAATTCGGTATCCCGGATGCTTCTTTCGGCCCCACCGACACCTTCCAGCCCGAAACCTCTTCCAGCTTTCCGCTCAATACCGAAACGTAGCCTGGGATGATAACCTTCTTATGGGAAACAACATTTTCGATCCCGGACTTTTTCAACATATCGGCGATCCGCTCTGCCGTGAATTTCTCCGCGGCCCAGGCGGTCAGAACCGACATACCTTCAGTATCGACGCTCAGGATATAAGAAGGCACCTTGCTGGCCTCTACTTCTCCGAGCACCGTAAAATAAG
>CAISWF010000010.1 GCA_903889135.1 Candidatus Omnitrophota bacterium | reverse complement strand
GATCAAACTTAATAGGGCGGACATACGGGAAATAGAAAGAAATGTGCTCGGAAAGACAATGGTAATTCATGTCAGCCAGGACGGTAAATAAATGGAAAATTACGCGTTCTGTAACAACTGCAAAGAGATATCTCCCGTAAAGCACGTGGAACGGGACGGGAAGATATATCTCCAGAAGAACTGCCCCAAATGCGGCATCAATGAATACCTGATATCCAGCGACGCGTCCCTCTATAATAAAAAACGCGATTTTACGAAAATAGAATCCGTAAGCTGCGCCATGAATTGCCCTTCCTGCGGCAAGCACAAAGAACCGGATATTATATTCATCGATACCACTAACCGCTGTAACATGAATTGCCATATCTGCCTTAATAACGTCCTTTCCATGGGTTTTAAATTCGAGCCCAGGATGGAATATTTTGACAAAATATTCAAGCATTACGCCCACCGCGATCCGAAGCCTTATGTGCAGTTGTTTGGCGGCGAACCCACCCTGAGAGAGGACCTGTTCGATATCATCAAGCTCGGGAAGTCGTACGGCTATTCCGTGAGGGTGGTAACGAACGGCCTTAAGCTCGCGGACGAAAAGTACTGCGAACAATTGTCCGGTCTTGGCGCCATGATAAATATCGGTTTCGACGGGCTGAATCCGCTCATGTATTCAAAGCTGAGGGGCCATCCCGAGGCGCTCGACCTGAAACTGAAGGCCCTTAAGAACCTTGCCAAACTTAAAAGGGGCAAGGTCGTCATAATGAGCGTAATAGATAAAGGATTGAACAGTAAAGATACGGCCGAATTCCTGCGCTTCAGCCTGGAGAATTCCCATGTCATAAGGGGCATTTATTTCATGCCGCTTATCCATATGTGGGATAAGAAGGTGCTTGACTACGAACCGGAGAGGACGACTCACGAAGACGTCGAGCATATAGTAAACGACGCGGTCGCCGGAGGGAACGTCGAATTCGTGCCGATCGGCTCGCTCTTCCTGTCTAATTTCTATAAAGTATACGGCATAAAAAACCTGCCTTTCCTCGGCGTACATCCCAATTGCGAAAGCATTACTTATCTTATCTCAGATGGCGAGAAATACGTCTCCTTCTCGAATTACCTGAAGAGGTCGCTGTTCGAGTTTGTTGATGACCTGAGGGAACTCGAAAAATATATTGCCGGGCAATATAAAGGTAAAAAGAGAGGCTTTTCCGGAAGGGCGGTTTTAAACCTGAAACTTCTCGGGATCTTAAAGAAGAACCTCAATTTCGGCGCTATCGTGGGCAAAAAGGGCCCGGCGGCTTATATCAAATGGGCCGGGATGATAGGTAAGCTGCTGACAGGAAAGAAGGCGAAAGATATATTAAAGAACGACACCAAGCTAAAAGGCGTCCTGCAGATAATGATCCTGCCGTTCGAGGATTCCAAGACTACCGAATCCGAGAGGCTCTCGATGTGTTCCTCGTGTTTCGTTTATGTCGACCCGGATACTGACCAGATCAGGACGCTCCCCACCTGCACGTGGGAAAAATACAAGAAACCCATTATGAAGAGGGTCGCAGAGAAATTCAATGTTTGAGAGGACCGTAAAGACCATATGCCCCTTCTGCAGCAGGGACCTCGACGGGAGGTATTACGAGGAGGACGGCAAGATCCTGCTCGAAAAGATATGCAGCGACCACGGTAAGGTGGTCGACCTCGTCTCTTCCGACGCCGAGCTCTTCAAGGATAAGATCAGCCTCTTTGATCATCTTAAAGATTACGGATGCGGCATCCCCAAATGCCGCGAGGGCGTCTTTAAATGCGCGGTCCACCAAATGCGCGAATCCGAGCTGTCGTTCATCGAGGTAACCACCCGCTGCAACATGAAGTGCCCGGTCTGTTACGCCGATGCCGATTCCAAAGGCAAAGACGTCCCGTATGACGACATCGTGCGCATGCTCGAGATGATGGCGAAAGAAGACAAGGATACCCACCTCATCCTGACAGGCGGCGAGCCGACGATACATCCGGATTTTTTCAAGATAGTGAAGAAAATCACGGAGCTCGGGCTCCTAAGGCGGACCTTCGTCGCGACGAACTGCATAACGATCGCCGATAAGGAATTCTGCAAGAAAGTCTACGACTCGGGGATAAGGAAATTCTACTTAGCCTTCGACGGTACGAACAAGGAGGCCTGTATAAAATTAAGGGGAAGCCTTATTGACTACGAATCCGTGCGCAAGGCCCTGCAGAATATCCGCGAGTTGGGCAAGGCGTGGATAATACTTTCGTTTACCACATCGAAAGAATGGAACCTTAATAACCTTCCCGATGCGATAGAGTTCGCGATGGATAACCAGGATGTCGTCAAGCGCGTGATGGTGACGACCGAGTGTTATTCCGGCCGTGTCACCGACATAAAGGACCTGGTCAATAAAAGGCTTACCGGCGACTGCGTAGAAAAATTCCTCTGCGAAAAGATCGGCGCCGGGGCGGTCACTTTTCCGCTCTCTGCCATTTATATCTTGATGAAGCCGCTTAAATACGCGGGACTAATAAATGCCGGTAAATCGGCCTCATCGAATTTCAGCCCGATGTGTGGGCAGATGGGCATGATCATTTCGAAAAAAGGCAAATTATACTCGATGGTCGACCTAGTTGTGAACGACCCGCGCAAAAATATCTACAAATGCGGCAGGGAGATAGACGCTCTCGCGGAAAAAATGAAAAAAGCGAACCGTTTAACAGTATTCCTCTGGTACCTGCCGGTATATTTCTTCACCCTGTTAAGGTATATCAACAAAAAATTCCTCTTAAAGGCGATCGGCGCCTCGATCGCGTGCGGATTCAACTCCAAGAAGATCGCGAAGGCGATCCTCGGGGAGAAAAGAGTGGAACTTTATTACCTTTTGGGTGCCGATAAATATAATTTCGTCTGGGACAGGATGCCTTACTGCGCGACCCACCATTACCGCATACACCCGACGACAAAACAGGTCGTAAAGGTCCCCGGATGCCTAGTCTTTGCCTTCAGGGAAGAGCTCCAAAATTATTAATTGACTAATTTATTCATTAGGATTACAATTTAGGCTGTTACTCGTCATCATAAGGAAATTATTTTAATGTCTTATATAGTCTTCGCACGCAAGTGGCGGCCGAAAGACTTCGATAGCGTCCTTGGTCAAGAGCATGTCACGACCACCCTCAAGAACGCGATAGCCCAGAACAGAGTCGCCCACGCGTACATCTTTTCCGGCCCTCGAGGTGTAGGAAAAACTACCACCGCGCGCATATTTGCCATGGCCCTCAACTGCAAGAGCGGGCCGGCGAAAGAGCCGTGCGGCACGTGCGATTCCTGCAAAGAGATATCGAACGGCACGAACCTCGATGTCATCGAAATAGACGGCGCCTCTAACCGCGGCATCGACGAAGTCCGCGCGTTGCGCGAGAACATCAAGTTCGCCCCCACCCGCGGTAAATATAAAGTCTATATCATCGACGAAGTGCACATGCTCACCGAGGAGGCCTTCAATGCCCTGTTGAAGACGCTCGAGGAGCCGCCGGCGCACGCTATATTCATCTTCGCCACGACGCGCCCGTACAAAGTCCCGTCGACGATACTATCCCGCTGCCAGAGATTTGATTTCAAGCGTCTCACCGTAAACGAGATCACCGGAAAACTCAGAGAGATAGTAAAGAGCGAGAAGCTCGAGATAGAGGAAGAGGCGCTTTACACCATCGCGCGCGCCGCCGAAGGCGCGATGCGTGACGCGGAATCGATGCTCGACCAGCTCGTGTCTTTTTGCGGTAAGAAGATAGACGCGGAGAGCGCGACCGCCATATCCGGGACGGTCGGCCATGAGGTCCTGTTCGATTTCACGGAAAAGGTGATAAATAAAGATACGGCCGGGATATTGAAACTGGTGGATGGGGTGATCGCCGGCGGCAAGGACATCCCGCAATTCGTGAATTCCCTGGTCGTGCATTTCAGGAATATATTGATCGCCAGGGCATCGGACGAGCCCGAAGGCCTTATAGATCTCCCGCAAGAAATGATCGGCAGGCTGGCTGTCCAGGCGAAGTCTTTTTCCAACGAGACGCTGCTTTATATCCTTACGGTCCTGATGGGCGCGCAGGATTCGGTAAGGCGCGCGATATCACAGAGGATACCGCTAGAGCTCGCAGCGATACGCCTTACGCGCCGCGATGACCTGGTGTCGCTTACCTCGATACTAGACAGGATCGAACAGCTGGAAAAGAAATTAGGAAGCGGGGCCGCTAAGCCCTTCGACTCCGCTCAGGGTAAACCCGAACCAAAAGCCGCGCCCCAGCCCCAGCATAAGGACGAAAATATATCCGAGCCGCCTAAAGACGCCGCAAAGAAAGAGCATTTCGATGTCGAGGTGGAGATAGATGCTTCCGGGCTTTCGTTCGAAAGGATATGCGAGGTATGGCCGAACCTTCTGCGCGAGATCCTTTCGAAGAGGATGTCGCTCGCCCTATTTCTCCAGCCCGGACAGCCGTTAAAACTCGAAGACAGCGTTCTTACCATAGGTTTTTCCAAAGAGCACACGTTCCACAAAGAGGCGCTCGAGACGAGCGGCAACAGGAAGTTGATAGAGACCGCCCTTAGCGGTATCCTCAAGCATGACGTTAGAGTCGACATGAAAGTAGTCGAGGCGCTCGAGAAGAAAGTCTCGGTCGAAGACCTCCTGCTGGAAGAGCGCCAGGAAGAGACCCACGAAGTCGTGAAATCCGCGCTCGAGATATTCGGCGGAAACATCCGCATCCCGCTAAAATAAGGTAATATCATGCCGGGTTACACCAGGACGATGGAAAAATTGATATCCGAATTTACCAAACTGCCCGGCATCGGCCAGAAATCCGCCGAGCGCATCGTCATGCATATCCTCAAGTCCCCCCGCGAGAACGCGGCAACCCTCTCCGAGGCGGTACTAAAGCTTAAGGATACCATCGGTTTCTGCAAAAACTGTTATAATTTAAGCGAAGGCGATACCTGCCACATCTGCGGAGACCCTATGCGCGATAAGACTAAGATACTGGTCGTGGAAAGCCCCAAGGATATCCTTGCCATTGAGAAGAGTGGTGCGTACAGGGGGCTATACCACGTCCTCTTGGGTGCCATCTCTCCCCTTGACGGGATCGGCCCGGACGAGCTGAAGATTAAGGAGCTCATGCGTCGCGTAAAGTCGGATAAAACAAGGGAAGTGATCCTAGCGACAGATGCCGACACCGAAGGCGAAACGACGGCCTTATATATTTCCCAACTCCTTAAGAATCAAGGTGTTAAGATAACACGTATAGCCTACGGCCTGCCCGTAGGATCCCATCTTGAATACGCCGACCAGGCAACCCTTGCCAGGGCGCTCGAAGGCCGGAATCAAATTTCTTGACACAAGTCCGTGCCTCTGGTAAAATTTAGTCCTAACCTACCCGTTTTATCCAATAAGGAGGCCTTTTGAGGGTCGTGAGGGCGGTTGGCCAGGGTTTAAGCATAACCCATAGGGGATGGCCTATAATAGCGGTTATTTTTGTCTTTTACGCGGCAGTAAGGTTGTCCGCCATTCCGAATGACGCCATTCCTCCTTATATGAAAAAGATGGGGGACTGGGGAGCGGCCGCAGTAATATTCGCGGTCATGGCGCTGGGCTTTAATTATCTTCTCGCGGGCACGCAGATATTCGCGAGGGACGGGATAAGAGAGAGCCAATTCGGATTTAAAGGGTTCTTTGGGAATTGTAACAGGTTTTTCTTGCGCCAGTTGGGCGTAAGCGCGGTCCTGTGGATACCGGCGTGGATATTGACGCTCGTGATGGCCGT
>CAISWF010000009.1 GCA_903889135.1 Candidatus Omnitrophota bacterium | reverse complement strand
GGCTTATGAAATGGGTGGTAAAAAAAAGATGAGCAATTACAGAATAGCCGTAATACCCGGCGACGGAACGGGGCCGGAGGTCATAAACGAAGGGCTCAAGGTCATAAAGATCGCTTCGCAAAAGTTCGGTTTCAAATGTGAGACGAATATATTCGATTTCAGCGGCGAGCGCTACTTGAGGACCGGAAAGACGATCGAGGATAAGGATATCGAGGAGCTCAAGAAATATAACGCCATTTATCTCGGCGCGGTCGGGCACCCGGACGTAAAGCCAGGCATCCTCGAGCAGCAGGTCCTGCTTAAATTGCGTTTTGCGCTCGACCAGTATATAAACCTTCGCCCGGTCAAGCTCTATAACTCGGCGTACTGCCCGATAAAGGACAAGAAGCCGGAGGATATAGATTTTGTCGTCGTGCGCGAGAACTCCGAAGGCCTTTATAAAGGGATGGGCGAGTTCCAGAAGAAAGGGACCGATGAAGAGGTCGCTATCCAGATCTCATACAATACCCGCAAGGGTGTCGAGCGCTGCATACGGTACGCTTTTGAGTTATGCAAAAAACGCAATAAGAAGAATAAACTCACGCTCTGCGGCAAGACGAATGTCCTAACGTACGCCTGGGACTTATGGCAGAGGACGTTCAACGAGGTCGCGAAAGAATATCCCGGGATCAAGACCGATTACGCGCATGTCGACGCGACTACGATGTGGTTCGTCAAGAACCCGGAATGGTTCGACGTAATCGTGACCGACAACCTCTTCGGCGATATCATAACCGACCTCGGCGCGATGATACAGGGCGGTATGGGTATCGCCGCAGGCGGTAACATCAACCCGAAGGGCGTATCGATGTTCGAGCCGATAGGCGGGTCCGCTCCGAAATATACCGGCCAGAACATAATCAATCCGTTGGCGGCTATCTGCGCCGGCGGGATGATGCTCGATAACCTCGGCGAGGCCGAGGCCGGAAAGGCGATCGAGGACGCGGTCATCAAGGTTGTGAACACAAAATTGAAGTCGCTCGCGGCCGGTAAGATGGGTTATTCGACGAGCGAAGTCGGCGACCTGGTAGCAGGGTCGATATAAAGGTAAAGATATGAAAAGAAAAAGTAAATATGGTGTAGTCGTTGTCGGCGTGGGAGTTGTGGGGATAGAGATGCTGCGCGTATTGCGCCAGCGGAATTTCCCGATAGGGGAACTCCGCGTATTGGCGCGGAGCGCAAGGGAGATAACCGTAGACGGAGATAAATACTCCGTCCAGGCGATCTCGCCCGAGGCGTTTGACGGGATGGATATAGCACTCTTTGCCGGCACCGAAGGCGAAAAGGGCGCGGCCGTCACTTACGCTCCTGAGGCGGTAAAGAGGGGGTGCGTCGTCATAGATAACGGCGCCGATTTCCGGATGGACCCAAAAGTTCCGCTTGTTGTCCCGGAAGTTAACGCCGCCGACGCCAAAAAGCACAAAGGAATAATCGCTAACCCGAACTGCTCTACCATACAGATGGTCGTGGCGCTTAACCCGATACACAAAAAGGTCGGGATCAAGAGGATAATCGTCACTACGCTGCAGGCATCATCAGGCGCCGGAAAGAGCGCGGTTGAACAGCTTAAAGCCGAGGCAGCCGCGATCCATGCGAGTAGATATGAGAATATCCACGTGGACGTCGAACGTTCGATGCCGCAGCAGCTGGCTTATAACGTTTTTCCGCACATCGGCAGTTTTGTCGAATGCGATTACACTAATGAGGAATGGAAGCTGGTCAACGAGACCCGTAAGATAATGCACGCGGACAAGATAAAGATCTCCGCAACCACCGTGAGGGTTCCTGTCCGGACCGGCCATTCCGAGTCGATATACATAGAAACAGGAAAACCAATAAGCCCTGATAAGGTCAGGACGCTCCTTTCGGGATCGCCGGGCATCATAGTCGAGGATGACCCTAAGAAAGGGCTTTATCCCATGCCCAAGGACGCTGAAGGAAGGGATGAGACCTTTGTAGGCCGCATCCGCTCCGATTGTTTTGTAAAGAACGGGCTGTGGTTGTGGGTCGTCGCTGATAACCTGCGCAAGGGCGCGGCAACCAATGCCGTGCAAATAGCCGAGTGCGTAATCTCTTACTCAAAATAGAATACGACGGCACGGATTACGCCGGTTGGCAGTCGCAGAAGAACGCGAAGAGCATACAGGATGCTATAGAAGCCGCGCTTAAACGGATAACAGGCCGTAAAGCGCGGCTTATTTCTTGCGGGCGGACCGACGCCGGCGTCCACGCGTTAAGCCTGTTCGCGAATTTCAAGACCGAAGCGAAGATCCCGCTATTTAAACTGCAGAGGGGGCTGAACAGCGTCCTGCCCAAGGATATAGCGATAAAGGAGGTGAAGGAAGTCCCTCTTGAATTTAATTCAAGGTTCGACGCGAAATCAAAACTATACCGCTACACGATAATGAACGGCCCATCCCGGTCCGCGATGTCCGGGAATTTTACGGTTTATATTCCTTATAAGCTTGATGTCGCTCTTATGAAAAAAGAGGCGAAGGTTCTCGTAGGAAAGCACGACTTCAAATCGTTCCAGGCCGCGGACAAGGTCAAGCGCTCCTCGATCCGCACGATAAAGAAGTTTAGTATTAAGAAGAAGGGCGAGGCGATAATTATTGATGTCGAGGCGGACGGATTTTTATATAATATGGTAAGGAATATCGCCGGGACGTTGATCGATATCGGCCGCGACAGGCTTCCGTACGGCAGCATGGCCCGTATCCTTAAAGCGAAGGACAGGAAATTTGCCGGCGCGACTGCCCCGGCTAGGGGGTTATGCCTGATGGAGGTAAAATACGATCTGTTTCTATAAGGTTTTCTCCAAAAAAGGCGGATTGGATTAATTTTCCCTTGACATTCCGTCATATTATGTTATAATTCTTACTTCTTGATGTTAACCTATCTAAGGAAGGCCTAAAATGGTGAAAAAGGAAGAAAAAATATCCGAAAAGTGGTTTATAATCGATGCAGACGGTAAGATCCTTGGAAGGGTCGCCGTGGCTGCCGCGCGCGTACTTTCGGGCAAAAATAAGCCCTCGTACCGCAGAGATTTTAATACCGGCGACGGCATAGTCGTTGTGAACGCCGCCAAGATAAAAGTGACAGGGAATAAATTGAAGGCAAAAGAATATGACTGGTATTCGGGCTATCCCGGCGGCAGGAGATCCGAGATGTTAGAGGACCTGCTTGTGAGGAAGCCGGAATACGTCATTACCCACGCAGTAAAAGGCATGCTGCCGAAGAACAAGGTCGGAAAGAGCGCGTTGGGTAGATTGAAAGTATTCGCGGGCAAGGAGCATAACATGTCCGCCCAAAAACCCGAACCTTTAAAGTTCTAATCCAGGAGACAGATGGAAGCACAGGCATTATTTTTAGGGACAGGAAGAAGGAAAGAGTCGACGGCCAGGGTCATACTGAAAGCCGGGACCGGCCAGTTCGTCGTCAATAAAAGGACTATCGATGATTATTTTCCGAGGGAAACGCTCAGGGGCATCCTTAGGGAACCGCTTGAAGCTACGCAGACCGCGGCCAAATACGACATTTTTGTAAATGTCGCGGGTGGCGGCGTGGCAAGCCAGGCAGGCGCTGTGCGTTTGGGCATAGCCCGCGCCTTGCTCAAGGCGGATGCTACTTTCCGTTCCGTTTTACGCGGCAAAGGTCTCTTGACCCGAGATCCGCGCATGAAGGAACGTAAAAAGTACGGACAAAAAGGAGCCCGCAGCCATTTCCAGTGGACTAAACGTTAGCACCTTATTTACATAAGGCAAAATTACGCCTATTCCGACGGAAACAGCTTGACGGAATAGGCGTTTTTATTTTATAATCAATTCATCGTCTGTAATTTGAAAGGGAATAAAAATGTCAAAAGGAAACCTGAAAGTAGCCATTGTAGGCGCGACCGGTTATGCCGGCTGCGAACTGATAAAGATACTGTTGTGCCATCCCGGAGCGACGATAACTTCGGTAAGCGGCAAGGTCGAGAAGGCCGAGAAGATATCGGACATATTCCCGGTATTCAAGGGCAGGCTGGACCTCGTCTGCGACAATGTGGACGTGCCCGCCATATCGAAGGCGGCTGACCTGATATTTTTGGCACTTCCGCATAAGGTCTCAATGCTCTTCGTCCCGGATTTCCTGAAAGCGGGAAAGAACGTCGTAGACCTGAGCGCGGATTACAGGCTGAAAGATACCGCCGTATACGAAAAGTGGTATGGGGCAAAACATACGAGCGCATCACTGCTTAAGGAAGCGGTATACGGGCTGCCTGAGCTGCATAAGAATGAGATAGAAAAATCGAAGTTCATAGCGAACCCTGGGTGTTATCCGACCGGCTCAATACTCGGCAGTGCGCCGCTGGTCAGCAAGGGCCTCGTCGATACGGACCAGATAATCGTTGACTCGAAATCCGGTGTGACAGGCGCGGGAAGGGCGGCTTCGCTGGCGCTTAATTTCGCGGAAGTAAACGAAAACTTCAAGGCATATAAGATAAACCAGCACCAGCATATGCCCGAGATAGACCAGGAGCTCTCGAACGCGGCAGGCTCGAAGATAGGGGTCACGTTCACTCCGCATCTCGTGCCGATGAACAAGGGGATACTTTCGACGATATATTTTACGCTGAAGAAAGAGACGAGCGCTGCCGAACTGCTGGCGCTTTACAAGCAGTTCTATAAAGACGCGCCGTTCGTGAGGGTGCTGGATGAGGGCATATTCCCGGAGACGAAGCATGTCTACAGCACGAATTTTTGCGACATCGGCATCAAGGTGACCGGAAGACGGGTGATAGTGATCACCGCGATAGATAACCTCTGGAAAGGCGCCGCGTCGCAGGCTGTCCAGAACATGAATTTGATGATGGGATTCGGCGAAACGGCAGGCCTTATTTAATGAAAACGATAAAGGGATCTGTTACCGCTCCCGAAGGGTTCCTCGCTTCGGGCATAAAGAGCGGGATAAAAAAGAAGGGTCTCGACCTGGCTTTGGTATATTCGAACGTCCCCGCCCGCACCGCGGGTGTGTTCACGAAGAATACGGTCAAAGCCGCGCCGGTGATTCTTTCCGCCGCTAATTTAAAGGATGGTTGGGCGCAGGCGATCATAGCGAACAGCGGCAATGCTAACTGCCTTAACGGAAAGAACGGGATGGATTGGGCCCTCCGGATGGCCGAGGCGGTATCTGCCAATGCGCGGATAGACACAAAAGATGTGCTCGTTGCCTCAACCGGGATAATCGGAAAGCCTCTCCCCATTGAGAAGATCGAGGCGGCTGTTCCGGCACTGGTGAAAGGCTTGAGCAAGCCAGGCGAGTTTACGGCAGCAAAAGCGATAATGACGACCGACCTCTTACCGAAGAGGATAGCAGTTTCGGTAAAGATAGGCGGCAAGACAGTAAAGATAGGCGGGATAGCCAAGGGCTCGGGTATGATATGCCCCAACATGGCGACACTGTTGTGTTTCGTCACGACAGACGCTGATATAGACGCAAAGGCGCTCAAAGGTTCATTGAAAGACGCGGTCGAGGATTCATTGAATATGGTGACCGTCGACGGCGATATGAGCACTAACGACACCGTTTTTATAATGGCCAACGGCCTCGCCGTGAACACAAAGATAAAGGCCGGCGGTAAGGATCATAAGATATTCAGCGCGGCGTTGAAATATGTCATGGTCTATCTGGCAAAGGAGATAGCCAATGACGGTGAAGGCGCGAGCAAATTTATAGAGGTGCAGGTCAGGGGCGCGAAGAGCAAGGCCGACGCAAAGAAGATGGCCATGGAGATAGCCAATTCGAATCTCGTGAAAACGGCTATCGCCGGCGAGGACCCGAACACGGGAAGGATCGCTTCATCGGCGGGGGCCTCGAGAGTGAAATTTAACGAGTCGAAACTGGATATTTACCTCAACGGCATAAAGATAGTCAGCGGCGGGAACGCGAACTTCACTTTAAGGCCGAAGGCAGAGAAGTCGCTTAAGAAGAAAGAAGTGGTGATAACGGTTGACCTGAATTTGGGAAAATATTCGGCGACGGCGTGGACATGCGACCTTACAGAAGGGTACATTAAAATAAATGCAAGATATAATTAAAAAGGCCGACGTCCTCATAGAGGCGCTGCCTTATATAAGGAAGTTCAGGGGCAAGACGATCGTCATAAAAGCCGGGGGCAGCATGATGGAGAACAAGGAAGTCATCTCCGGCATCTTCCAGGACATAATCTTCATGAGCCTGGTCGGGATAAAGCCGGTCATAATACACGGCGGCGGGCCGAGGATCACCGGAAAGATGAAGGAAGCCGGTATTGTCGCGAAATTCGTCGACGGGTTCAGGGTCACCGACGCGAAGACAATGAAGATCGTTGACGAGACGCTAGAGGCGACGAACAAGGAGATAGCGAAACACATAGAGGAGCTGGGCGGTAAGGTGAAGACCCTCTCCGGAAAGAAGGACAAGATAATAAAGGCCGTGGCATTGAGGCATAAAGGCAAGGATATGGGTTTCCTAGGTAAGATCGTTTCGGTAAATACGAAACCTATAAAGGACGCCCTCAAGGACGGCGCAATACCCGTCATAACCCCGGTAGCGGTCGGGGAAGACGGGAAGGCCTATAACATCAACGCCGACCTCGCGGCCTGCGACATAGCGGCGGCGCTCAAGGCGGAAAAGTTCGTCCTTATAACCGATACCAACGGTATACTCAGGGATGAGTCGGATGAGAACACGCTTATCACGACTTTAAAGAAAAAGGAGGCCGAGGAATTGATCGAAAGGGGAATAATACGGGGCGGTATGATCCCCAAGGTCAAGGCTGTGGTAGACGCGCTGAAGAAGGGCGTAAATAAGACGCATATTATCGACGGAAGGCTGAGCCACGCGATATTACTAGAGATATTCACCGATAAAGGGATAGGAACGGAGATAGTAAAATGACGCTGACAGAAGAAGTTATGCAGTTGTATTACGAATATGTGATGCCGACTTACACGAAGTCGCCCCTTGTAATGGTAAAAGGCAAAGGCATAAAAGCATATGACATTGAGGGCAAAGAGTTCCTGGATTTCTTCCCGGGATGGGCCGTGTCAGGGCTCGGCCACTGCCACCCGAAGGTGGTCAAGGCGATAAAAGAGCAGGTCGGGAAGATAATCCACGTTCCGAATAACTATTACAACGAACTGCAGGGAAAACTGGCGAAGAAGATAATAGAAAATTCGTTCGACGGTAAAGTCTTCTTCTGCAATAGCGGAGCCGAGGCGGTAGAAGCCGCCATCAAACTGGCGAGAAAAACAGGGCATCCGTCGGGGAAATATGAGATAATAACGATGGAGGATTCCTTCCACGGCAGGACCCTCGCCGCGATAACGGCGACGGCGCAGCCGAAATACCAGGAAGGTTTCGCTCCGCTGCCGGGCGGTTTTGTATACGCTAAGTTCAATGACCTGGAATCGGTCAAGTCGAAGATAACAGACAAGACCGCCGCTATAATGCTCGAGCCGATACAGGGCGAGGGCGGGATAAACGTCGCGTCAGAGGAGTTCATCGCCGGATTAAAAAAGATATGCGGCGAGAAGAACATACTCCTCATATTCGACGAGGTCCAGACCGGTATAGCCAGGACCGGTAAGATGTTCTGCTACCAGCATTACGACGTGACGCCTGACATCATGACGCTGGCCAAGTCGCTCGGCGGAGGCTTCCCGATAGGCGCGATGGTCGCAAAGAAGGAGATCGCCGATGTGCTGCAGCCGGGGACACATGCCTCAACATTTGGAGGCAGCCCGTTAGCTTGCGCGGCTGCTCTTGCCGTGTTCGAGGCGATAGAAGAGGGCAACCTCGTAGAGAAAGCGGTCAGGCGGGGCAGGTACCTGCATAACAGGCTCTCGCTTTTAAAGAAGGATTTCCCGTTCGTGAAGGTAGTTAGGGGCAAAGGGCTGATGCAGGCGGTCGAGCTGGAGATAGAAGGGAAGCATATAGTCGACAAATGCGTAGAGAAGGGGCTCCTTATAAAGTGCACGCAGAAGAAGGTGCTGAGGATAATGCCGCCGCTGGTGGTAAAGAACGCGGACATAGACGCAGCTGTCACGATACTGCAGGAAGTCATGAAGGGAGTAACAGTTGAAGGTTAAAGACCTGATAACGATAAAAGACCTTTCGATCTCGGACATCGATGAGATATTCTCTCTGGCCGCTAAGTTAAAGCGTGAGGGAAAGATTTCCAAAGACGAGCCGTTGAAGGGTAAGACCCTGGGGTTGATATTCCAGAAGCCCTCTTTAAGGACGAAGGTATCTTTCGCGGCCGCAATGGCGCAGTTAGGCGGCACATCGATATTCCTCGCGCCCGAGGAAGTAAAGCTCGGCGAAAGGGAGGAGATAAAGGATGTTGCGCGGACGCTTTCAAGGTATCTCGACGGCATAGTGGCGAGGACATTTAAGCACGAAGACATCGTGGAACTGGCAGAGTACTCGACGGTCCCGGTCATAAACGGGCTTTCGGATTTCTCGCACCCGTGCCAGGCGCTCGCTGACCTTTTTACGGTTAAGGAGAAAAAGGACAAGGTAAAAGGCGTCAAGATAGCGTTCGTGGGCGACGGGAATAACGTATGTAATTCGCTGCTTATGACCTCGGCCAGGGTGGGGGCGGATATCGCTGTCGCCACACCTAAGGGTTACGAGCCGGATAAAGAGGTAGTGAAGATAGCCATGGATTTCGCGGGCGTCACGGGTTCCAAGGTGGTTATTTGTACTGACCCGGAGAAAGCGGTTGCAGGCGCTGACGTGGTATATACCGATGTCTGGACGAGCATGGGCCAGGAGAACGAAAAGGCGAAGAGGCTGAAGGCATTCAAGGATTTCCAGATAAATGCGAGGTTGTGTTCTAAAGCAAACAAGGATTTTATTATAATGCATTGCCTGCCGGCTCACAGGGGCGAGGAGATAACCGACGAGTGTATGGAGAGCTCGCATTCGGTCGTTTTCGACCAGGCCGAGAACAGGATGCACGTGGAAAAGGCGATATTACTTTTACTTTTAAAGTGAGGATGAAATGAACAAAAAAGTTGTGCTCGCATACTCGGGCGGACTCGATACTTCGGTCATAATAAAGTGGCTGGCTAAAAAGGGTTACGATGTCATCGCTTATATGGCCGACGTGGGACAGGAGTCTGACTTTGAAGTTTATAAGAAGAGGGCGTTGGCGACCGGCGCGGTAAAAGTCGTCGTAGAGGACCTGAAGAAAGAATTCGTGAAGGACTTCGTATTCAAGTCCCTGAAGGCAGGCGCGGTATATGAAGGCGGATATCTGCTGGCGACGGCGCTTTCCCGGCCGATAATCGCCAAGGGGCTGGTAGAGACGGCCCATAAAGAGAATGCCGCATACGTTGCGCACGGCTGTACCGGTAAAGGCAATGACCAGGTAAGGTTTGAAGTCACGATCGGATCGCTTGATCCTAATTTGAAAATATTGGCGCCTGTCAGGGAGTGGGAATTAAAGACAAGGGCCGAAGAGATAGAATATGCAAAGAAGAATAATATTCCCATTGATACGACCAAGAAAAAGCCGTACTCGATTGATCTTAATCTATGGGGAATATCGATTGAAAGTGGGAAGCTGGAAGATCCTTATTACGCGCCTGACGAAGATATATATCAACTTACAAAGGGAGT
>CAISWF010000008.1 GCA_903889135.1 Candidatus Omnitrophota bacterium | reverse complement strand
CTTGGCGTAGCCCTCGGTGTGACCAACGCCTGCCTGAAGAAGATGGCAAACAAGGGCTACATCAAGATCAAGGGCATAAACCACAAGCGGATCTCCTACTTTCTTACCCCCGATGGTTTCAGCGAAAAAGCAAGACTTACCTACCATTTCCTCGAGTATACAGTCCATTATTACATAGACCTCAAAAAGAACCTCGCAGAAAAGCTGGATTCCATCTCAAAACAGGGCGTGAAGCGCGCCGTATTCTACGGCGCAGGAGATGTTATGGAAGTGGCGTTCGTGATATCGCATGAGGTCAACATAGAGATCTTGGGTATAATCGACGACGATAAGGCGAAGCAGGGCACGAAGAAATTCAATTTTATAATAGGCGGGCCGGAGACGATCCCGGGCCTTAAACCGGACGCCATAATAGTGACATCCATACGTTACAGGGACAAGATCATCAAGAAGTTAAATGCCATCGAAGAGTTGGCTAAAATACCCGTACACGGACTATAAAATATGATAGCGCTAGCTCAAAATTGGTATGCGGTAAGGACCCGGTCGAATTACGAGTTCAAGGTCAGCTACCTCCTTAACAAGAGGTCGATCAAGACCTTCTACCCGACCGTCCTAAAATGGAGCAGGAGGAAGGACAGGAAGATAAGGGTCGCAAGGCCGCTCTTCCCGGGTTATCTTTTTGTCGAGTGCGCCGCGACCGCGGCGGATTGGCTTGAGGTCAGGAAGATCGAGGGAGTGGTCAATATTTTAGGCACAAATAAAGCCCCCCTGGCCATTCCCGCGGAGCAGGTCGAGAACGTGAGAAAGATAGTCGACTCGGGGATCGATCCGCTGCCGCATCCTTACCTTAACGCCGGCGAACGGATCGTCGTGGTAGACGGGCCGTTAAGGGGCGCTATCGGCATATTCGAAAAATTCAACGACAAGAAGGGCACGCTGGTGATCACGGTAGATCTCCTCGGCAGGTCATTGGCCGCCGAGGTGGACAACAACGTGGTGGAGCGGCTTTAGGGCCCCGTTAAGGGGCAGGATAGTTCTAAAAAGACAAAAAAATGAAAAAAAGTTACATGGATGTAACCGAAGGGGCGAAGCCCTGTCCGGAATCTGCGGATGATAGTATGGATATTTCAAAGCGGAGGGAAAAATGGAAAAATCTGATCTGCCGGAAGTAAATGGCGCCACTGTGGAATATTCCGTAGTCATCCCCGTATACCGGTCGGAAACTTCTTTACGCGAGCTTTATCTCCGGCTGGTTAAAGTCATGGAGGGCATCTCCAAGCGGTTTGAAATAATATTTGTGGAGGATTGCGGGGAAGACGGTTCCTGGAGTATCGTTTCAGAGCTCGCGGGATCTGATAAAAGGGTCAGGTGTATCCAGTTGAGCCGTAATTTCGGGCAGCATAACGCCCTGTTATGCGGCATACGCGCCGCGAAGGGTGAGGCCATAGTCACCATAGACGATGATCTCCAGCATCCACCCGAAGAGATCCCAAAATTACTGAATAAGCTGTCAGAGGGCTTTGATGTTGTCTATGGGGCTCCGCAGCAGGAACAGCACGATTTCCTGCGCAACATCGCTTCGCAGATCACCAAAATAACACTGCAGGGTGCCATGGGAGTTAAGATCGCCCGGAACGTCAGCGCTTTCCGCGCGTTCCGGTCCCACCTGAGGGTGGCTTTCAATGACTATCAAGGGCCTTTCGTCTCGATAGATGTACTGTTAACGTGGGGGACCAAGCGTTTCGCGGCGATCCCCGTGGAGCATAACCGCAGGCAAGCCGGGGCATCAAACTATACTTTAGCTGCCCTGGTAACCCACGCTTTTAACATGATGACCGGCTTCAGCGTGCTGCCGTTACAGATCGCCAGCTTGATCGGCATAGTGTTCACATTTTTTGGCCTAATCGTGTTTACGTATGTGCTGGTAAGGTATTTCATGCAAGGGGAGAAAGTGCCCGGATTCCCATTTTTAGCTTCAATAATATCCATATTTTCGGGCGCACAGTTGTTCGCCTTGGGCATCATAGGCGAATATTTGGCTCGTATGCATTTCAGGGTCATGCAAAAACCATCTTACGTAGTGCGTTCTTGTCTCGGGCATGAGGAGCTCCGCAAATAAGGATGAACGGCCACAAGATCATTGAACCCGTGAAATGGGATTCCGATTTTTTTGGCATGAAGATCGGGAAAACCCGGTTAGACGGCAAATTCAACAGGCTGGGATTTACCGGTGAGCTTGATAAAGGACAATTCGACCTTATCTACGGGACCTCAAATACCGGCCAACCCGCAAGCGGATGCTGGGAACGGCTCGGTTTCTATTTTGTCGATTGCATGATCACCCTGTCGATGGACTTCGATGCGAAAAGATACGGGCATTTGAATTACGAACGATGCGATAACCTCTTAAAAGAAGATATTAACGCCTGTTATGCGATATCGGAGGCGGTCGCGCCTGTTTCCCGTTTTTACCGGGAACGCGCCATAGGGGAGGAGCTCACGAAAAAACTTTACAGGAAATGGGTCGATACCGCTTTAGACGGGACTTTTTCCGACTGTTTGCTTGTGGAGCGTGTAAAAGGCAGGGTAGCCGGGATCAACGCCGTCCGGACCGAAAAGGACGCCGGCGTATGCACTTTGATCGGCGTTGACAAGGAATTCCGCGGAAAGGGCATCGGCAGGAAGTTATGGGACCAGGCATTCGCCTACTGGGCGCTTAATGCGCGCGGGATAGGTTCGGTCAAAGTGAAGTTCTCCGCCGGGAACGCGTCCGCATTCGGTTTTTATATAGCGATGGGTTTCGACAAGGTCGACAAGGTCGATTATATATACCACTATTCAAAGTCCGGGCAAAGACCCGCGAAAATATCATGAAGATACCGTTTAACAAACCTTTTATCATCGGGAAAGAGATCGATTATATCAGGGAGTCGGTCCGCAGCGGGCATATCGCCGGCGACGGCCTGTTTACAAAAAAATGCCATTCTTTCCTGGAGAAAAGGCTTAACGCGCGTAAGGTCCTCCTGACCACTTCGTGTACATCCGCGCTTGAAATGGCCGCTATCCTCTGCAGGGTGGGCCACGGGGACGAAGTTATCTTGCCGTCGTACACTTTTGTATCCACCGCAAACGCATTTTATCTGAGGGGGGCCAAGCTCGTATTCGTAGATATAAGGCCGGATACGATGAACATTGATGAGGGCCTGATCGGTGATGCCGTGACAAAGCGCACTAAGGCGATAGTGCCCGTCCACTACGCCGGTGTCGGGTGTGAAATGGACGCGATTATGGAGATAGCGAAGAAAAACAGGCTTGATGTCATAGAGGACGCGGCGCAGGGGATCGGCGCCGCCTATAAAGGCAAGCATCTCGGGACTATCGGTGATTTCGGCGTCCTCAGTTTCCATGAGACAAAAAATTGCATCTGCGGGGAAGGCGGTGCCCTGATAATAAACAGCCAAAGATGCATAGAGCGCGCGGAGATAATCCGCGAAAAGGGGACGAACCGCAGCAAATTTTTCAGGGGGGAAGTGGATAAGTATACCTGGGTGGATGTCGGCTCGTCGTACCTGCCGTCCGATCTGCTCGCGGCTTTTCTCTATGCCCAACTTGAGAATATGGATAAGATCACGAAACGGCGCAAGGAAATCTATGACCTGTACTCAAAAGGACTCAAACCGCTTGCCGATGCGGGGGTGATGGAGCTGCCGGTGATCCCGTCCCACTGCCGTCCGAATTACCACATGTTCCACGTCAAGCTTGAAAATAAAAAAGTGCGCGACGGGCTGCTTGGCTACCTCAAATCTAAAAGTATACATACGGTATTCCATTATATTCCGCTCCATCTTTCTCCTGTCGGTCGGTCTATGGGTTATGTGAAGGGCCGGTTACCGGTGACCGAATCCGCCAGCGACAGGTTGCTAAGGCTTCCTTTTTACTATAATTTAACGAAACCTGAAATGGACAGGATAATAATGAACATAAAGAAGTTCTTTAAATGACCGAAGGCGGTTTCAAAGCCGGCCATTTTGAACTGCTGGCTGAGGTCGAAGAGAAACATTTTTGGTTCAAGGCGCGTAATAAAATCATCGCCTGGGCGGTAAAACGGTACTTTAATGATACCCGGTCGATCCTGGAAGTAGGGTGCGGGACCGGCATCGTCCTCGCGAACCTTGAAAATGAGTTCCCCGAGGCGGCTCTTACGGGGATCGACCTTTATCCCGAAGGTTTGAGCGTAGCAGCAAAACGGATAACCGGAGCAGAGTTCATCAACGCAGATTGCCTCACGTTTGATTTTAAAAAAGGATTTGATGTCGTCGGCGCCTTCGATGTGCTTGAACATTTACAAGATGACGACGAATTGCTGCGGCGGATGTATAAGTGGGTGAGCCCGGGCGGGGGGATCGTCATAACCGTGCCCCAGTATCCCTTTCTTTGGAGCAAAGTGGATAAGTTCGCATGCCACGTGCGAAGGTACCGCGCAAAAGACCTGCAGAAAAAAATTGAAGCCGTCGGTTTTAATGTCATAAGGAGGACTTCATTCGTAAGCTTCCTTATGCCGGCGGTATTTATTTCCCGTTTAAAGTCAAAGTTCGCCGCTTCCGATACCGCCGCGCCGGAGTTTAAAGTGAATCCGTTCTTGAACCGGCTATTTGAGAAGATTATCGGCTTCGAAGCTTTTTTGATACGGCGCGGGTTCGACCTGCCATTCGGCGCTTCGTTGCTTATGGTCGCGAAGAGAGGATAAAACGGAATGCTGCATATTATGGAGAATCTGATCGATGAAGCACAGATCTAAGCGACGCGTAGTAGCCGTTATACCGGCCCGGGGCAGGTCAAAGGCTATCCCGAAAAAAAACTTGATGGATTTCTGCGGCAAAAAACTGGTGGTCTGGACCATAGAGCAGGCGCTCGCGAGCAGGCTGGTCGATGAGGTCTACGTTTCATCGGACGATAATGAGATACTCTCCGTTTCCGCCGCTGCCGGCGCGAAGACCATAAGGCGGCCCGCGAACATCTCCGGGGATACGTCTTCGACCGAAGAAGCGTTATTGCACGCCATTTGCGAGATAGAGGGCAACGGGGGCAGCGTGGATACGGTCGTCCTGCTTCAGGCGACATCGCCGGTAAGGACAGCTGCGGATATAGACGGCGCGCTGCGGAAGTTCATAAAAGACGGCGCGGACTCGCTATTCTCCGCGGCTATCCTTGAAGATTTCTGCGCATGGCGGCTGAAAGGCGGCCGGTATACCAGTGAAACGTATGACTACAGGAACAGGGGGCGGCGCCAGGACAGGGAGCCCTATTACCTGGAGAACGGGTCTATTTATATATCCAAGGCGGCGATCCTGAAAAACTTTAACAACAGGTTCGGAGGAAAGATAAGCGTTTATTGCATGCCGCTGTGGAAATCTTATGAGATAGATAAACCGGCCGATATCGAGATATGCGAGTATTTCATGAAGTCGAAGGTGTTTCCCGGGCTTGACCGGGAGCCGGCAATAGACAGGGGCGCGATCAAGCTCATAATTTACGATTGCGACGGCGTTTTGACTGATAACCGGGTCGTCGTATTCGAGGATGGCCGCGAGGGCGTATTTTTTAACAGGTCCGACGGCATGGCGATATCCAAGTTCAAGAAACAAGGCATTCCGCAGCTCATATTGACCACGGAAAAAAACAATGTCGTAGACAAGCGCGCCGCCAAGCTGGGGATCCCCCTTATAAAGGGTTCCCAAAACAAGCGCAGCGCTGTTTTGGCTTATTGTAAAAAATTAGGCATAGCCGCCAGGGGTATTTTATATGTCGGTAACGATATCAATGACCTCGAAGCGATGAAGTTGGTGGGTTATCCCGTGTGCCCGGCTGATGCCGCGGCCGAGGTGAAGGCTGTTTCCAGGATCATCCTGAAATCAAAAGGCGGCCATGGCGTGGCCAGAGAACTTTTAAAGTATATTTTTTAGAGGAGGGGATAGATGGCTAAGAAAGAGATAATGATAGGAGGGCACCGGATCGCAGATAACGCCCCTGTCTTCATGATAGCCGAAATAGGTATAAACCATAACGGTGATATCATGATAGCAAAGCGCCTTATCGATGCGGCCTTCGGATGCAACTGGCACTGCGTTAAATTCCAGAAGAGGACGCCGGAGCTTGCCGTCCCGAATAAGCAAAAAAGCGTGATGCGCGATACGCCGTGGGGAAGGATGACTTATCTTGAGTATAAGAAAAAGATCGAGTTCGGAAATAAGGAGTATGATTATATAGACAGGTTTTGCAGGGAGAAGCCGATACTTTGGTCGGCATCGGCGTGGGATCTGCCGAGCCTGGAATTTATCCTCTCATATGACGTTCCATTCGTCAAGATACCGTCCGCAAAACTTACCGATAAAAAGCTTCTACTCGCAGCCGGCAAATCGGGTAAGCCGATTTTGCTGTCCACGGGCATGAGCACGATAAAGGAAATAGACGGGGCAGTCTCTTTGATAGAGAAGGCCTCGAACGGGAATTACGTGTTGATGCATACGAATTCGACATATCCGACCCCCAACGAGGACCTGAATTTAAATACCATTAAACTGTTAAAAAAAAGGTACGGATGTATAGTGGGTTATAGCGGCCATGAATACGATCTAGAGCCGACGGCCATCGCCGTATCGCTCGGCGCCAGGATAGTCGAGAGGCATGTTACGCTAGACCATAAGATGTGGGGATCAGACCACTTCGCGAGCCTGGAGGTGCATGCTATGGACCTCCTGTACAAGAGGATAAAAGGCATCGACGCGATGATGGGAGACGGAGTGAAAAGGGTGACAAAAGGGGAGCTTGAAGTAAGAAAGAAATTGAGGGGTAACTGAAATATGGCCAATAAATTTAAAATAGACTGGAGCGGCAGGGCTTTCCGTTACACCGAAGAAGAGGTCGCGGCGGTCGTTGATGCGATGAAAAATGCGGATCCTCTTACCCAGGGCAAATACCTGCAGAAATTCGAAGCGGATTTTGCCGCTTATAATTCTACCCCGAACTCGTTTGCGGTCGCTAATTGCACGAATGCCCTGGACCTGTCCGCGATGTTGTGCGGGCTGAAAAAGGGCGACGAGGTCATTATTCCGGCCCACACTTTTTGCGCGACCGCCATACCATTTGCCAGGGCGGGCGCCACCATACTGTGGGCGGACATAGATCCGGCGACGAGGGTCATATCGGCAGAGTCAGTGAAGAGCCTGTTGACAAAGAAAACGAAGGTTATCGTGGTCGTCCATCTTTACGGCTTAATGGCCGACATGGACGCGATAATGAAGCTGGCGCAAAAGAACGGTTGTCTGGTGGTCGAGGATTGCGCCCAGGCGATCGGAGCGGAATATCACGGTAAGAAGGCGGGTTCTATAGGCGATTTCGGGACTTTTAGTTTCCATTGCCAGAAAAGCCTCACCACTCTCGGAGAAGGCGGAATGCTGGCCGTACGTTCGGGAGAACTCGCGAAAAAGGTGCCCGGCTTAAGGCACAACGGGGTCAGGCCGTTCGATTATGACAGGAAAGATTACTGGTCGCCCGCGATGTCAAACGTCGATACGGACTTAGACGGAATATGGCCCTACAACTTTTGTATAAACGAGGTCCAGTGCGCTCTCGGCTCAGCTGTAATAAAGCGCCTCGATCAGATGAATGCATTTAGGATAAAGCGGGCCGGTTTGTTCATGGACAGCGTCAAAGGTTTTCCGGAGCTTTCGTTCCAGGCGGTTTCCCCGCATCATAAGCATGTCTATCATTTGCTTTCGGCTAAATATGACGGCAAAATAACCGGGAAGAACAGGGATGAGTTCATCAGCATAATGGCTTATGAATACGGGGTGAAGGCGATCGTGCAGTACTATCCGCTCTACCGGTATCCGCTGTTCAAGAAGATGGGGTTTGGCGCCGCAAACTGCCCCCGCACGGACGATTTCTTCGATAATATGGTCTCTTTCCCGTTCCACCACTGGATGGATGAGAACGATTTTAAATACATGATTGATTCGACGGTCTCAACCTTAAAGAGGCTCCGCAAATGATAACATTTGATGCCAGGACACAGATCATAATATCCGACGATCCCAAGGAAGCTGTCGGGTCATCGCTTGATATTGAGGGAGCGAAGAAAGTCGCCCTTTTTCTTGATGAGGCGGTCCGGGACTCGGAGCCCGCCCGTGAGCTGGTCAAGTTCCTGAAATCGAAATTTGAAGTATCGTATTACGGTGTCCGGGCGATAGAGCCGACCACCGATATCGTAAATGAGTACGCATCG
Source organism: Candidatus Omnitrophota bacterium (assembly GCA_903889135.1). Lineage (GTDB taxonomy): Bacteria > Omnitrophota > Gorgyraeia > Pluralincolimonadales > Pluralincolimonadaceae > Pluralincolimonas. The sequence goes on along the minus strand of CAISWF010000008.1, from coordinate 4,860 downwards.
CGCGTCAAGGCCTGCATCCCGGATGTCATAGTCGGAGTCGGAGGCGGGAGCGTAATAGATCTTTGCAAGGCTGTGTCGGTGGTGGCCGTGAACGAAGGGACGGTTGAAGATTACCACGGGACCGGCAAAAAGTTCCTCAGGGGCATAAAAAAAATAATGGTGCCCACTACGGCCGGTACCGGCAGCGAAGTGACGCAGGGAGCCGTGCTCATCAATAAGGCCACTAAGTTCAAGCGCGCCATCGGGGGCAAATATGTCGCGGTAGATTACGCCGTATTGAGCGCGCCCCTTACCGTCTCGATGCCCGATAGCGTGACTGCCTCTACCGGCATGGACGCGCTCGGCCACGCGATAGAATCCTATACGGCGAAATGCGCCAACGAGATAACCCGAATGTATTCCAGTAACGCTTTCCGCATCATCTATCGCAGCCTGCAGGCAGTGCTTAAGGGCGATCCCGATATCGCCTTGAGGCGCGATATGCTTATCGGAAGCTGCCTGGCGGGGTGCGCCATATACAACTCGAATACCGGCGCCGCGCATTCCATGGCCTATCCTCTCGGAATATATAACGAAGTGCCTCACGGTTTAGCCGTCGCAAAACTCTTACCCGAGGTGGTGCGGCTTAATATCGAAAAGGGCTGCTATGAATACGCCGGCTTATACCGCCTGATAGAGGGCGCCCGGACCGGCGGCGACGCCAGATCGGATTCGGAGTCTTTCCAGGCGGCGCTTGGATCTTATCCTCCGCTTAAGTATTTGAATAAGACTTTTTCAGACTACGGCATAGGGAAGGATAATTACGAGTTCCTGGCGGAACGGGGCCTGGACCTGAAATCAGCTTTAAGCAATAACCCTGTCCCGTTCACGCTAGATGACGCAAAGGCAGTATTGTTAAAGCTCATCAAATAGAGGAATATGGCAAAAGAGATCTGTTTTTTTATGCAAACACCGTTGACAAAAAGAGACCATGAGAGATTCGGTATCGATATACTTAAGTCCCGCGGTTATAAAGTGACTTTTTTGGACCTGACGAGGTTACTGAATCCGGATTACGCCAAAAAGTACGAGCCGCCAGACCCGAGCGATTATGAGGGCATTGTGGCCATAAATACCTGGCGCGACCTTTCGGGATATTTTAAAGAGAACGATATTTACCTGGGTGTGGATGTCATATGTTCCGGGAAAGATAATATTTTCATGTATAACGCGCTTAAGAAATACAATATAAGGTATGCGAGCGTCCACGTGAACAGTACGCCTGATTCGCCTACCGGCGATAACGGTAAAGGCGCTGATTCCCGGGGAAAATTTAAAAGGATCATAGGATATCTTAATGACCCAAAAGAGATGCTGGGGAGGCTAAGGATGTCGCTTTACTCATCGAATATCCAGAGGCCGGCGGTAATATTGAAAGGCGGGAGGGTGGATTCATTCAGGTTCCCGGGAGCCGAAAAGAATGCGCAGGTCATACACGCGCATACATTGGATTACGACCTGTACTTAAGGCGCCGTTTGCATGATTCAGGTGTTGCCCCGAAAAATGACCATATCGTATTTTTGGATGAATATAACCCGTTCCACCCGGATATGCTGATAAGCGGCAGCGAAAGTTTTTGGCTGGATCCGGAAACCTATTATGGCGGGTTAAGCAGGTTTTTTTCGTATATAGAGGGGAAGACCGGCTTGCCGGTAAAGATCGCGGCCCACCCGCGCTCCCGCTATGACCTGCATCCGGATTATTTTCAGGGGCGCAATGTTATATCAGGGAAGACGATCGAATTGGTCTTTGACGCCAGGGCCGTACTGGCGCATGCCAGTACGTCGATAAATTTTGCAGTATTATATAAAAAACCGGTGATCTTCCTCACCTCGGACGAGATAAAAAGAACAAGTTACGCCCTATCCATAGAAAATTTCGCTAGGCAATTTAACAAGAAGCCCATAAATGTGGACGGAGACCTAAAGATAGACTTCGAGGGCGAGTTTCGAGTAGACAATAGCGCCTACGATAGGTACCGTTCGGATTATATCAAGTCGCCGGGAAGTCCTGAAAAGCTTTTCTGGGATATCGTGGCGGACAGCATAGGGTCGAAAGCGTGTTAAATCGCGCAGTCTCCGGGAAACCCTGCCTGGGTAACAGGTTCATGCACGTCCCGGGCCATAGTAATTCCGCCTTAAGCGTCCTTGCGGCAGGATCAAAGAAAAGGGTCGAGGACAAGATTAAGTCAGGCGTATATAAATATGTCCCCCAGGAATGTTTTTGCGGAAGCGATGAAGAGATGCTTCTTTCCGAGACCGACTCGTACGGGATCTATTATCCGTTAGTCGTATGTAAGAAGTGCGGCATCATCAGGGCCGACCCGAGGCTCAGCGGGGATTCATACGTTGATTTTTACTCGAACGAATACAGGACACTGTACGGGGACGATGATATAGATAAAAATGAGCTGTTCAATATACGGCTAAAGCAGGCGGATGAAGTGTATGGTTTTATATCTTCCGCAGTAAAACTGCCGCGCGAAGGGGTCGTTTTTGACATAGGCTGCAATATGGGGACGATGCTATTGCCGTTCCATAAAGCGGGTTTTGAGACATTCGGGGTCGATTACGGGACGTCGTACATCGAGTACGGAAGGTCGAAGACAGGGCTCGATCTCGAAGCCGGGGGGATCGAAAAATTACGCGGCCGCAAAAAGGCGGACTTGGTCATATTGAACCATGTGTTTGAACATTTCGCGGATCTTGGGAAAGAGTTAAATGATATCCGCGGGGTGACCAATCCCGGATGTTACATTTATGTCGCGTTGCCCGGGACTTTCTGGTGGATAAGGAATATATGCAATGGTGACCCTTTGGGAATGTTCCAGAATGCCCATACCTGGCAATTCTCTCTGCGGTCATTGAGATACGTCATGGAATGCAATGGGTTCGAATTCGTGAGCGGGAACGAGGAAGTGAAAGCTATTTTCAGGAAAAAGGAAACGGCCATACGCGAACGCGGCGATGTGCCTGCCGGCGAATTCGACAAGGTGCTTAAATATTTGAAAAAGGCAAGCAGGAGAAGTTATTATAAAAACATCGCGGCCAGGATCCTAAAGGCCCCGTTGAGGAAATTGATGAAGAGAGGGGCATAAAAACGAAGATCCTGCTTTGTAATATAGCCATCATGGCCAAACCGGGCGCTTTTCCTCCGGCTGCCTGCACTACGCTATGTAACGTTTTGATTAAAGCCGGTTATGACCCGGTATTTTATGATATCGATGCCCAGAGGCCGTCTCCCGAGACGCTTTCAGAATACTTTAAAACAGGGCAATTCGATATCGTCGGCATAAGCGCCGTAGTTTCCACCAGTTATGGGTATGCAAAAAACCTGGCGGAAATAATAAAAAGGGTTTCACCGAAGACAAAAATAGTCCTCGGCGGGAACCTGGCCGCCGCATATGAGATCGTTTTACGGAAATGCCGCGTAGACGTATGCGTCATAGGCGAGGGCGAGAAAGTCCTGGTAAATCTCGTCAAGCATCTGGAAAAATACGGCGATTTTGATCCGGCCGGCAATGAATTGCCGGAGATCAAGGGGATAGTTTATTTAGGTACCGATAATTCCTGCAGGTTTACGGGTTATGAAGACCTTATTTCAAGCGATGAGATACAGGAGCCGGATTATGAGCTGTTAAGCAGGTTTTCGGACGCCGGCCAGTATATATTCGATCCGATGACAAGGTATGATTTTGCCTACGATGAGCGCTCCCGCGAAACCGGGCGCCGGGGCAAGAAGGCGGCTACGATATTCACAAGTAAAGGATGCGTTAACAAATGCACTTTCTGTCATCGCTGGATAAAGGGGTACCGCCTGATCCCCGTTGAAAAGGTAATCTCGACAATAAAACATCTGATGGATAACTATAATGTGGGGTATTTTTGCATAAGCGATGAATGTTTCGGGGAATCCGTCCAATGGCTTGAGGAATTCGTGAGGTTAATAAAGCCGCTCAACGTGCTTTTTCAGGTAGGAGGTGTCAGGGTCTCAATCTTAAAGAGCGACCATACGATCATCAGGCGCCTGAAGGAAGCGGGGCTTACCGCTATGTATTTCGGGATGGAAAGCGGGAGCGATAAGATCCTGAACTTGATGGAGAAGAACGCGACCCGCGGCGAGAACTTGGCGGTCGCTAAGATGTGCGCGGAAGCGGGCGTCTATACCGTGATCCAGCTTGTCATCGGTATGCCCGGGGAAAACGACGGCACTATCAACGAAACGATCGAATTCGTCGAAAGCGTATCGGATAACCTCCCTTATCCTTCCGCGCTGAGCATTAATTACCTCCAGGCCCTTCCCGGTACGCCATGCTACGAATTATTGCGTTATTACGATTTTCTAGGGAAGACCCCGGAAGATGAAGAACGGTACTTGCTTAAAATCTCTGACATTAACCCGGATTCCAGGCAATATATAAATGTTTCGGAAGAACCGCTGTCTAAAGTAAAATTATGGGACAGGAGGATCATTGAATCGAACAGGATCCACTGGCTAAAACGGCACGGATGGAAAAAGCCGCCAGTTTCCCAGGGCTTTAACGAAGATGCCGGTACCCGCCGCGGCTTGGTCCCCCGCATAAAAGCTTTCCTGAAGCGCAACCTGATCACGGACAGGATCATAGACCTGATGGGAGAAAATTTCTGGGGGATCCTTATTATCAAGAACCGTTTGTTCTTATATGGCGTCAAAAAAACAGTCCTGCTTACGCTCGGCCTGACCGGTGAAGAAGACAGGTCACTTTTTAAGGCCGGGTCCAGATCGCTCCGGGAGATACTGCGGGAAAAAGCGGAGATAAAAAATGGGGGAAAGATCCTTGT
>CAISWF010000007.1 GCA_903889135.1 Candidatus Omnitrophota bacterium | reverse complement strand
TGGCTTGAATATTTTACTGGCGGCGTGGCATATTCTGTTAATGAGGTAAAAGAAGCCGTTTTAAAAGTAGGCTCAAAAAAGAAAGGGGGTGAACAAATGAAAAAATTCTATGTTGCAATACTCTTGTTAACATTGGCGCTGATCAGTTCCTCATCCAACGTCTTCGCTTTCTCAGACGACTTCCACACCGGTAGTTACGCGGGCGTCTGGAACGTGGATCAAGCGTTGTCGAAGGATGCTCAAGGAAACTGGAATGGCTGGTCGGAAGAATCCGGCGTCATGAAGAACGCAGCTAATGAGAGCTACGACCGGAAGGCGACAGCTAACGGCGTATCGGCGGGGATAGGTACTTATTCCGTCGATGTCGAGAGGGATTATTACGGCTCGGCCGGCGAAATGGGACTCATCTGGGGCGGCAATCTGGTCAACTCCATGTATACCGCCGGTATCAGCTTCGAAGCTGGCACATACAGCCTGATGTTACAGCAGTGGTCTTCACCTAACGGAGGCATCAACTGGTCTCATGTCGGCGGTTGGAACACGACACCTATAACCGCTCCTGACGCGTTTCTCTGGAAGACCTTAGCTCTGAACGTCGGCAGCACGCAGGCCACTCTCGCTATGGGTTCGGATTCTGTGTCATTGGCTCTTCCCGGCGGCGCTCCTTCGGGGCAGGTCGGTCTCTATGACAGCGTCGGTTGGACATCTTTTGATAACTTCAATGCCAATGCGGTTCCGGAACCTATGAGCATGGTACTGCTCGGTACGGGTTTGGTCGGTTTGTTTGTTTCAAGAAAGAAAAAGTAACTCTGTGCGGGCGGGAGAAATTTCTCCCGCCCGTCCTTATTGACAATAGGGATTTTTGTGGTATGATTTAAACAAGAGGAATTTTTTTTTGGGCACTTTGTTTCAGGTTGAAACGAAAAGAGGCGTGCAAATGTCTGGTAAATTATGCATAATAAACGGCAGCCTGATATTGCCTGGAAAGATCGAAAGAGGGAAAACGCTCTTCATTAATGACGGAAAGATCTCGTCGGTCGGCAAAGCGCCTGTAAAGGGCTGCGAGATCTTGGACGCAAAAGGCCTTTTCGTTTCGCCGGGTTTTATAGATATCCATGTCCATGGCCTCTTCGCCGACAGGGCCGGCGATCTCGACAGCTCGGACCTGAAAGAGATGTGCGGCCGGTTGGCGGAACACGGCGTTACAGGTTTTCTCGCGACTACCGTCTCGCTTCCTCCCCGGATGCTTTTAAAGACGGTAAGAACAGTCAATAATTTCATAAATGATAATCCCCGTACAAATCTTTTAGGCATCCATCTTGAAGGACCGTTCGTAAATCCTCAGGTAAGCGGCGCCCAGAACCGGAAATACATATGCCCCTTCAGCCTTTCCGGGATGGAGGATGTCTTCTCCGAAGGCAAGGGGGTTATCAAGGCGATGACATTCGCGCCCGAGGTAAAGAACGGGATGCGCCTGTTGAAAGAATTGACGGCCCGCGGCATTAAGCCGTTCATCGGCCACTCGACCGCAGGATATAAGGAGATCGAGATAGCCGCCGCGAAAGGCGCGACGCACGTAACCCATCTTTTTAACGCGATGCCGGCTTTCCATCACCGCGAGCCCGGCCTTATCGGCGCGGCGCTTACCATCGATAATATGACGGCGGATATCATCGCCGACGGGATCCATATCGATCCGGCAACCGTAAAATTAGCGGTTGAGGCAAAGGGGGCCGGTAAGGTCATCCTGATCTCCGACGGCATAGGGGACGGAGGAAGGGCCTTTATGCTCGGTGGCCTTAAAGTGCGGGTAAAAGGCAAAGAGGCGCGGCTCGAGAACGGGAAGTTAGCCGGAAGCGTCATAGGCCTTAACGACGCGGTCAGGAATATGATGAAGTTCGCCGGCGTGAGCCTTACGGAAGCGGTCGGCATGGCGAGCCTTAATCCGGCGCGCGTCCTGGGCATCGAAAAGAAAAAAGGTTCCCTTGAGGCGGGGAAAGACGCGGATATCGTCATATTCGACAAAGAGTTAAAAATTAAACACACTATCATAAAGGGGAAGACATGGAACTGATAATCGCGAAGGATTACAGGGAGATGAGCCGTCAGGCAGCGACCCTGGTCGCGGCGCATATTATCGTCAACCCCAGGTTGGTATTGGGTCTGGCGACCGGAAGCACCCCGCTCGGCACGTACGAAGAGCTGGTAAAGATGAAGAAGAAGGGCATGGCCGATTTTTCCCTGGCGACGACCTTTAACCTCGACGAATACATAGGCCTGGGCCCTAAGGACCGGGCGAGCTACCATTATTTCATGTTCCACAACCTGTTCAACGGGCTGAATATCAGGCGTGAAAATATAAACTTATTGAACGGGCTCGCGAAGGACCCTAAGGCGGAATGCCGGCGCTACGAAAAAGCGATACAGAAGGCCGGCGGCATCGACCTGCAGATACTGGGCATAGGCCAGAACGGACACATCGGGTTCAACGAGCCTAGCGAGGTCTTCCCGACCGTTGCCCACATCGTCGACCTGAGCGAGGAGACGCGCCGCGTCAACGCGAAATTTTTTAAAGACAAGAAAAGAGTGCCTACGCAGGCGATCTCGGTAGGGATAGGCACGATAATGAAGGCCAAGGAGATAATGCTATTGGCCAATACGAAGGAGAAGGCCGAGGCGATAACCGAGGCGATCGAAGGTCCGGTCCGCCCGCAGGTCCCGGCGTCGGTCCTGCAGCTGCATCCGAAGTCGGTGATGATCCTGACCGAGCAGGCAGCCAAGGGCTTGAAGCACATATTCTACAAATCGAATAAATTTTCATATATCGAGAAAAAGGTGGTCTGAGTGAAAAGATTAGCGGCCCTCTTATTACTATTGCTCTTATCCTGCGGGTTTAATACCTGCTCGGGAAAAGAGGGGAAGACCGCCCTCACATTCTGGCAGTTGAGCGTAAAAGAAGATGTGATGCGCTCGATGATCGATGAGTTCGAGAAAGAGAATCCCGATATAAAAGTCGACGTTCAGATACTGGCATGGGATTTTGGGTTCGACAAGATAGTCACGTCCATAGCCGCGGGGAACGCTCCTGACCTTTGCGAGCTCGGCTCTACCTGGGTGCCGACTTTCGCGACCGGCGGGGTGTTGGCCGACGTGACCGGCGGATTGAACGGCGTGAAGGATAAATATCTTTTTTGGGAACCGGTCACTTACCAGGGAAAACTCTTCGGCGCGCCGTGGCTTGTCGGGACAAGGGCGCTCTTTTACAACAAAGACCTTTTCAGGAAGGCAGGCTTAAATCCGGATAACCCGCCTAAGACATGGAACGACCTCCTCGAATATTCCAGGAAGATAGAGGCGCTCGGGGGAGGCGTCCACGGGTTCGGCATATATGTAGGCGAGCCCTATACCCCGTGGCAGTTATTCCTCCCGTTCGCGTGGTCGGACGGGGCTGAGGTTTTAAGCCCTGATTTCAATAAATCGCTCATCAATTCCCCGGAATTTATCGAGACGCTGTCTTTTTATAATTCGTTGAAAAAATATTCCATCAAAGACAGACAGGCCCAGGTAAACCAGGCGTTCGCCGAAGGCAAAGTCGGGATGCAGATATCCGGCGAGTGGAACCTTATGCTCATCCCGCAGAACAACCCCGGCCTCGATTACGGCGTCGCGGTGGTGCCGAAACCCTATCTCAACAAAGGTGAGCCGGTCTCTTTCGCCGGGGGCGAGGTGCTGGTCATATTTAAGCAGTCGAAACATCCGCGGGAAGCCGCGAAACTGATGGACTTCCTTATCAGGGAAGATAATATAATGAAGGTCGTAAAGTCGCAGAAGAATGTCCTGCCCCCGACCAAGGAGAGCATAAAAGACCCTTACTTCGACGAGCAGCCCAAACAGAGGGTTTTCTTCGAGCAGATGCTTACCGCGAAGCCCGCGCCTAACCATCCAAACTGGCAGAAGGTGGAAGAAGACCTGACGCGGGCGATAGAACAGGTCGTGCTTTTGGATGTCCCGCCCAAGGCCGCGGTGGAAAAGGCCGGAGCAAAGATGGACAAGGTTTTGGCCGCCAAGAAGACGAAAACCGCCCTAAGCGACAAATCCGTATTCGCCATATTCGCCGTCATAATAATTATTATAGGAGCCGCCGTATATTTCTGGCAGAAGATGATGAAGGCATTGGAGTTCCACGGCAAAAAGTTCCACTTGAAAAATACCATAAGCGCGTATATTTTCATTTCGCCGTGGCTTATCATCTTCGCGGTCTTCGGCCTCTTCCCGCTTATACATTCTATGATAATAAGCTTCTCTGACTATAACATAATCGAGTCGAGGTTTTCTTTCGTCGGGCTGGCAAATTACATCAATGTCCTGACCGACCCGAACTTCCACAAGGCGCTCTGGCATACCATATTCTTCGCCGCGGGCACGGTCCCGTTCACGACCGTCATCGCGCTCTTCTGCGCGCTCCTGATAAACAGGAAGGTGCCTTTCAAGCAATTGTACCAGGCAGGCCTCTTCCTGCCGGTAGTGACATCGGTCATCGTCATAGCCAGCATCTTCAGCTATATCTATTCCCCGGACGGCCTGCTCAATATCCTCATAGATAAACTGAGGATCCCGGCCGGCGGAGGTTCGTTTCTCCAGTTGTTGCATAAGCCCGAGCCCAGCTGGCTGCTGAATACCGCGCTCGCGCTGCCATGCATAATGGCTATGTGCGTCTGGTCGAGTTTTGGATACTATACGATACTTTTCCTTGCGGGGCTGCAGTCGATCTCATCCGAGACGTACGAAGCGAGCTCGATAGACGGGGCGACGTGGTGGGGGCAGTTCCGTTACATAATCCTGCCGCAGCTTAAGCCGATAATGCTTTTCATAGTGGTCATCAACAGTATCCGGTCGTTCCAGGTCTTTCCGGAGGTCTTCGCGATGACGCAGGGAGGGCCCCTCGGCTCTACGACCACGGTAGTATATTACCTTTACGAGTTGGGGTTCCATAAATTCGAGATGGGAGCAGCCTCGGCGGTGGGATATATCGTATTCCTGTTCATTATGGGCTTTACCTTGATACAGCTTAAGATATTCAAATTCGGCGAGAGCGTGGGTTAAATATGGCGAGAAAAGAAGACATAAAGCTCAATTACCTGATAACGGCCGCGCTGGTGCTCGTCACGGCGATAACCCTCATACCGCTGTTCATCATGTTTTATACATCGATAAAGGCGGAGGGGACGCTCACCAAGAACGTCTCGGAGATTGTGGTGGGCGGCGAAGCCGGCCATGCGGGCATACCGTTCACGGTAAGCGGGAAGGGCGCGTTCATATGGAGGGAACGGCTCAACCAGGATATGCGTAAATTCAGCAGGCTGGAATTCATGTGGAAATCCGCCGGCAACCAGGAGCTGGAATTCGGCCTGGTCGATGCCCTGGGAAAAAGCAGCTTCGTCTCCATCTCAAAATACGCCGATACGAAGAAAACAGATTGGCAAAAGGTCTCGATACCGGTGGGCGATTTCAACCTGAAGGGGTTGGATGCCAAGAACATCGAGGATGTCGTCATCGCATCGGACGCCCCGGCCAGCGGCACGCTATATCTCGACGGCGTGATATTACACGTCAAAAAGGTCACCCTGATAAATTATGTAGATGTGCTGGTGAGCGGACCGTTCGGCCGTTATTTCTTCAACAGTTTTATCATCTCGCTCTTTATTACGTTCGGTAATATCATATTCTGCTCAATGGTCGCGTATGCTTTCGCCAGGAAAGAATTTCCCGGGAAAGACATGCTCTTCCTTCTTATCATCGGGAGCATAATGATACCGCCACAGGTCATGATGGTCCCGATGTTCAGCCTGATGAAGAATATCGGATGGCTTAATACATATTGGGCGCTTATCATTCCGGCGCTGACCGAGCCGTTCAACATCTTCCTGCTGCGGCAGTATATAAAGACGCTGCCTAAGGACCTCGAGGAGGCGGCCTTGATCGACGGGGCGAACGAGTGGCAGGTCCTCTTCAGGGTGATAATCCCCCTGTCGAAACCGGCGCTCGCCATAGTCGGCATAAACACTTTCATGGGAAGTTGGAACACGTTCCTTTACCCGTTTTTGTTGACCAACACGACGGAGATGAGGACGCTCCCGGTCGGCCTCGCGTTGTACAAGAGCCTCTACAGCGTTGACTGGACCCACCTCATGGCGGCTTCCAGCATCACGGCTATACCGGTAATAATCGTTTTTCTGTGTTTCCAGAGGTATATAATCGCGGGCCTGACTCAGGGGGCTATAAAAGGTTAAGGAGAATATGAGATACGGACATTTCAGCAGTGATGGCAGGGAATATGTGATAGACGATCCGCGCACGCCGCGGCCGTGGTTCAATTATCTTTTCAACAGGAAGTATCACGCGCTCGTCTCGCAGACAGGCGGCGGTTTCAGCTATTACAAGGACCCGAAGGTGAACAGGATACTGCGCTACGAACATATCCACACCGACCGCCCGGGAAGATATGTCTTCCTGCGCGACGAGGATACCGGAGAGGTCTGGTCTGCGAACTGGCAGCCCTTGAAATCAAAACTCGATTCCTGGCAGTGCCGCCACGGCCTGGGATACAGCGTGATCTCGTCCGGATATAAGGGCATAAAATGCGAGTTGACGTATTTTGTGCACGTTTCCGAGCCCGTGGAGTTCTGGAAAGTGAAGATAAAAAACGACTCGGCGCGCAGCAGGACGCTTAAGGTATTCCCGTTCGCGGAACTTGTCGCCGGGAACATCGAACTTGAGAATAATTACAGGAATATACTCTGCCTCTATAACGAGGCGTATTTCGACAAGACGCTGAACGGCATCGTCGCCTTCAAGCATCCGTTCAAGAAAGAGCATCGCGTGCTCTATTCCTATTTGGGGATGAGCGGGAAGGCCGACGCCTATGACTGCAATAAGGAAAAATTCTACGGCAGGTATAACGATTCACGCGAGGCGGAGGCGTTGACCTCCGGCAGGCTGCGCAACAGGGGAGTCCGCGGCGAGGATATGGTCGCGGTGCTGGAAAAGAAAATAACCCTTAAGCCCGGAGAGGAAAAAGAGATCGTGGTCGTCCTGGGCGTAGCCGAGGACAAGAAAGGCCTCAAAAAACTCGCGAAATTCCAGAAGATAAAGGCGGCAGATGATTCGCTGAAGGCGGTCAAGAGATTCTGGGAAGACGCCCTCGGAAATATTGTCGTAAAGACGCCGGACGCCGACTTCGACCTTATGACAAATATATGGGGCAGGTACCAATTGTACGCCATCACCTGCTGGCGCGGAACATCGCAGTACCACGGAGGCGAGGGCGGCCTCGGTTACCGCGACACGGCGCAGGATATAGAGGGGCTCCTGGCGCTTGATATGGACCTCGCGATGGAGAAATTAGGGAAGATCCTCTATTATCAGTACAATTCAGGCCACGCGGTCTCCGGCTTCTCGGACATCGAGGGATCATGGGATAAGGCGAGCGGCAGCATGGTGATTGGCAAGGCCGACGTGGCGGTCTGGCTCGTGTATACGGTCGTTTCATATCTTAAGGAAACAGGCGATTTCGGTTTCCTCAAGAAAGTCTACTCATTCCACGACGGAGGGAAGGCGACTGTATATGAGCATGTCCTGAGGGTCGTGCGTTACCTGTTCGACCAGCGCGGCAAGCACGGCCTGCCTTTTATAAAGAAAGCCGACTGGAACGATGCCTATGACGCGGTCGGGATAAAAGGAAAAGGCGAGAGCGTCTGGCTCGGCATGGCGCTCGCGCGAGCCTGCACGCAGATGGGATCTTTGGCCGGATACTTAGGCGATAAAAAGGTCGCCGAAGAGATGAAGCGGAAATACGAGGTGCTATATAAGACCATTAACAAGGTTGCCTGGGACGGCCAGTGGTACCTGGCGGCTTTCAACGACGAAGGTTACAAGATAGGGTCCAGTAAAAATAAGGAAGGCAAAGTCCCTCTCAACAGCCAGACGTGGGCGATATTGGGCGAGGTCGCGCCGAAGGAGAGGTTAAAGAAAATACTCAATAAAATAGACGATTACCTTGATACCAAATACGGCCCGGCGCTCTTCCTGCCGTCGTATACAAAATTCAATCCCGCGATCGGGAGGGTCACGGCATTTGCCGCCGGGACTAAGGAGAACGCGGCCATCTTCTCGCACGCGTGCGCGTTCAAGATCGTGGCGGACTGCATGATCGGCCGCGGAGATAAGGCGTTTGAGACTTATAAAAAGCTATGTCCCATGAACAAGGCAAAAGACGACCATGATAAATACAAAGTCGAGCCTTATGTCTGGGCGGAATATGTCATCGGCCCCGGAAATAAGGATAATTTCGGGGAGGGTTCATTCACTTGGAATACCGGTACGGCGCCGTGGATGTTCATGGCCGCCTGCGAGTGGATGCTCGGGGCGCGCCGCGAATTCGGCGGGCTGCTGATAGATCCCTGCATACCGGGGCATTGGAAGAGGTGCTCGATAAAGAGGCCATTCAGGGGAGCGACATATTTGATCGAGATAGAGAATCCTGACGGAGTGCAGCGCGGGGTAAAAAAGATCTCCGTAGACGGAAGAGAGATAAAAGGCAATATCGTTAGGCCGCGCGGCGACGGGAAGACGCATAAAGTGGAAGTGGTGATGGGAAAATGAAAGCGGTAGGAAAGGATTTCCTAAGAGAGAATAACAGGAAGCTGGCGTTGAACGTGATACACCAGCATTCTCCACTTTCGAGGACGCAGATAGTCAACGAGACCGGCCTTAATAAGGTCACTATCAGCCGCGTCGTCAACGGGCTTATAAAGAAGGGGCTGGTCAGGGAAGGTGAGCCCACCGCCTCCAACGGAGGCAGGCCCCAGGTGATGATAAGACTTGTCCCTGATTCGAGATACGCAATAGGGATTGACGTGGGCATATATCACGTCAAGGCCGGGATCTGCGACCTGTCGGGAAGCGTCGTTTTAGATATAACAAAGGAGATCGCGTCCCCGTTGACCGGGAACGGCCTCATCTGGGTCATCGAGGGGGCAGTCGCGGAGCTCCTTGAAAAGTCGAAGGTAAAAAAGGATAAGTTACTCGGCGCCGGGGTCTCGATACTCGGAGCGGTAGATGCCGATAAGGGCATAATAAAATCGTCGTTTATCCTGAGCGAGAAGGACGTCGCCCTGAAAGACGGGCTTGAAGAGAAGCTCAAGATGGACGTGCTGGTAGACAGGGACGCGAATGCCGGCCTCTTTTATGAGAGGTTTATGGGCAAGGGTAAGGATGCCGATGATATCCTGTTCGTCTATACCCGTAATAACGAAAAAGGGGAATTAGGCATCGGCTGCAGCCTGCTTCTAGGCGGGCGCATATACCGCGGCACAAATTATTTCGCCGGAGAAATAGGCCTGGCACGCGGCGCTGAGGACGAGATATCCAGGCTCTTCTCTTTCGACGGGACGGCATCATTGCTTGATGCGGCTGTCGCCGGGAAGGTCGGAGAGGTCATAGCGTTCATCGTGAACCTGCTTAATCCGAAGCTTGTGATAATAGGCGGGGATTTTTCCGCGGCCGGGCAGAAATTCCTGGACCCGGTGGAGGAATCCGCGAGGCGGCACATCTTTGACTTCTCCACCAAGAATATAAGGATAGAATCCTCAAAGGTGAACGGGGATTCAGGCATAAAGGCCGCGGCCTTCATGGCCATTGCCGTGGCGATGGGTTACAAATGAAAAGGAGGAAGGAAAAAATGAGGAAATGGGTGTTGTTCGTTATAACCGGGTTTGCGGTTTCGCTCGGTTTCGTCGGTACGGCGTTCGCGGAAACCAAGATGATAGACGATTTCGAGCAGAACGGGCAGAACCTCCTCGGAGGCCGGGTCAGCGTCTATCAACAGGAGCCTTCGAGGATCTTATTTAAGAAGGAACAGGTAGAGCGCGACCTGAAACAGAACTCCGTTCTCATGCTCAAGTATGATAAGAAGAGCGAGGGCGGGCCTTACGGCAGCGGCGGGTGGTGCGGTTATTACACGATAGTAAAAACGGGAAATCTCTTTCTGGACGCTTCGCCCTACAAGAACCTTACTTTCTGGGTAAAGGGCGATAAGGGCGACGAGAATTTCAAGATAGGTTTCGCCGACAGGCATTGGGATACCGTAGGCGATTCGGTCAAGACCGAACAGGTAGGGGCCTACCTGAAAGCCGGCAAGATAACAACGGAATGGCAGAAGGCGGTCGTACCCCTCAACTCGGTCTTTATCGACATGAAAGAGATGGCTTCGATAGCCTTCTGTTTTGAAGGGGATTGTTTTCCGAACGGCGCCGGTTCGGGCACCGTGTATATAGACGATATAGCCCTGGAGTAAAAGATGCCGGGCAGTGCCAAGGAAGAAAAAAAGAAACGGCGTTTCACAGCGGTGATATTACCGGTCATATTACTCATCGCCGCGCTCTTATTGACCGTCCTCTTTCTGTCTTTCAAAGGAGATTTTTGGCAGTCTGTATATCAAAAATCCTCATTTAAATACCACGAGTACTTATCTAATTGGGGAAAATTGGTTACGCCGGAAAAAAAGCCGTCAGTCCTGCCGGTCCTCGTGGACGATTTCAGCAAAGGCACGACAAGCGGCGTCTACTTCGAGAGGCAGAACTCGCTCGGCGGATACCAGGGGACATGGTCAAACAGGCCTTCCTACAGCATTATCACAAAGGTAGATGACTCCAGGGGCGGCAAAAAGACGACGGCATTGGCGATCCAATACAAGAAAGAAGCCGGGTGGTGCGGATGGTACACCCTCCTGAACGGGCTGGACGCAAGTAAATATAACACCCTCAGTTTCTGGGTCAAAGGCGATAAGGGCGGCGAGAAATTCGACATAGGCGTCGCCGACAGCGAGATGGTCGACCTGGGGATCGACGCGGTATATTTCGGCCCGGTCAACGCTTTTTTACAGAAGGAAGTGACGAAAGAGTGGTGCGAGGTCAAGGTGCCGCTATCCAGGGTGGCAAGCCAGGTCGATCTTTTTTCCCTCGAGTCGATCGTTTTTAATTTCAAATACGGCGGCGAGGGTAAAGTATATATAGATTATATAAGTTTAAAGGACGACCCCGAGGTCACGAAGCTCGAGGCCTATAATCTAGCCCAGGCTAAGGCCGATAAAGCTTACCATCGTTCAATGTGGGTCTGGAAGACGGATCCCGTAAACAATACGATGGCAGAAAAAGCGCTGCTGGATTTTTGCGGCAGGGCCGCGGTAGATACGATATACCTTTACTTCGGCGAAATATCGACAGAAAAAAGCTATCTCGATAAGCTGGCCCAATTCCTGGAGGAGGCCCACAAGAGGGGCGTCAAAGTCGAGGCTCTGACCGGGAATCCGACGTGGGTCTTGAGCGAGAACCACCAGCTGACGCTCGACTGGATAAAGTCGTTCCTCGAGTTTAACAAGGACCGTAAGAGCGAATCCAGGTTTGACGGCGTTCACCTTGATATAGAGCCTTATCTTTTGGCGGAATGGGCAGATTATAAAGAAGAGGTCAAGCGCCAGCATATCGAACTCCTGAAGAAATGCAGGCAGCTGGTAGATTCATATGATAAAAATTTCAGCATAGGACTAGCCATCCCGGTTTTTTTTGACAAAGAGGAAGACGGCGCATACGAGCGCCGCATCCTGGAGAATATAGATTATTTCGCGCTGATGGACTATTACAATGACTCGGTCAGTCTCATTAAAAACGCGAAGCCCCACGTCGAGATCGCCAAGGAGATGGGGAAGAAGATAGTCATAGGCGTGGAGACGCAGGACCTCATGAGCATGCATCAGGGTCTTACGCGCAATACCTTCTTCTCGGAGGGCTGGAATTTAATGGAGAAAGAATTGCGTAAGACCGCGAAGGTCTTTAAAGGGAATCCGGCATTCGAAGGTTTCGGCATACACGCATACGAAAGTTACCGCCTGCTGCAGAGGGGCAGGAATGTTCAGACGAAAGAGAGGCCGAAGACGACTTATACGGTCGCATCGGCCGAGAAGAAGGGCAGGATAGCAATGGACGGCACTTTAGAGGGCTGGGACCTTACAAAACCGTATCTTCTCGACAAGAAAGAAGACGTGATATACGGCGCCGGCGCCTGGCGCGGCAAAGAAGATTACTCGCTCGGGATATACAGCCAATGGGACGAGCAAAACCTTTATTTTGCGTTCAAGATCACCGATGACAAACTGGTTCAGCAATGGACCGGTGAGAGCATGTGGCAGGGAGACCATATCGAGATGTGGCTCGATGTCGATCTTGCCGGGGATTACAATGAAGCGGTCAACAGCTCCGATGATTTTCAGTTCGGTTTAAGCCCGGGAAACTTCTCGACGATACAACCCGAAGTGTACATATGGACCCCGAACCTGGAGACGAATTATAAGGGCCTGATAGACGTGAAGGCCTCAAAGACCGCGGACGGTTATATCATCGAGGCGAGGATACCGCTTAAGGTCCTCTATTCGGACTTAAAGAAGATAGCGAGGGCCTCGCCCGAGGTCTCGAAGACTTTACCCAAGCGCTTCTCGAAGGGCATGAGACTCGGGATAAGCGTAGACCCGAGCGACACCGATTCGCCGGCCGCGCCGCAGAAGCTGATGATGTCCACCTCAAGGAACAGGGCATGGGGCGACCCGACGACATTCGGGATATTAGAGCTAAAATAATGAAGAGAGAAGAAGGTAAAAAAAGGCGTCTCGCGGCCTTATTGCTGATTTTACTGCTTGTCGTGATATTCATCATGACAGGCCTGTTCTTTTGTTTTAAAGTCGACATCTTAAAGTTCTTCGCGAGGGGGAAGAAGGCCGTGATCGAAAGGCCGCTTCTGCCCCCGCTTGTCATAGACGATTTCAATAAAGGAACGACAAGCGGAGTCTACTACGAGAGGCTGAATTCGCTGGGCGGATACCAGGGGACGTGGTCGTACAGGCCTTCCTATAGTATTATCACGAAGATCGATGAAGTGAGGGACGGGAAAAAAAAGAAAGTATTGGTCCTGCAATTCAGGAAAGAGGCCGGATGGTGCGGGTGGTATACGCTCCTGAACAAGCTCGACACCACTAAGTACAACACCCTCAGTTTCTGGGTCAAAGGTGATAAGGGCGGCGAGAAGTTCGATATAGGCGTCGCCGACAGCGAGATGGTCGACCTGGGCATCGATGCTGTATATTTCGGCATGGTGGATGCTTTCCTGCATAAGGGCGTGACGAAAGAGTGGCGCGAGGTCAAGATACCGTTGTCCAGGGTGGCGAGCCAGGTCGATCTTTCCTCCCTCCAGTCGATCGTATTGAATTGCAAGTACGACGGGGAAGGTAAGATATACATGGACTATATAACTTTAAAGGACGATCCTGAGGTCGCGAAGATTGAGGAATACAATTCGCCGCGGGTGAAACCCGATAAGAGCCACCGGCGCTCGATGTGGGTCTGGAAGACGGATCCGGTCAATAATATGATAGCGCGGACGGCATTGTTGGATTTTTGCGACAGGACCGCGGTAAATACGATATACCTTTACTTCGGCGAAATATCGACAGAAAAAAGCTATCTCGATAAGCTGGCCCAATTCCTGGAGGAGGCCCACAAAAGGGGCGTCAGGGTCGAGGCCCTTACCGGAAATCCGACATGGGTCCTGAGCGAGAACCACCAGCTGACGCTCGACTGGATAAAGTCTTTCCTCGAGTTTAACAAGGGGCGCAAAAAAGAATCCCGGTTTGACGGCGTCCATTTGGATATAGAACCGTACCTTTTGTCCGAGTGGGTGAGCGATAGGGAATCCATCAAGCGCCAGCATATCGAACTCCTGAAGAAATGCAGGCAGTTAATAGATTCATACGGTAAAAATTTCAGTATCGGCCTTGCCGTCCCGATATTCTTCGATAAGGAAGAGAACGGCGCATACGAGCGCCGAATATTGGAGAATGTCGATTATTTCGCGCTGATGGACTATTATAATGACGCGAATAACATCATCAAGAACGGGAAGACCCATCTTGAGATCGCCAAGGAGATGAAAAAGAAGATATTCATAGGCGTGGAGACGCAGGACCTCATAAGCATGCATCAGGGACTGAGGCGCAATACCTTCTTCGGGGAGGGCTGGGACCTTATGGAGATGTCGCTGGACAAGACCGCTAAGGCCTTCAAGAAAAATCCCGCGTTCGGGGGATTCGGCATCCACTGTTACGAAAGTTACCGCCTGCTGCAGAAGGGCAGGAATGTCCCGACGAAGGAGAGGCCGAAGGCGGCTTATACGATCGTCTCGGTAGAGAAAAAAGACAAGGCGGCTATAGACGGTACGCTCAACGGCTGGGACCTTTCAGAATCGTACCTTCTCGATAAGAAGGAGGATGTCATCTTTGGTGCAGGCACATGGGGCGGCAAGGAGGATTATTCGGCCGGCATATACAGCCAGTGGGACGCGCAAAACCTTTATTTTGCGTTCAAGATCACTGACGACAAACTGGTCCAGCAATGGACAGGCGAAAATATGTGGCAGGGAGACCATATAGAGATGTGGCTGGACGCCGACCTTTTGGGGGATTATAATGAAGCAGTGAACAGCGCGGATGATTTCCAGTTCGGTTTAAGTCCCGGGGACTTCTCGGCTATACGGCCCGAGGTATATATTTGGACCCCGGCCCTGGAAGAGCCGTATAAGGAGCTTATAGACGTGAAGGCCGTAAAAACCGCGGACGGTTATATCATCGAGGCGAGGATACCGTTTAAGGTCCTCTATTCGGATCTCGAGAAGATGGCGCGGGCCTCGCCTGAAGAGTCGAAGAGTTTACCCAAACGTTTTTCTAAGGGCATGAAACTCGGGATAAGCGTCGACCCGAGCGACACCGATTCGGCGGCCGCGCCGCAGAAATTACTGATGTCCACTTCGAGGAACAGGGTATGGGGCGACCCGACGACATTCGGGATATTGGAGCTGAAATGAAAAATAACATGATCTTTTTAACGGTCGCGGTAGTTTTGTTATCGGCGGCCGGGCCCGCATATCCCCAGGGGGTACCTCTCGGCGAGATCCCTAAACTTACCGATACTTCGATGCTCACCGAAAGGGACATATTTTTCGGACAGAGGGGAAAACTCGGGACGTTCTCCATAGCGCCGTGCAAAGCCGGGGCATATGAGGATGACGGCGCGATAAAGATCATGTATGACAGGCCGGACGAAAGCGCAAAATCATTCGCCGGCGCGTATATCGTAATCAACGGCGACCTCTCGAAATATAAGACGATGACCTTTATGATAAAAGGGCAGGCCGGCGGAGAGACGTTCGAACTCGGCCTTAACGATGTAGTGGCGCACAGGAGGGAAGACGCCGTGATACCCGGCACGATCTACAGGTACCTGCCGGGCGGGGTCACGACCGAATGGCAGGAGGTCAGGGTGCCTCTGGAAGATTTTTACGGACCGGCCATGTCTAAGGTCTTCAGCCTCGTATTCAATTTCAACGAGGAGGGAAGCGGAGTATTCTGGATAAAAGATTTCACTTTCGACGAGAACTTGACGGTCGACAGGGAAAAGGAGACCCGCGACCAAGGCTATCTCCTCCTCGATAATTTCGACCACGCGACCGCGGTCAATCTCCTGGGCCGAAAGACGAACAGCTATAAGAGCCTGCCGTCGGTCATACGCAGCGCCTGGGTCAAGGATGTCCATTACGGTGAAAAAGGGCGCTCGCTGAAGCTCTCTTACGACAAAAAGGCGGGCGGCTGGTGCGGCTACTACACGCTCCTGAACCAGATCGACGGCGCGTATTACGACCTGAGCGGGTACAAGAGCGTCTCGTTCATGGTAAAGGGGGAGAACGGCGGCGAGAACTTTGAGCTCGGCATGGCCGATAAGAACTGGCTGACCATAGGCGATTCCCTGAAAGCCGGGCAGGTCGTGAAATACCTGCCGAAGGGCGTCACTACCGAATGGCAGGAGGTCGTCATCCCGCTCTCTGATTTCGGCATGCTCGACCTCAAGGAGATGGGCTCGTTCGTTCTGAATTTCAACGTGAAAGGCAAAGGCGCGGTCTATATAGACGATATAAAATTTAACCTTTCCAAACCGGAAGAAAAAAAGAAAGAACATGCTTAAGGCGATAGGTATTTCTATGTTTATTTTGATGAATTCGATAATGGCGGTATCTTTTGCTCAAATCCCCGAGCCAGCGGTGCCGGCGGCCAAAACGATAAACCGCGCTATGTGGGAGTGGAAGTCCATCGAGCCGATCCTTAAAGAGGACAAGAGGAAGGAACTTTTTGATTTCTGCGAAAAGTATAAGATAAACGAGCTCTTCGCGCAGATGCACTATTCCCTTTCCGGGGGCGCCTCCGACGTGATATGCGAATTGTCTTATAAAGACCAGCTGCGTTCTTTCCTGAAAGACGCCCATAGCAGGAATATAAAGATCCACGCGCTCGACGGGGAGCCGACCCTTATCCTGCGTCCCAACCATCCGAAACTCCTCGCCCAGGTAAAGGCGGTCCTTGAATTCAACGCGCAGGGAAAACCCGAAGAGAGATATGACGGCATGCACCTGGACAACGAGCCGTATCTCCTCGTGGGATACAACGGCCCTTTCAGGAAAGAGATCCTCATAGAGTTCCTCGAGGCCAATAAAAAATGCATGGACCTCGTGCGCGCCTCGGGCCAAAATGTCGTCTTCGGCGTGGATGTTCCTTTCTGGTTCCTTGAAAAAGGCGGGGACTTGGACGTGGAATTCGGCGGAGCCGATAAGCCCGTGGGAGAGCATATAATAGATATAACCGATAATATCGGCGTGATGGATTACAGGAATATCGCGGAAGGCAACGACGGGATAATCGCGCACGGCATGGACGAAGTGGAATACGCTACCAAAGTCGGAAAGAAAGTATATATAGGCGTCGAGACCTTCCGGCCGGAACCGGAACGCACCATTTTTATATACGGCCATCCCGAGTTCGAGTTCGACAAGAGGCTTGGCAGCGTAGGCGGCCAGTTCGCGAAGCAATTTATGCATAACGGCTTCAGGGTAAGGAAATTAAGCGACGGCAAGAACGTCCATATCGGCTTACTCGTCCCGCCGGACCCTGAGCGGCAGGCGAAGGCTGAAGAGACGCTGATGGATATAGGCCGGATCTTCGGGAAGGATTTTTACGTGCCGGATAAAAAAGCCATCAATGAGGCGATCTTCGACGCGGAATGGGCAGTGTCGAAGGAAGGGGCTTACGAGAATTTTAAGATAAAGACGATACCCAGCGGCAGGTCTAACAGGGTCTATGTGAGGTTCGAGGCGGACCTGATCGCTTCGCCCAGGATAACATTCGCCGGGATGACCAAGACGGCGCTGGAGAGGGAACTCGCCAAGACGGCCGAGGCCTTTAAGGGCTATTCAGGTTTTTACGGTTTCGCGATACATTATTATGAGCCGTATAAGGCGATGAAAGAATGAACAGGAGCGGACTATGCAGCCGTTAAAGATAGACATATCCGGGGTGAGAGGCATCATAGGCGAGACGCTTGTGCCGGAGATGATAATAAATTTCGCCTGCGCTTTCGGCACATACCTTAAGGGCGGGAAGATCGGAGTAGGCTGCGATACGCGCGCCTCGAGGGAGATGGTCAAGTCCGCGGTATTGTCCGGGCTCATCTCGACCGGCTGCGACATCGTCGACCTGGGGATCTGCCCCACGCCTATAATACAATACACCGCAAAGCGCCTGGGGCTTAAAGGGGCGATCGCTATCACCGCCAGCCATAACGACAGCAACTGGAACGCACTTAAATTCATAAAGGCCGACGGGACTTTCCTTAATTTTTATGAAGGCGAGGAACTTCTCGATATATACCATCAGGGGGAATTCAAGAAGGCGGCGTGGGATAAGCTGGGGAAGGTGACAAAGAACGACGAAGCCATCGACGTATATATGGACAGGCTTTGCAAATACCTGCACACCGGCAAGATACGCCGCAGGAAGTTGAAAGTCGTTATTGATAATTGCAACGGCGCCGGAGGAAATGCGGCCAAGATACTCATGAAAAAACTGGGATGCCGGCTCGTCATAATAAACGACGAAATAACCGGCGCGTTTTCGCATGATCCCGAGCCCACTGCAGCCAACATGGAACAACTTTCCTCGATAATAAAACCGGTCAAGGCCGACGTGGGTTTCATGCTCGACGCCGATGTCGACAGGGTCGCCGTTTGCACGGAGCAGGGAAAACCGCTCAGCGAGGAGTACACATTCGCGCTCCTTGCCGACTACATCCTGTCGAAAAAACGCGGGCCTGTAGTGACGAACTTCTCTACCTCCAGGATGATAGACGATATCGCGAAAAAGTACGGCGTAAAATTGGTAAGGACCAAGATCGGCCAGGCGTATATAATCGAAGAGATGCTGGACGTGCGGGGCGTGATTTCGGGGGAAGGAAGCGGCAGTGTCGCGGTCGGGGATTTCCAGTATGCCTCGGACGGGTTCC
Organism: Candidatus Omnitrophota bacterium; assembly: GCA_903889135.1. GTDB lineage: Bacteria > Omnitrophota > Gorgyraeia > Pluralincolimonadales > Pluralincolimonadaceae > Pluralincolimonas. Next base: position 3,540 of record CAISWF010000007.1, on the reverse strand, counting down.
TGGCGATGGGGCTCATCTTGCAGATGCTCGCGGGAAAAAGGAAGAAGATATCGGAACTTTCGGCGGAGCTGCCGAAGTATTACATGGTAAAGAAAAAGATAACCTGCTCGCCGGACATCATCTATTCGGTCATAGACAGGGCAAAGCGGCATTATAAAAACGAGAATGTGGACCTCGCGGACGGGGTGAAGGTTGAATGGAAGGACAGCTGGCTGCATATAAGGGCTTCTAACACCGAGCCGTTGATACGCGTGCTCGCAGAGAGCACGTCGAAAGAGAAGGCCGAAGAGATTTGCAGCGCGGCGGTCGCCAGCATAAAAGCCGAGATGTGACGGAGACGCGATGACAGACAAAAAACAGTCTTTGAAGATAGGGATTTCCGGAGTAAGGGGAATAGTGGGAGACAGCCTTACGCCCCAGCTGCTGGTCTCTTTTGCCGAGGCCTTCGCATCCTACGTGAGGGGCGGGAAGGTCCTTGTGGCTACGGATACCAGGACATCAAAGGACATGGTAAAGAACGCCGTATTCTCGGGTCTTCTCTCGGGCGGCTGCGAGCCGGTCGACCTCGGCATATGCCCGGTGCCCACCATACTGGTGAGGACCAAATATTTAGGCGCTTCCGGCGGTATAGCAATAACCGCGAGCCATAATCCGGCCGAATGGAACGCGCTCAAGTTCGTGAATAAAGACGGCCTCTTCCTCAACGCGAACCAGGCCGAGGAGCTCCTCGACGTATATCACCAGAGGGAATTTTTTAAATGCACGAACGCGGAGATTAAGACGATAAAGACGGACGACGGGGCGATACTGTTCCATATGGAGAAAGTGTTGAGCCGTATAGATGCGGCCGCGATACGGCGCCGCAGGTTCAAGGTCGCGGTCGACTGCTGCAACGGAGCGGCATCGCTCATGACCCCGGTCTTCCTGAAAAGGCTCGGCTGCCGCGTCATCCCCATAAATATCGAGCCCAACGGGATATTTCCCCATGACCCCGAGCCGATCCCTAAAAACCTCGTCCAGATATCGAGGCTTATCAAGTCGAAAAAGGCCGATATAGGTTTCGTCCAGGACGCGGACGCGGACCGCCTGGCCGTCGTCGACGAAAAAGGCAGGCCGGTCGGGGAGGAATATACCCTGGTCATGGCCGTCGACCATCTCCTCGGGAAGAAGAAGGGCATAGTAGTGACGAACCTCTCGGCTACGAGGGCCATAAATGACGTGGCCGAGGGCTACGGCTGCAAAGTGATAAGGACGAAGATCGGCGAGATAAATGTTGTCGAAAGCATAATGAACAGGGATGCCGTTATCGGGGGGGAAGGCAACGGCGGCGTCATCTGGCCCGCGGTCCATCCCTGCAGGGACAGTTTTTCCGGAATGGGTATAATATTGGAGCATCTCGCAGGGACGAAGGACCCCGTCTCAAAGATCATCAGCCGCCTACCGGACTATCATATGGTCAAAGGCAAGATGTATTGCGAGACGGCGAAGGCCCATCTAGTGGTCGGGAAGTTCAGGGACCTCTACAAGAAAGACAAGCCCGTATTATTGGACGGCGTCAAGATCGACAGGGAAGACCACTGGGTCCACGTGCGCCCATCTAACACCGAGCCGATCATACGCGTCATAGTCGAAGCGAAGACCAAAAAACTGGCCGAGAAAGTCTTTAAGAGGACGCTTAAGGACCTGTCCGTCCTGCTCAGAAAGTCCTGATCGTTCCCACTACCAAAATATTTTCCAATCTGGTATAATTGCTTACATGCCATTCTTTATAATCCTGATCGCGGTCTTCCTCGCGATGAACGTCGGCGCGAACAACGCCGCCGCCGAAATGGAGGCGGCATACAGGACCGGCGTCCGCACGAAGAAGGAAGCGCTGATATTGATATCCATCTTCGTCATCCTGGGCGCGATAATATCAGGCCTTCCCGTCCTGAAGACCCTGAGTGAAGGCATAGTCCCTGTCCGGACCTTCAAAGCTTATTTTTATATCGTCTTCGTCGTAATGGCGGTTTCGGCCGCTTACGATTTCATATCCAGCATCTTCAAGGTCTCCATTCCCACTACCTACGCCGTAGTTTCTTCGATCGCTGCGGCAGGCATATATTATGAGACTATGAACGTCGACAGGTACACGGACATCCTCGTCTGGTGGTTCCTCTCGCCTATCTGTATATTCGGCGTCGCGTTCATTATCGGGAAACTGCTTAATTTTAAAGCCATCAAAGGTTACAGTTACCTGAAGGAGGAGAAGAGGGGCAGGGCCCTGCTGGGGGCGCTTCTCACTTTTTCGGGATGCTATGTGGCTTTCGCGGGCGGGGCGAACGGCGTCGGGAAGGCGATGGCCCCGGTAGTCGCCGTCGGTTTTATAGATACCAGGTGGGGCATATTGATGGCCGGCATCGGGATCGCTGCCGGAGCCCTTATCTTCGGAAAGGCGGCTCTCGAGACCGATGAGAGGGAGATGGGCGAGATAGGTTTTGTCAGGGCGATAATCATCGAACTGTTATGCGCTACGGCGCTTTTGGCCGCGTCCATGAACGGGATCCCGCTATCCGTATCCGTGACCGTAACCGCGAGCCTGACCGGCCTCGGCTGCGCCGACCAGGGCATAATGCGGAGTTTCAAAAAACATCATATCGTCAGGAACCTCCTGATGTGGCTTATAGTGCCTTTCACATCGGCATGGCTTACCTATTTTCTCCTACACCTCCTTAAAGTCATATTGAAATGAAATTATCCCTTAAAAAAATACACATGGCAGAGATCGTAGAACACGCGAAACGCGAATTCCCTAACGAGGCATGCGGCCTTCTGGCAGGAAAAGGCAGGAAGGTAGGCAGGGTCTATCAGATGGCGAATACCGAAAGGGGCGGGATGCGGTATTCGATCGCCCTTAAGGAACAGTTCGACGCTGCCAGGGACATGCGTTCGCAAAATCTGGAGATGGTCGGGATCTACCACTCGCATCCCAACGTCCGTCCTTATCCCTCTTTCCGGGATATCAAGCTCGCGGTGCACCCCGAATGTTCTTATGTCATCGTCTCGCTTATCAACGGCATGCCTGAGATCCGCTCGTTCAGGATAAAGAACGGCATGGTAACGGAGGAGGAGATAGATGCCGGTTGATCTTACTTCCGCCCAGCGGGAGAGATACAGGAAGCACCTCATCTTAGATATCATAGGCGAAAAGGGCCAGAGAAGGCTTCTTTCCTCGAAGGCGCTGATAATAGGCGTCGGCGGCCTTGGTTCGCCGGCCGCTTTATATCTTGCCTCCTGCGGGGTGGGGACGATAGGCCTCATAGACAGCGATGACCTCGAGCTTTCCAATCTCCACAGGCAGGTATTGTATTCCACCGGGGATGTAGGAAAGCCTAAAGTTTCCCTGGCAGAGAAGAGGCTGAAGGAGATCAACCCCGACGTTAATATCAAAGCCATTAAGGCCAGGGTTGACGCGGATAACGCGAAGGGCCTGATCAGGGATTACGATGTGATACTCGACTGCACCGATAACTTCGAGGCGAAATACCTCATCAATGACAC
>CAISWF010000006.1 GCA_903889135.1 Candidatus Omnitrophota bacterium | reverse complement strand
AGCAGAAACCTCCCGAGATGTAGGTGAGGTCCTTGCCGGTCAGGTCTATCGTATATTCCTTCCATTCGGGAGTGAGCATCAAAGGCCCGATCGAGACGGAATCCGAATCGGCGTATTCACCCGTGATGCCGCCGACCTTAACCTCGGCCAGGGTGCCTACCTGGGTCTTCGAAAGCATCTCTCCGCCTTTTTCACCCCTCGCCCAGAAGACGAGCTTCTTGGCGCCTGTCAGGTCGAATCCACCCGGCTTCGTGCCCCAGTTATTGGCCGGGTTCTGCCAGAATATGCCCGCCCAGCCCGCGCCTTGTTTCTGATCGATCGTGTAAACGATCTTTATGCAGGTCGTCCCGCTATGGGGATTATCCTTCCAGCCGGTATCAAGCTTTATGTCACCGTAATCGCCCATCCAGCCCGAAGGCATAAAATGATTATCGCGAGCTGTGCGGTCGCTGTAGACATTAAACCTTTTGAACCCGCTGGCAGAAGCCGGCGCAACAACAACCGCATCGGCGGCTACAGACACACCCGTGACGCATACTGCCAGCGCCAATAACACCAACAGAATTACTGACTTCTTCATCTCCTTTACCCCCTTTCGTTATTTTGCCCAGTTTTCCTTGTACCAGAAATACGACTTCTTTAGATGCCTTAAGAACGGGCTGTCCGAGCCATTCCCCTGGCTTGTAACCCCCAGGTATTCCTCGTGCAGCCATCCGTCCGGGAACGGCCCGCGGAAATTACCGGGCGTCTTCGACCTTGTCTTGTAATCCCAGCCCTCCGGCTCCTGCTTCGCGGGATCAAGCTGCGGCGGAGGCCCCGCCTTCCACCATTCGTCCACCCATTCGAAACAGACGCCGCCGAGCGCATTGCCGAAACCCGAACCCGCCATATTAAAAGCAATGTCTTCCCAATTGCCTTTATGGTATTCCGCCTGCAACTCTTCCCCTTTTTCCGGATCATCTTTAAAATAGGAGGGGCAGCCGTATTCGGTTATGATCGAAGGCCTGCCGGTCAGGTCCTTTATATCCTCCCAATACGTCCTCCCGAAACCGTTCGGGCCGCGGTACACATTCGCGCCGAATACGTCCACGTCCGGGCAATACTTGGCAAAATAATTAAGATATACCGTCTCGCCGTTGCAGATGGCGACCGGATGGTTGGGGTCTATCGATTTTATCATCTTCGCGACGTCGTTGACGAAGGCGTAATAGGCGTCGGGCTGGAGCTTCGCGCGGCATCCCATGCCCGGCTCTACATCCGGCGTGCCGGGATACCCGTAATTGTTCTCGTTGCCGAGCACCCACATGAGTATATAAGGTTCATCCTTATATTCCATAACGACCTGCCTCACGCTCTCCATCATCTTCTTCTTTTGCTCTTCGTTGGTATAATCGGTTCCCGCATACCAATCTGCGCCCGAGCCGGCGGCGTACATCCCGAGGAAATCGCCCATAAGATACATGAAGCCGTACTTATCGTAACCGTCCTTAAGGAGCTGCTTATTAGTGGAATGATGGTAAAGGCGTATCGTATTGACCCCCATATCCTTCATCAGTTGGAAATCGCCGACAGACGGTTCGTCCGGGTCCTGCTTATTGTTCTTATTCTTGTCGACGTAGGCGTCATACGGTCCGTCGACCTTGCCGTTCTTGTTAAAATCCGCGGTCATCCAGTCGGTCTGTACGTTCAGGGAGCCGTTATCCGGAGAGAGGCCGACCTTGTTCGGGGAATACGCCATCGCCTTCATCGGGAAAGGTTTGCCATCGACCAGGAGCTGCCAGTGGCCGTTCTCGTACTCGACGAGTTTGACATGTTCGCCGCCTGCGGTCTTGATGACCTTGAGTTTCGAGAGATCTGCTTTAGGGGGGATGACTTCTTCAGGTTTTACTTTGACGAGTTTCCCGGGATTAATGATAAATTTATCGTTGGATATGTCGCTACCGAAAGAGTTCTCTATGGTTATTTTTGCGTCAACCAGCTTTATTCCCAGCTCAGGGTGGCTCCTGATAAGGTATTCTAGGTCGTTTAATGCCATCTTCGCGGTATAGAGAGGGGTATGCCAATATGTCCAACCTACGGACCTCGGGAAATTCACCAGCACGGCGTAATACGCCTTTATCGCCTGGAGCGGATGGCCGGACCTGGCGAGGGCGGCAGCCGTGTAATATTGTTTTACGCCCGATTCTTCGCTCGCCGTAGCCCATTTATAAAAAGCGAGCGTCTGGTCATCGTTGTTGACGAAGTCCCAGTGCTTGCCTACGAGTTTTCCGGTCGCCTGCGCTTCCCTGTACGCGGGATCCTTGGTGACACTGGTGCTTGGATATACGCCTTCCCCTGACGCCGCGGCAAGCCCTTGCCTATCCTTAATATCGTACTTGTAACCCTCGGTGTCAAGCCCGACAAATTCGCCGTATTTGGCATAATCGACCACCTCTTCGGTCCCTGGGTCAAAAAGCGCCTGGGCCTGCTTGGCGCCGGCAGGAAAAGCCGGTCCTATACAGGCTGCTAAGAATGCCGCGAACGAACCGCAAAGAAGAATTGCTCTAAAACGCATGCAAGACCTCCTACTCCATTTTCTGCAGGGGACTTTATAAAACAGGTATGTAAGGGATTGTTAATAAGTAGGTTGTTTTAATATTGCCATATAAACAGGCCTTTGTCAAGATTAATTTTTCACGTTTCGAATTTTGGCTTAAAAAACGGGGCCTTTTCCAAGGCCCCGCAAGATTCTTTCTTCCTACTACAAGATTTTACTTTTCGTTGGAATAGACAAATTCAGGCTTTACGATCGGCGCATAGCCTTCGGGAATCGGGAACGGGAACGTCAGGGCTTCATAGATACCCGCGCCGGTGCGGACCAGACCTAATCCCAATCCTTTTATCGTCCCGACTGTCAGCCCGGTGAATACGTTATTGGCCTTGCTTTCATCGACTATCCCCTTCGGGATCTCGAGCCAGCCGGTTAAGGTATTCACTATTCCGCGGCCCAACTTATTCAAAGCGCCCTGGGCATATGAAGGCGAGCTCACAGATAAAAGTCCGATCACCACCAATACCAGGATTGTGTTCATTAACAGTCTGCTCTTCATAATTCCCCCTTTCTTTTGCTACAAGTATACTTAACCAAAAAACCTTTGTCAAGAAAATTTCCTTTTAGCCCTAGACCGCTTCCACGCTTTCTATCTCGGGGACAACTTCTTTGATCGCGCGCTGGACGCCCATCTGCAGGGTCATCTGCGACATCGGGCAGCATCCGCACGCGCCCGTCAGCTTCACTTTAACGACCTTCCCCACGACGTCGACCAACTCGATGTCGCCGCCGTCGGCCTGGAGCATCGGGCGTATCTTGTTAAGGGCTTGCTGCACTTTCGGTTTTAGATCCTGGTTACCTGCCATTTCGTCTCCTCCTCTTTTTATACCTTCGGGAATAATTCCTCGAGCTGCTTATAATAACTGCCTATGGACTTGAAAGCACCCCAAAATACGGTAAACAGCGCCACGCTGACAGCCAGAGTTATGATCGTTATGTTTATCTTCTTCGTCTTGCTGTAATTCGGGTTGAACCACACCATCGGCAGCGCGAACGGCCCGATACAGAGAAAAGCTATCACGAAAGAGTAGGTCTTGAAGTACCATTTCTGCTTCTGCTTATTGAGAAACTCGCCGCAATGCTTGCACTTTATCGCGTCATCCTGTATCTCTTCAGCGCAATACGAGCATTTCTTCATATCAGCCCTTCCCCTTCTTGCTGTATTGACAGCCGCAATAGTTCTGCCTGTATAATCCCGCCTCTTTGGACATCTGCGCGGATCTCTTGAAACCGTCGTTCTTTTTGAAATCGGCGCCGTAGAATTTCAGCGTATACATATCCGCTATCATCTCTCCGAGCGCGTTTATCTTTTTCGCGTCCTTGTGCGGGCTGATAGTGAGAGTCGTGGCGAAAAGATCGAACCCGTTGGTCGCGGCGAACTGCGCGGTCTTCCCTAACCTCATCCGATAGCATATTTCGCAGCGATCCCCTCCCTCGGGCTCGTCCCGTAAGCCGGACGTCGCCCTGAACCACGCGTCCACCTCGTAAGCAACCTTATGCAGGATGATACCTATCTCAGCGGTGTATTTTTCCGCCTCGTCAAGCCGCGCCTTGTACTCCTCCTCAGGATGGATGTTCGGGTTGTAAAAGAATAACTCTACGTCGAATTCATCCTGCAGGGCTGTTATCGGGTAGGTGCAGCAAGGCGCGCAGCAGACATGCAAAAGTAATCTGGGTTTCTCCGGCACAGGCATATTCTATTACTTCGCGGCCGTAAACTCAACCGTTTTGTTTGTCGAGGATTGACGTCACGCCTGATTTTTTGGCAATTTAGCGATGATAGGGTTCAGCCGGTGTTTCGGCGCGTCAATCCTTTCTCGGCGCATCCAACTGTTCCTTGTTTTCAATCTCCCAGTTTGGGTGTTCCGCAAGCCACAGGCGGCAAGCCCTGACATAAGTGTCGATCTCGGCGATGCTCTCATGCCGTTGCGGGTAAGGAAAGCTGTGAGGCTCTGTAATCATACGGTCTATTGCACGCACCACATCGAACAGGGAGCTCCCGCTCACACTGTTCAGAAGACTCAGGACGATGGCTCTACTTCCTCTCCGGTAGGTTTTCTTGATGACAGCTGGTACTCCATGCTCGTCAATCTGCTCCCCGACTATATCTGCTACAACAGCATTATCTCTAACATCGCGGGTGTCCCGCGCCGACTCAAGTAAGCCAATCAAATCGAAATCTTTCCATTTGTCCGCCGCTATTCTTGCTGCCTTCCTTCGCGCCACGTATTCCGCATCAGTGTAGTCAAGACCGTAGTCCCGCTCGATAATGTTGAAACGTAATTCGATTTCATTGAGAATTCGACCCTTCAATTGCCCGTTGTCATATCCGGTTGTGCCAAACCGCTCGAGTGACTTCGTGTCGTCCTGCCTGGCAAAGAACCGCGAGAGCTCCTCAACCGACGGAGGAGTGTCGAGTGCGATCAAAGCCGCATAGGCGACACCTTGAACTGCCATGTCGATATCCTCAGCGACTTGCTTCAACCATTCAATGGAGCGATCAGCGGGAAACCTGCCGAGTTCTTCGATGCAAGTGAGCCGCATTCGCCCCTTGTCCAACTTCGTCACCAGTATCAATTCTTCAATTAATCTATCGTCGGGTTTGTTGGAGGTATATGAAATGGGTTCATGCGGTGTTATTTCCAGCACTCCGTTGTGGTCATCGACGAAACGGTATATCTCCCCTTGTTTACGCAGAAAAAGGATACAGTGGTGCCCCTTGTTGATCTGTGTATAAAAAACGAAGTCAGTAGACATTCGAAATACCACGTTTATCTGGTCATGCGCATCTCCTTTGATCGTATTGAGAATTTGCACACGGGCGACGCGCCCGTCTGTGTGCAGCGGCGGCTGAAATGATGTGTCATTCTCAACCTCGGCGGGATTTATGGAAAGAACCTCCCCGTGACACACGAGATCCGCTGAATCAAGAATGTGTTTGGCGTTAAATGCATTACTCAGGTAGGCGTGACACTGCGGGCTCAACGCGAGCAATCCCATAAATAGGATGATCCCGATTCCGAATGGTTTCCTTGATCGCATATTACCTTCTCGTTGAACGTTTGAACTCAACGGTTGTGCCCTTAACGTATAATATGATTATAATGCCAGAAATGCTTATTTCAAGCATAATAACGAGGGTCAGATACGGGGCCTGCAGGATGGGATTTACTTTACTATGCCCTGGGAGATGACGCCGATGGATTTTTGGTATGACGCGGAGGCGGTCAGGTAGTCCGCGATAGCGGAGGCATGGCCCTGCCTGGCCGAGACGAGCGAGTTCTCGGCGTCGGTGACTTCTATTATAGAGCCTAGGCCTTCCTCGTACCTCGCGTTGGATATATCGAGGTACTCTTTAGTCTGCTGGAGAAGTTTTGCCGTCGCGGTGATCCTCTCCTTCGATTCCCCCAGAGAAAGGACCGCGCTCTGGACCTCGAGGGCTATGTTCAACGTCTCATCCTGGATCCCGAGCTGGGCTAATTTAAGGTTCGCCTGCGCGGCCTCGATATCGGACTTTGTCTTAAAGCCGTCGAACCACGGCCAGCTTATCTGGGGCCCTGCGTTCCAGCTATGGACGTTTCCGACGCCGGGCGTGCTCGTATCACTGACTTGGTGGCTGCCGCCGACCGAGATGACCGGCCAATTGCCTTTCCTCTTAGCCGCGAGATCGGCCTGTGCCGCCCGCGCCCTGGCCTGGAGTTTCGAGAGCTCGACGCGGTTTGACGACGCCGACTTAAGCGCTTCATCAAGGTTTATCTCGTCCGGTTTGAAATCCCCGATCTCGATCACCCTGTACGCGGTCCCGCCGGCATTTCCCATTATATTATTGAGCGTCACCTTGGACATCTCAAAATTCTTCT
>CAISWF010000005.1 GCA_903889135.1 Candidatus Omnitrophota bacterium | reverse complement strand
GAGACAAATGAGAGGTAACGATCGATGCGCAGATCATTTTATTTATTCAGTGTGGCGATTGTCATTTCTCTTTTAATGTCTTTTTTTCCCGCCTACGCCGGTACTTTCACGCTCAAACCACTCGGACAACCGCGGTCTTTGAATGGCCCCGTTTTCGGCGCTTCAACAACGGCGTTTTATGAAAAGCTCCTGGACGATCCGGCCAAAATAGCGGCGCTGAAAACGATGGCTATCGGGCTGGACCGCTTTCCCGGGGGATCTGACGCTAACTTTTACAATTGGCGCACAGGGTTGATCGAGATACAGGAGCGCTCCGACAGTTCACCGTATGTCAAATTCTGGGCGAAAGCGGCTAGGAATATAGCGCGCGGCAAGCCCGACGGCGTCACGATGGAACAGTTTGAATCTTTTTCACGGGAGATCGGGGCGCAGGTTATCCTTGTCCCGAACCTGGAGTCCTCAAGCGCCGCAGCCCAGGCTGAATGGTTTAAGCGGCTGGCCGGCAAGGGGATCGTTCCGCAGAGGATCGAATTAGGAAATGAATTCTGGGTCGCGATGGGCAACGACCCGGAAAGCCTGGCGCGCTGGCCCGATGAACCGACCAGCATGCGGATCATGAAGCGGTACCTGGATGCTATAAAACCTTATTTGCCGGCTAACGCCAAAGTCGCCGTGCAAGCCGCGGCGGGCGCCATCGATGCGCGGAAAGGAAAGTTTGGACAGCGGCTACGGCAATGGGATGAGGATCTTCATCCGGCGCCCTGGTTTGATGCCGTTACGATACATCTTTATCCGCGCTTACGCGATGTGATAGGCGATTCCAGGGCGGGAATGTCGCCGCCAACGCGGGAAAATGCGAATGCGCGCCTGAACGCCATGATGGCCCGGGTGGATGAAGGGGTGGACCGGATCATACGGGATATCGAACGCCGCGTGCCCGGAAAGGATATCTGGATCACGGAATGGAATTCGCGCGGGACCAATCCGGCAACCCAGCGCGGCAGTGAAGACGAGCCGATGTCTCCCGCGATGGAGATGCTTGCTACTACGCGCATGGCGCTGGTCCATCTGCGCCATCCCTCGGTGACCGCCTCGTTGTTCTTCATGTACAGTTTCAAGCAGAAAGATCCCCACCCGATGTTTGTCCCGGATGGCCGCGGAAGCTACGCGCCGGTTCCCACTGCTGCGGCGCTGCGCTGGTTGAGTGAGGCCGCTAATAACGGCGGTTCTTTCCAACGCTTGATCCGGGAGGGTGAACAGCCGGTTCCCGGAGGCGGATCGAAAAATGAATCCTATTTTCCTGTCGAAGGGGGGCTTTTTGAATCGTCGGCACGCACGACACTTTTGATACAGAACGCTGCTTCCGTCGATCTTTCCTTTGACCCTTCGACATTGTCCCAAAGCCGTAAGCCGAGCCGTGTAGAAACCCTCGTCACGCTTGACCTCATCAGCCTTGAACCGGCAGCCGCAAAAATAGAGGCGCAAGACCCTTCCGGGCCGGTCGCCATACCGCCGTTCTCTTTAACCCGTATCATTTGGGGCCAAAAGCCATGAAGCGTATATTAATTTGTTTCGCGTTACTGGCGTATCCGTTCAGTTTTAATGCTTATGCCGATCCGGCCGCCGGGATCCACAAAATCAAACATGTTATAGTCATAATGCAGGAGAACCGTTCGTTCGACCATTATTTCGGCACTTATCCCGGCGCGGACGGCATTCCGATGAAAGATGGCGTCCCGGCCGTTTCCGCTTTTGACCCTTTAACAGGAAAAAGCGTCAAGCCGTATCATGATCCCAACGATCTGAACCACGGAGGGCCCCACGGCAGGTCGGCCGCGCTCAACGCCATAGATGACGGTAAAATGGACGGATTCATAAAAGTGGTCAGGCCCGGAAAGAAAAATATTGCGGCAAAAAAGAGGTTAAACCCGGATCGTGTTAATCCCGCGGCCGCCCCGGATGTCATGGGATATCACGACAGGAGGGAGATCCCCAATTATTGGAAGTACGCCGATGAATTCGTTTTACAGGACCGCATGTTTGAGCCGGTCGCCTCATGGAGCCTTCCCGCGCATTTATTTATGGTCTCCGCATGGTGCGCGAGATGCCCGACCCCGGATCCCATGAAATGCATAAATGACCCGACGGGCCAAAGCCCTAAAGTGCTTAAAAAAGAGGGCAAGGAGCCGGTCTACGCATGGACGGACATCACTTATCTGCTGCATAAGAAGAATATTAACTGGGCATATTATCTCGATGAAGGCGCCCCGATCGAAGAATACGATGCCGAGGAAGATGCGCCCAAAAAGGGCAGGGGCGGCGTTCCCCAGATCTGGAATCCTCTTCCGTGTTTCGTAACGGTAAAACAAGATGACGAATCGGACCACATCAAGCCGTTGTCCGGATTTTTCAAGGCCGCGAAATCAGGCGACCTTCCCGAAGTCATATGGATCGTGCCGAACAATAAAGACAGTGAGCATCCCATCGCTTTAGTAAGCGACGGGCAGGCTTTTGTGACCAAGATCGTCAATGCCGTGATGGAAAGCCCTTGCTGGTCCAGCAGCGCCATATTTATATCATGGGATGATTGGGGAGGATTTTACGATCATGTCGTTCCGCCGAGCGTCGATGAAAATGGTTATGGGTTAAGGGTCCCCGGCCTGGTAGTCAGCCCTTACGCTAAAAAGGGATATATCGACCATCAGACCTTAAGTTTTGACGCCTATTTAAAATTCATTGAGGATGATTTCCTGAACGAGCAGAGGATCGACCCGAAAACCGACGGAAGGCCCGATAACAGGCCGACCGTCAGGGAAGACGTAAGCGTGCTCGGAGACCTGAGAAAGGATTTTGATTTCAACCAAGAGCCCCGCCCGCCGCTGGTCCTTCCGCCGAGGCCCAAAAAGGCCGTTCTCCCATAGCAGATAAAAGTCAATAAAAAGCGGAATCAGCCAATTTAAATGTTTTTTCGTAAATGTATAATGGTAACAATGAAAAAGGAGGTGAACGGGATGGCATGCACAAAAATGCACAAAGTAGGCCAGAAGTTGTCGCAGGAAGAGTTGACTGATTTGATCAGGAAGACAGCGCAAGAGATCTATGAAAAGAGCGGCCGCATAGAGGGGCGGGACGTGGAAAATTGGACTGAAGCCGAGCGTATAGTAAAAAAGAAGGGCTGCAGCTGCTAATTTGTAATTAAAACGCGAGGAACGGCTATGACGGGAATGCCGGTCATAGCCGAGCCATATTTATGCCCTAATAGGGGTATTTTGTGTTATAATACCCCCGTGAAATACAAGCACGCCTTATTCCTGAATCCCTATATCGAAAGCAGCAACACAAGCGTAATGAAGCTCTTTCCGCCGACCGGCCTCGAGTACGTCGCGAGCAGCGCCGAGGGGCTGGTGGGGAAGCTTACGCTTATCGATCTCAGGTACGAAAAAGAGCTGTCCGATACCGCTAAGCTGTTGGATTTCATATCAAAAGAGATCGATATCGTCTGCGTGACGATCGGCTGGGACCGCCAGTTCAAGGAGATCTGCGAGCTCATTAGCCGCATCCCGGCAAATATACCTCTGGTCGTAGGGGGATACAAGGCGACAGAGATGGCGGATGAGCTTTTTAATATCTGCCCGAACCTTAATATCATTGTCCGCGGTGAAGGCGAAGAGACGATACGGGAGATATTCAAAGGCCTGCCCCTGAAAGACATCCTCGGCATCTCTTACGTAGAGAACGGCGTCGTGGTCCATAATAAGAACAGGCCCCTCCTCGACATAGAGGATATGCCGGCCCCGCACCGCGCTTTAAGGAATAATAAATACAGCCTTGCCGTGAACGGGATCGAGATGATGAACCTTACGTTTGATTCTATCCTATCCGCGAGGGGCTGTCCCCATAACTGCAAATTCTGCACATTCAACCTTAACCCCCTCGGCCAAAAGAGGACCTATACGGCGCGCAGCGTCGACTCGGTTATCAAAGAACTGGAAGGGATAACCGCCAAGATAGTCCTTTTCAGCGATGACAACCTTTTTGCCGACGCGGGGAGGGCGGAGAGAATATGCGATGAGATAATAAAACGCAAGATAAAGAAACGTTTTATCGCTCAGGCCCGCATTGAATTATTTAAGCATCCCCGGCTGTTGGGCAAGATGGTCAAGGCGGGATTTAAGGCGTTACTGGTCGGCATAGAGTCCCCGCACGACCGTATATTGACGCAGTTGAACAAAGGTTTTGATTCCGCCACGGTCAGGGAGGCGTTCAAGGTACTGACGAAATACCCGATCTTCTACAACGGTTATTTTATCTACGGCAATATAGGCGAGAGCAAAGAGGAGATGCTCTATATACCCGAATTCGCCAAAGAGTTGGGCCTGGATTTTATCACCTGCAACAAACTCAGGATAGAGAAATATTCCCCGATAAGGGAGCTGGCGGAGAAGACGCCCGGCTACCATATTACCGAAAAGGGAGAGCTCTATTCCGATACATACGATTATCCGGCGCTGAAGAAGATAGGCAGGACGATAAAGTTCTCTTTCTACACCCCGCAGCGCTATTTTAAGATATTCTTGAAGGGCGCCTTTCAAAACAGGGTCCTGACCTTTGGAGAGGTCGTTTCGTTCATTTGCGTAATGCCGCGCTTGCTTGCCGGTGTCTTCGCGAGGGAGATAAAAAGGGGCAGGCTCATGGATTCGCTCAAGAGGACATTTGTAGTTAACAAGGCTTGATCAACATAAGGAGTACATATCAAAAAAGTAAGGACTTCGTCAAAAGGAAGGAAATGCAAGTATCTGCATTGTAAGCAGATCTTGAGCATCTACAATCATGAGGTCTACTGCCATGTCCACATCGGGCAAGTGCCTCTGGACAGGAGATCAAAGGATTAAAGACCATGATGACGCATAAAACAAACAATAATAATGATGATCTGCCGCAGGCGGCTAGAAGTTCCGCCGACGGTTTTTACGGCTTGGGCATCGCGCCTAAGATACTTGATATCCTTGAACGGATAAAGTTCAAGGTGCCTACGCCGATCCAGTTGAAAGCTATTCCGATAGCGATGCAGGGCAAGGATATCGTCGGCGTCGCGCAGACCGGCACCGGCAAGACGCATTCATTCGCCATCCCGATGGTGCAGATCCTCGCGCAGAAGAAGGGGTCGGGACTGGTGCTGGCGCCTACGAGGGAATTGGCCCTGCAGATAGACGAGGCCTTCCAGGCGATAGCGCGCCCGTTCGGGATGAAGACGGCATGCCTGATAGGCGGAGCCTCCATGCACGAGCAGATACAGGCCCTGCGCAGGGGGCCGCGCATCATCATCGCCACGCCGGGCAGGCTCATCGACCATGTCGAGCAGCGCTACGTAACGCTTGGCGGGGTCGTGATGCTGGTTCTCGATGAGGCGGACCGGATGCTCGATATGGGATTTGCGCCGCAGGTCGATAAGATACTGCGTTTCGTCCCGAAGGAGAGGCAGACGATGCTCTTTTCCGCGACCATCCCGAGGGAAGTCATGGCTATAGCCGCCAAATATATGAAACTTCCCATGAGCATAGAGATAGCGCCTTCCGGTACGGCGGCGGAGCACGTGACCCAGGAATTGTTCGTCGTCAGGAAAGACGCGAAATCGCAGCTTCTCCGCAAACTTCTTGCGCAGTACCACGGCGCGGTGCTGTTATTCTCCCGCACCAAGCATAACGCGAAGAAGATTGCGCACTCGATAAGGGACATGGGATATACCGCGGCCGAGATGCATTCAGACCGTTCGCTGGGCCAGCGCCGCGAAGCGCTCGGAGGGTTCAAGTCCGGCAAATACAAAGTGCTCGTAGCCACGGATATAGCCGCAAGGGGCATAGACGTCACAGGCATCGAGCTAGTCTTAAATTATGACCTGCCGGATGACGCGCAGAACTACGTGCACCGCATCGGCCGCACGGGCCGGGCCGGACATAAGGGGCACGCGATCTCATTCGCCACGCCGGACCAGAGCAGTGATGTCCGCAGCATCGAAAAACTGATCAGGGCAACGCTTCCTATCGCGAAGCACCCCGAGATCCCCCAGGAACAGTTCGACAAGTCTCCAGGCCTGGGGAAATCGTATCATTTCGCGCCGAGGCGCCGCCACGGCCGCAGGTGATAAATAAGGGTCATCCATGACTTTCAGGGCGAAACTCACCATCGCTTTATTGTCTGTCGCATTGATACCCGCGCTGATCGTAGGCCTCCTGAGCTTCGATAGTTATAAGAAAACGATCGAAACCGCCCACCTTTCAGGACTCGCTAATATCACAAGCTATAAAGCCGACAAGATAGAAACATACTTTTCCGGGTTAAGGACCGGCATATGGATAGCTCAGGGTACTTTTGCCGTCAAGAATAACCTTCCCGTCTTAACCCGTTTCTCCTCGAATACGGACAACGCGGAATTCATATCCGCCAAACAGCAGATCGACGAGACGGTCCGCCGTATGCAGAAAGCTTTTGACCTGCTCGATATCATGCTAGTGGATCCCGAAGGCAAGATCGTCTACTCAAGCGATCCCGCCGGCGGACAAAAGAATTTCCTGAAAGCCCTTAGTGACCCCCAGCAGAAAGCCTTCGAGGAGGGCACGCGCGCTGTTTATTTTACGGATATTTTCCCCGACGATCCAGAAAACAAGAAGCTGGTGATGCTCATTACGGCCCCTGCCTTTGATCCCAAAGATGTTTTTGCCGGGGTCATAGTTTTTAAAGCCGATATGGTGCCTATCTATAAACTCATCGGGGATATAAGAGGGCTGGGAAAGACAGGGGAAGTTCTCATTGGAAAGAAAGAAGGGGATCAGGTGGTATACTTGAACCCGCTAAAGTATGATCCGCAAGCGGCGTTGAATAAAAGGATCTCTTTTGGAGATAGGGTCGGGCTTCCCATCCAGGAAGCCGTCCGGGGGAAGAGCGGAACCGGCATAGTAACAGACTACCGCGGCACGAAAGTTATCGCGTCCTGGCGGTATATCCCCTCCTTGGGCTGGGGGATAGTGGCGAAGATAGATGCTGATGAGGCTTTTTCCGATATAGTAAGGTTACAAAAAATCGTAATAGTTATATTGGCGCTTGTCTTCGTTCTGGCGGGAGTTATGTCATTTTCAATTGCCCGGTCCATTTCCCGGCCCATAAAAATGCTCTCCAAAGGCGCGGAGATGATCGGTGAAGGGAATTTTGACCATAAGATCGCGATCGATTCCAAGGATGAGATAGGCCATCTTTCAAGGGTGCTTGATAAGATGACCCATGATCTGAAACTTAAGAGCGGGCTCGAACGCCTGGTGGAGAAGAAGACGCAGGAAGCCTTGGTGTTACGGGAAGAAACCGAGAAGGCGAAGCGCCTCGCGGATATCGGTATGCTTGCCGCTACCGTAGCGCATGAACTGCGTAACCCGTTAGCGGGCATAAGGCTGGCGGTGTATAACATAAAAAGGAAAGTGCCGGATCCTATCATAGAGAAGAACCTACAGAATATAGATAATAAGGTCACCGAGAGCGACCAGATAATCAATAACCTCCTTTTCTATTCCAAGATCAAGGTGTCCCACCTTAAGAACATAAACATATATAATATCCTTAAGGCCTCGGTTGAGGAGGCGGTAAAAAAGGACGCAGAAGAGGCATCCCTGATCAGTATGGATATGGAATCGATGAAGGACCTGACCATCGAGGCCGATCCGCTTCAGATAAAGGAAGTATTCGTGAATATCATTAATAACGCGATTGACGCCGTAGATGCCGAGAAGGGACGGATCGAGATAGCCGGGAAAGCGGACAACAAATTCATGACCATCTCGATCAAAGACAATGGAACGGGCATAAGAGAGGAGGACCTGGGGAGGGTCTTTGAGCCGTTCTTTACGACGAAGGCGAAAGGCACCGGCCTCGGCCTGCCGGTCTGCAAACAGATAATCATGCTCCATGGCGGTTTTATCAATATTTCAAGCAACCCCGGGGAAGGCACTACAGTGGTGATCTCTCTGCCGGTCGAACATAGGAAAACCTGACCCTAATTATATGCAAAACTTAAACCTGAAATCCATCATCTTATTGGCGGCCTTCGTTTTATTTTTTTCTCCCAACGGCTTTTCCTCGGAAATAAAGATAACGGCTTCCTCATCCGAGAGCTCCGAATTCAGCCCTGATAATGTCCTCGACGGAAATATTGCCACCCGCTGGAGCAGCAAATTCTCCGACAATGAATGGCTTGAGATAGATCTAGGAGAGACAAAGGAGATATCCGGCTTGACGCTATTCTGGCAGACGGCTTATGCGTCCTCTTATGAGGTCTTGTTATCCACGGATGATAAAGACTGGAAGAGCGTATACAAGCAGGATAAGGGTACAGGCGGGAATGAAGAGATCTCATTTGAGAAGACCGCGGCGAGGTATATAAAGCTGGATCTTAAAAAGAGGGCCACCAAATGGGGGTATTCGCTTTTTGAGGTATCTATGGACGGTGTCGATGTGAACGATTTCACGAAGATAAACACCGTAGAGATAATACCGCTCGAGGATAAATGGGATTTCAAAACGGACCCGCGTAACGTAGGGCTCAAGGGTAAATGGTTTACCGCGGCAGGGGCTCCTAAAGACTGGACCCAAATTGAAACAGGGCGCTTCTGGGAAGACCAGGGTTTTCCCGGTTACGACGGGTACGCCTGGTATAAAAAAGATATTCTGATCCCCGCGAACTGGAATGACGGCAAGGCCGTTTTAATGGCCGGCGGCGTCGACGACGCTTACGAGTTATACGTCAACGGCCAATTTGTCGCCGGATACGGCCCCAGGGTCACGAACTCGACTATACCCGGCAGCGTAAACCAGACCCTGACCGTACCAGCGGTCGGAAAATACCTGGTTCCGGGCAAGCCTAATAATTTTACTTTCCGCGTCTTCGATGATTGGGGTAACGGCGGGATATCCAAGCCACCGATAATACTCGTGCAGAACGGGGACGCGGTACCACAGATAAAGAAACGGCTTGATGCGCAAAGTTATTACCAATTGAAAGCAAAGCCCTCCCAAAAGAAATATTATCCCAAATGGGTAGGAGGCTACCAGGCCTACTGGACGGTCGTAGGCGTCGAAGGGGATAAAGCCGAAAGCTGCCTCTGCGAAGACGGTATGCTCCAGATGTATAATTGGGGCCCTTCCCTGATGCCGTTCATATACCTGGACGGCAAGCTCCTCGCCTCGGATGATTTCCGGGTCTTGCAATACCTGGAGAAAGATTATCTCCCGATGCCCATAGTGACCTGGGAGAATGACGACCTGGTCCTTTCCCAGAATGTATTCGGTTATGGCAAGGCCGGGGAATCCCTTACCTGCGTCCGCTACACGCTGTTGAATAAAAGCGGCAGGAGATTAATGGGCAAATTCTTCCTTACGATAAGGCCGTTCCAGGTCTACCCGTCCTGGCAGTGGAGCGGCGGGATGGCGATGATAAGGAGCCTGGAATACGATACGAGAGATTCTCTTCGAGTAAAGATAGACGGTAAATGCCGGCTCTTATCCGACCAGGTCCCGGATAGGACTGGCGGCTCGACGTATTTGGAGAACGACATAGTCGATGTGATTAAGTCCGGGACGTTAGCGGAAAGGCCATCGGTCCGCGATGCTTTCGATTACGCCTCGGGCGTCCTTGAATACGATTTTAACATAGGGCCGGAAAAAGAAGAAAAATATTCCTTTTTCCTGCCGCTGCACGATAGCCGGGGGCCTAAGAGAACTTTTGAGACGATGCAAAAAGCGACCCGGGATTTCTGGGAAGAGAAACTTAATAAGGTGCAGGTGAATATCCCGGACAAAGAGATGTCGGATGCCGTTAAGACCAGCCTGGCGTATATGCTCATCAACAAGAACGGGCCGATGCTTCAGGCCGGCTCAGGCGCTTATAAGAAATCGTGGATACGCGACGCCTGTTCCGCCTCTGCCGCCATGATGAGGATGGGGCATACCGAAGAGGTGAAAGAATATATCGATTGGTTTACGGACCACATAAAGCCTGACGGCAAAGTCCCGCCCATCATGATCTCGGAGACATCCGCCGAACCGGCATGGGAGAAGGAGTTCGAGGAATACGACAGCCAGGGCCAATACGTCTACTCGGTGCTTGAATATTACCGGTTCACCGGGGACAAAGAGTGGCTCAAGGGCAAGCTGCCCGCGGTAAAACGCGTCCTCAATTTCACTGAGGCGCTGAGGAAGAAGGATGCTGCCGGCATATTCCCGCGCTCGGTCAGCCACGAGGGTTATTTCCCGGCGCCGGGAATGCATAGTTACTGGGATGATTACTGGGGCATCAAGGGATGGAAAGACGCCGCATCCATCGCGGATATTTTAGGGGATAAGGAGCTGGCCGGCCGCGCGGAAAAAGAAACCGAGGATTTCAGGAGATGCGTCAATTATTCCATTAAAGCCGTCCAGGAATCAAAAAAGATAGATTTTATACCCGGATGCGTAGAAAAGGCTGATTTTGACGCTCCGTCGACGGCTATTGCCGTCTGGCCGTGCGAAGAATTGCAATATCTTCCCCAGCCTTCGCTTGATAATACGTTCTCGACATTCTGGACAAAACAGTTCCTGCCCTGCCTGGCTAGCGCGCCCAAATGGTCGTATTCCCCGTATGCCATGAGGATAGCGCAGGTATTCGTTTTGATGGATCAGAGGGATAAGGCCGTAAAGATGCTTGAGGGGTACATGTTCTTGCGCAGGCCGCTTGCTTGGAACCAGTGGGCCGAGGGTATTTTGGTCGATGACCGCAAGCCCTGGTTCGTCGGGGACCTGCCCCATACCTGGGTCGCCTCAATATTTATAAACGCGTTCAGGAGCCTGTTCGTGTATGAGGATGACGGCCGGCTCGTCCTTGCGAGCGGCGTACCCGAGAAATGGCTCTTGGACAAAGAAGGCGTCTCGATAGGGAATTTCCCGACATATTACGGGACTTTGAGCTATTCCATCAAGGAGGAGAACGGGTCATTTAAGATCAATGCCTCCGGCAATGCGCGCCCTCCGAAGGGTTTTATTTTCAAACTACCCGACGGGCCTTCCGGCGGCCAGGTGACTTTCCAGGACCTGCCGTTTAGTTATGCGCCTTGACACAGGGGTGATAAAGATTTAACATAGTGCCTTAAGATGGCCGACGATAAGAAGACGATACTAATAGCAGAAGACGAGCCCCTGAATATGAGATTGACCGTTGATCTCCTTGAGATCAACGGTTTTAATACGTTAAGCTGCTGTGACGGCATTGCCGCCCTCGAGACCTTAAAGAACACCATTCCAGACCTTATCCTCCTCGATATCAACATGCCCGGAATGAACGGATACGAAGTACACGAAAAGATAAGGAAAGACAGCCGCCTGGACCGCGTCAAGGTCATAGCGCTCTCCGCGTCGGTAATGAAAGAGGACGAGGAGAAGATAAGAAAGGCGGGTTTTGACGATTTTGTGCCTAAGCCTATCGATACAAAAGGGCTGGTAAAAAAGATAAAGGATCATTTGGCCCCATGAGCCGGGATGAATTCGAGATCCAGTACCGTGAACTCGTAGAGAACGCCAACAGCATCATCCTGCGCATGGACATGAAGGGCAACGTTACTTATTTCAACAGGTTCGCCCAGAATTTTTTCGGGTACAGGCAGGAGGAGATCCTCGGTAAGAGCGTAGTCGGCACCATAGTCGCCCTGACCGATTCCTCGGGCCGCGACCTTAAGGCGATGATAGACGACATGGCTCTCCACCCGTCAAGCTATGTGAGCAACGAGAACGAGAACGTGCTGCGCAACGGCAGCCGCGTGTGGATCGCCTGGACGAATAAGTCGATCCTCGACGAGGACGGGCGCGTTAGGGAGATACTCTGCATCGGCAACGACATAACCAGGCTCAAGGCGGCCGAGGAAGAGGCCGAGAGCGCCAATAAGGCTAAGAGCTCGTTTTTGGCGAATATGTCTCATGAATTGAGGACGCCGCTTAATGCGATAATAGGGTTTTCCGAGCTGATGAAGGACGATAGCGTCGGCCCGTTAAACGACAAGCAGAAGGAATATCTCGATTACGTCTGGGAGAGCGGCAAACACCTCCTCTCGCTGATAAACGATATCCTCGACCTCTCGAAAGTCGAAGCGGGAAAAATGGAGCTGGAGTTGAGTGAGTTCGGCCTGAAGGAACTTTTAAAGAAGAGCCTTGTCTTCATATCGGAAAAAGCGGTGAAGCACGGCATAATCCTCTCCGCGGATGTCAAGGAAGGCGTGGGAGACATAAAAGCCGACGAGAGAAAAGTGAAGCAGGTCATTTTTAACCTCCTCTCTAACGCGATAAAATTCACCCCGGACGGCGGAAAGATCGGCATTAGCGCCGGAAGAACCGACAAAGGAGAGATATTGGTCTGCGTCTGGGATACGGGCATAGGGATAGAGGCCAATGATAACCATAAGATATTTTCGGAGTTCGAACAGGTCGACAGCGAATACTCGCGTAAATACGCCGGTACCGGGCTGGGCATGCCGTTAAGCAAAAAATTTGTCGAGCTTCACGGCGGGAAGATGTGGTTCGAGAGCGAAGGAAAGGGTAAAGGCACGCGTTTTTATTTCACGCTGCCGCTTAACGTCGGTTAACAAGAGGAGGCCGGAATGGCGAAGATCCTGATGATAGACGATGACGCGATGGTGCTAAAACTTTATTCGGAGATCTTATCGAAGGAGGGATTTGATGTCCTGAGTTCCAGTGACGCGAAAAAAGGCTTCGACCTGGCCGTTTCGCAGGCCCCGAGCCTTGTCCTCCTCGATATCATGATGCCGACGGTCGACGGGACGCGGGTGCACGAGGCCCTTTCGCAGAACGATAAGACGAAGGATATCCCGGTGGTCTTCCTGACGGCGCTCGTGAGGGAAGAGGAAGTGGCGGCAAACGGCGGTAAGATAGGCGGCCTGGATTACATATCCAAATCCACGCCTAAAGATAAATTCGTCAAACAGGTCAAAGATATCCTGGCCAGGAAGAAATAGGGCATCCGGTCATAAGGAATGAACACGGGATCAGGATTGGATATTAAGATCGTAAGGAAGATCGCGGATATTCCCGCCGGGGACTGGAATAAAGTCTTCCCGGAAGCGGGGGAAAATTATTATTTCCTCAAGACCCTTGACGAATCCAACCTGTCGCAGTTCTCATTCTATTATATTTTAGTTTATGATAAGGATACTCCGGTCGGAGCGGCCAGCTGTTTTATAATGAATTTCCCCCTGGATATCACCGTTACGGGCAGGCTCAAAAATGTCACCAGTTTCTTTAAGAAAATCCTCCCTTCCATTTTGAATCCAAAGATCCTGATCTGCGGCCTGCCTAACGGACAGGGCAGGATAGGGATCGCGGCGGACCCCGCGGTGGTGATCAGGGCTATATACGACGGCATGGAAGAGATAGCCCGGCAGGAAAAGGCGGCGGTCATCGTATTCAAGGATTTCAACCTCAGCTACAGGGAGGCCCTCGATAAGCATCTCGATGCCGGGTTTTTCAGGATCGCATCCCTGCCTTTCACGGAAATGGATATCTCCTTCGCGAGTTTTGATGACTACCTGGAAACTTTGAGTTACATATCGAGAAGCGGATTAAGAAGAAAATTCAGGAAGATAGGCAAGGAGGCCAAGATCGGCCTTGAAATAACCGGTAAACTGGAAGAAACCGTGTTGGATGAGGCATATGCCCTCTATCTGCAGACATATGAGAGGAAAGAGGTAGGGCTAGAGAAAGTGCCGGTAGATTTTTTCAGGAACATATCAAAGAACATGCCGGATGAGACGAAGTTTTTCTTATGGAGGATAGATGACAGGCTGGTCGCGTTCAGCTATTGCCTGGCATCCGGAGGCCGCTTTATCGATTATTATCTCGGGTTCGATTATTCGGTCGCCTATCAGTATCATCTTTATTTTGTAAGGTTCCGGGACCAGCTGAATTGGTGCATTGAAAATAAGATCGGTAAATATGAATTCGGGCCGACCGGGTATGAATCAAAGAGAAGGTTGGGTTTTAAAGTCGTACCGCTGTTCAATTACGTGAAAAACCGCAACAAATTCCTGAACCCGGTTTTTAAGGCCTTTAGCCACCGGCTGGTGCAGCAATTATACAGGTTTTTTTCGAAGCGGGAAAAATAATGGCATCTGTCAGGAAAGATCCCGATGCAGGTGAGCGGCTCTCGATATTATCTAACGATTCGCGGTACGACCTTGCCTGCGCATGCGGCACGAACGATGACGAACACCGCCGCCGGTCAAAAGAAGATAAATGGATATACCCGGTCGTGCTTCCCAACGGCGGCACGACATACCTTTTCAAGACGTTGCTTTCCAACGAGTGCGTAAATAATTGCAAATATTGCCCGCTCAGGGCGGGTTCGGATACGGAACGCTGTGCCCTTAGCCCGGAAGAATTGACAAGGGCGTTCATCTCCTATTATAATGCGCGCAGGGTCAGCGGGCTTTTCCTCAGCAGCGCGGTGACCGGCGGTCCGGATGCGACCATGGAACGGATCAACCGCACGGCGCTCAACCTGCGCAGGATGCAATTCAGGGGCTACATCCACTTGAAGATCATCCCGGGCGCGTCTGAAGCGGCTATCCGCCAAAGCCTCTCCCTGGCGACCGCTGTCTCTTTGAATATAGAGACCGCCGGCGAAGATAATTTTAAACATCTCAGCACGACCAAAGACTACCTGCGCGACATCATCCGGCCGATACAGTTGATAAGCCGCCTGACCGCGAAGGGTTCCCGTTACGCCGGAGTCAAGCAGACTACCCAATTTGTCGTCGGCGCCTCAGGGGAGACCGATAAAGAGATCATCGGCTATTCCTGGAGGCTGTACAGGGAATTGGGACTGAGCCGGGTCTATTTCAGCGCCTACCAACGCGGCGCGGGGTCACAGGAGCTCCCCGGCGAGCGTTCAGACCGCACCAATAGCGAACTCCTCGCGCGCGAGCACCGCCTCTATCAGACTGATTGGCTCATCCGCAAGTACGGTTTCAGGGCGGACGAGATCCCCGTTGACCGGGACGGCAATCTCTCCCTCGGGACCGACCCGAAAGAGATGTGGGCGAAGTCGCATCCCGAATTTTTTCCCGTAAATATCAACAGGGACGACAGGGAGAAGCTGCTGCGCGTTCCCGGACTGGGGCACGTGATGGTAGAGCGTATACTTTCATTGCGGAATAACGGGGCGAGGGTCGGCTCTATCGAGAACCTGGGAAGGCGGAATAAGCTGCTTACGAAGGCCGCGCAATACCTTGCATTTTAGGCGGCAACTTATCAAAATCCTTGTCATAATAAGGGTTAATCCCTATAATACCTATAACTACCAATGAAAACAAAAATAATTTTATTAGTGATCATCTTTATCTTTCTGGGTGGGGTTTTATATTTTTCTTACAGGAATTTTAGCGGGTCCCCGGAGAGCAAAAGCGTACAGGTTACCTTAAAGGACAGAGAGAAGGCGTGGCTCGGACTGAAAAGGGACCTGGAGAATAAGGCAGCGCATTTCAAAGGCACCGTCGGCCTCGTGATCAAGGACCTGGATACGGGCCGCGAGATCGATCTCAACAAAGATATTCTGATCCCGTCCGCGAGCCTGGTTAAGATCCCGATCATGCTTTCCTGTTATTACGCCGCCCAGGACGGAAAGATACATTTAAGCGACCCGGTGAGGCTCGGTTACTCCGACAGGGTAGGCGGATCGAAAGTGCTGGGGAATAAGCCCGTTGGCTCGGTATTTACCGTAGAGGAACTGCTCCATCCCATGATAACGCGGAGCGATAACGCCGCCGCAAACCTCCTCATCGATTTCATGGGCTTTGACACATTGAACGCGTATTTCAAGAAGATGGGTTTGAAAGACACCAATTTAGCGCGCAAGATGATGGATTTCAAGGAGAGGAGAGAGGGTGAGGAGAACTACACGACCGCGGCGGATATGGCCGGCCTTCTTGAGGAGTTGTATCGCAAGAAATTCTTGAATGATAAAATATCCGATAAATGCCTCGATCTGCTTGGACAGCAGAAGATCAACGACAGGATCCCGAAGAAACTTCCGAAAGACGGGACGTTCATCGCCCATAAGACGGGTCTGGAAAGGCATATCTGCCACGATGTGGGGATCGTATTTACCAACAACGGCGATTTCCTGATATGCGTCCTGGTAAAACACGAGAACAGGTTCGCGATCCCCGCCAAGAAACTTATTTCGGATATAGCGTTATTAACGTATAATTATTACCGGAATCTTTAAAAAAGGGAGATAACGATGCCTTTTACACAGCGTCTCTTGATCATCTTCCCGCCGTATATTTTAGGCCCGCTCGTCGTAGGGACGTTCGTATTTTTATCGGTAGCCGGCCTTCTGGTCGTCCGCCATTTCGTCCCTCACAGCAGGTTAAAGATCCAACATGACGTAGCCGACCCGATCCTCGGCGCCGTCGGCGCAGTCTACGCGGTGTTTATTGCTTTCGTCGTAGTCACCGTATGGCAGAGTTTTGACAAATCGAGTTCCAACGTCGAGATGGAAGCCAATTACATGGCCGATGTGTATAGGGACGCCGAACCCTTCTCCCAGGATTTCAGGCAGAAGGTTGGTGACTTACTGCGGGAATACCGGCAGACTGTGGTAGAGGATGAATGGCAGACGATGCAAACGGGAAAGATGAGCCCTAAAGTGGAAAATATAATGAGGCAGATATGGACGCTCTATTCGAATTACCAGCCGAAGACTCCAACCGAACAATCTTTTTTTGACGAATCGGTCAGGAAGTTGAATTCGTTCCGGGAATTAAGGAGGCAGCGGCTGATGGATTCGAAGAGCGGGATCGAGCCTTTGTTATGGTTCGTCCTTATAGGCGGAGCGATAGCTACCATCTCTTTCACATTTTTATTCGGGGCAGAGAACGTAAAAGCCCAGATCGTTATGGTAGTCATACTTTCGGCGCTGATAGCGTTGATACTCTTTACTATCATGGAGCTGGATTTTCCTTTCACCGGCGCAATCGCGATATCTCCGGGGCCGTTCAAAGAAATGTTATTGGATTAAGGAACAGGCGATAAGATGCTGGACCGCGATCTGCAGGAAAAAGTACTAGACGCCCAGAGGAACGAGCTCTCCGAGCATATCGTATATAAAAAGCTCGCCGCCATCATAAAGAATAAAGAACAGGCGGAGATCCTGGAAAGGATATCCCGCGAAGAACTGGACCATTACGGGATGTTCAAGGCCTTCACCCAAAAGGATGTCGGCCCGAAGAAGTTAAAGGTTTTTATTTATGTATTCATTTCAAGGATATTCGGGCTGAACTTCGGATTAAAACTGATGGAGAACGGGGAATGTCTTGCCCAGGACGCCTATGCGGCGCTGAAGACGGCCCTGCCCGATATAGAAAAAACAGTAGAGGAAGAGAGGAAACACGAGACCGCGTTGCTCGGTTTGATAGACGAAGACCACCTGAAATACGCCAGTTCCCTGGTCTTGGGCCTGAACGACGCTTTGATAGAGTTTACCGCCAGCCTGGCCGGTTATACACTGGCGTTACAACACGCGAAGCTCATAGGCATGGTAGGGTTGATAACGGGAGTAGCCGCTTCCACCTCTATGGCCGCTTCGGAATACCTGTCGGTAAAACATGAAGAAACCGGGAAAGACCCCCTTAAGGCCGGTGTTTATACCGGTATAGCGTATGTAATAGTGGTCACCCTGCTGGTTTTGCCGTATTTCCTGTTCAAAAACGTCTTATTTAATTTGGGGTTGGTGATCGTTACCGCCCTTTTGGTGATATTGATATTTACATTTTACATCTCGACGGCCAAAGGCCTTAATTTCAGGAAGAGGTTTTTGGAGATGGCGGGGTTAAGCCTGGTTACGGCAGTGCTGACGTTCTTTATCGGGCTTGCCATAAGAAAGATATTCGGGGTTGAAGTTTAATAAAACAGAAATACTAAGGAGGTAACCTTTATGTCACTGTTCCAGGCGATTATCGGCGGCGGTTTCGCCATATTCATCCTTTTCGGCTGTTCCATATTGTCGCTCGCGATAATAATAGAGAGGTGTTTTTATTACAAAAGCAGGTCTAAGGTCAAGAGAAGGGATTTTATGGATGAGATAAGCGCGGAATTAAAGAGGGACCGGCTGATGAACGCGCTGGATATCTGCGAAAGCACCAAGACCCCTTTCTCCAGCGTCGTCCACGCGGGGTTGAAGCTCTTCGGCCACAATGAATCCGTGATATCCAACGCGATGGAGAGGGAAGTGACGATAGAGACCACCAAATTGGAGCAATATACGAGCGTAGTCGGCACGATCGCGAGCACCGCGGTATATATCGGCCTGTTCGGGACCGTACTGGGGATTATAAGGGCTTTCCATGATATTGCCCAGAACGCCGGCTCCGGCGGGATGAATGTCGTCATCAATGGCATAGCCGAGGCGTTGATATGCACCGCTGCCGGCCTATGCGTGGCCGTCCCGGCGGTCATCGCTTATAATTATTTCATCAAGAGGATAGATAAATTCGTAGTAGATATGGACCTGGTCGTTTCCGAAACAATGGACCTGATAGCCACAAAACACAGATGAAAAGAGAATCCAGAAGGCAAAGGCTGGTCGCGGAGATAAATATAACGCCGTTTACCGATGTTATATTGGTCTTGCTTGTCATATTCATGATAGCCACGCCGCTCATATCCCAGACGAGCCTTAAGATAAGGCTGCCTGAGGCCAAAAGCGGACAGCCGCTCGAGGCCCCGAAGAAGACACAGGTCTACGTCCTTATAATGAAAGACGGCTCGACCTATATCGACAAAGACCAGGTCACGAAGAGGGAACTGCGGTCGAAGATCGACGCCATTCACAGGAATAATGCGGATATGAGCGTCGTTATCCATTCCGACAGCCAGACGCCGTTCAAGGATGTGGTTAGCGTGCTTGATGTGCTCAACGAACTGGGAGTGAATAGGCTGAGCATCGGCACGATAAGCGAAAAAGATATTAATAAATAATAAATATGCCCGGGGACTTGACAAATCCCAAATATATGCTATATTACCTCTACATGCTTAATCTCTTTCTAGGTTTTGTTAATTCGTAACTTCCTAGGAAGATAGCGGGGAACCCAAAGTAGTTGGATCAGCGATGATCCTTGGGGCGAATATGCCGAGAGATCGGCATTAGGGCCGCTCAGCCCGAGTCCGACAGCTAACCTCGTAAGCCTATTTTTGAGAGAACACACCAGAGAATGCGTTCTCTGGTTTTTTATTTTATGGAGGTGATCATGAAAGATAAGGTTTATTGGGCGGGGGTCGGTGTGTGTGCTATGCTGTTAATATATTTGATAGCCGGGTTTTTAATACACTAGGTATTTTTAATGGATGGGGGTGCTGCATGGATTGGTTATTTTCAGGGATCATATTGTTTCTTTTGGTGGCTTCGATCGGTTTCGTAATTCTTTGTGACCGGGTATAAATATAAATAACGGAGGAATACGATGACAACTATTTATTTGGTCGGAGGGATTGTTGCTATTATCTTATTTGCTTATCTATTGATAGCCCTTCTTAAGCCGGAGATATTCTCATGAGCTGGAACGACTTGATACAGAGCGTCATTTTTCTCGGGGTGCTGCTTTTATTGGTAAAGCCCCTCGGGACCTATATGGCACGTGTATACGAGGGCAAGCCGGCCGGCCTCAATGTCTGGTTAGGCCCGCTTGAGAACGGGATCTATCGCCTATCGGGGGCGCATCCCGAGCAGGAGATGTCCTGGAAGACGTATACGGCAGCCGTTATGTTGTTTAACATTATCGGCTTAATAGTCGTATATGGCCTACAGCGTTTTCAAGCGCATCTTCCCTTGAACCCGATGTCCATGCCTGCGGTGAGCCCGGACCTGTCTTTTAATACAGCCGTCAGTTTTGCCACGAACACGAACTGGCAGAGTTACGGTGGCGAGACGACTTTGAGCTATCTTACCCAGATGCTGGGACTGACGGTGCAGAACTTCGTTTCCGCCGCGACCGGAATGGCTGTACTTATCGCTTTTATAAGGGGGTTTATCCGGAAACAGGCCGGGACGATAGGCAACTTCTGGGTAGACCTGGTCAGGTCTACACTTTATATATTGATACCGCTTTCGCTTATACTCGCTTTGTTGTTGGTCTCCCAGGGTGTTGTCCAGACATTTAAGCCGAGCGCGAAGACCGCGTTGCTCCAAACGACAAAAGATGCGGACGGAAAACCGGTCACGGAACAAGTACTTGCCCTCGGCCCGGCTGCGTCACAAATCGCCATAAAACAGCTGGGGACGAACGGCGGAGGGTTCTTTAATGTCAATTCCGCCCATCCTTTCGAAAACCCGACGCCTCTGTCAAATTTTCTCGAGGTCATATCGATACTAGCGATATCCGCAGCTTTGTGTTATACCTTCGGTTACATGGTCAGGGACAAGCGCCAGGGGTGGGCTTTATTGGCGGCGATGCTTATTATCTTTATCCCTTGTCTTTGGATATGCGTGCACTTCGAGCAGATAGGGAATCCCGCATTCGACCATTTAGGGATTGACCAGAAAGCGGCCGCTTTTCAACCGGGCGGGAATATGGAGGGGAAAGAGGCCCGTTTCGGGATAGCAAATTCCGCGATCTGGGCGACGGCGACTACGGCCGCCTCGAACGGGTCGGTTAATTCAATGCATGATTCGTATATGCCGCTTGGGGGATTGATCCCGATGTGGCTCATGCAATTGGGAGAGGTGATTTTCGGCGGCGTAGGGTCAGGCCTTTACGGGATGCTCGCGTTCGTGATAGTTGCCGTCTTTATCGCAGGGCTTATGATCGGCCGGACTCCCGAATATTTGGGCAAAAAAATAGAGTCTTATGAAATGAAGATGGCAGCGCTTATACTTTTGATCCCGCACATGTGCGTCCTTATAGGGACTGCGCTCGCGGTGGTCCTGCCTAAGGCGAAAGCGGCCATCTTTAATCCCGGGATTCATGGTTTCAGCGAAGTACTTTATGCTTTTTCTTCCGCAGGGAACAATAACGGGAGCGCGTTTGCAGGTTTGGGCACCAATACTTTTTTTTACAATATAGCTTTAGGGTTGGCGATGTTCTTTTCCCGGTACTGGCTCGTCATACCGACGCTCGCGATCGCCGGTTCGCTTTGCAGGAAGAAGATCGTGCCTGCAAGCCAGGGGACCTTACCTACGCATACTCCGCTTTTTATTGTTTTCCTGGTCATGGTCGTCCTGATCGTCGGGGCGCTTACTTTTTTTCCTGCGTTGGCCCTCGGTCCGATCGTCGAGCATTTGATGTTACACGCTGGTCAATAGGAGGTTTATATGGACAGGTCGCATAAAGCAAAATCATTATTTGAACCGGCTATCGTGGGACCGGCTATCATCGATTCATTTAAAAAGCTGGACCCGAGGCACCAGATAAAGAATCCGGTGATGTTCGTGGTATTGGTAGTAAGCGTATTGACTACCGGATTATGGTTCCAGGCGCTCTTTAGCCGCGGGGAAGCTCCGGCCAGTTTTATCCTGGCTATAACGTTATGGCTGTGGTTTACGCTGGTCTTCGCAAATTTCTCGGAGGCCATGGCGGAAGGGCGCGGAAAAGCGCAGGCTGCCAGTCTCAGGAAAGCCCGGAAGGATACCCCGGCAAAAAAATTGGCAAAACCTAAATATGGTTCCGGTTACGATACGGTTTCAGCCACAACCCTCCGAAAGGGGGACGTTGTTCTTATCGAGGCCGGGGATATGATCCCGATGGATGGGGAAGCCATAGAGGGCGTAGCTTCAGTTGATGAGAGTGCCATCACCGGAGAGAGTGCGCCTGTCATACGCGAAAGCGGCGGAGACCGCAGCGCGGTTACCGGAGGCACGCGTGTCCTTTCCGATTGGCTTGTCGTGCGCATCAGCTCAAATCCCGGGGAGACATTCCTCGACCACATGATCGCGATGGTCGAAGGAGCGAAGAGACAAAAGACACCCAATGAGATAGCCCTTAGCATCTTGCTGGCGGTATTTACAATTATTTTTCTTCTGGCGACGGTGACGCTTTTGCCGTTCTCGATCTACAGCGTGATCACATCCGGCCACGGGTCACCTATCACCGTTACCGTATTGGCCGCATTGCTAGTTTGCCTTATTCCCACCACTATCGGCGGGTTGTTGCCAGCCATCGGGATCGCGGGTATGGACAGGATGATCCAGGCCAATGTCATCGCCACTTCGGGACGCGCAGTCGAGGCGGCGGGAGACGTCGACGTCCTGCTTTTGGATAAGACCGGGACGATTACTCTCGGTAACAGGCAGGCCGTGGCTTTTATCCCGGCTCAAGGTGTTGGCGCTGAAGCGTTAGCTGATGCGGCGCAAATCTCCTCTTTGTCCGACGAAACTCCGGAGGGCAGGAGCATCGTTATTTTGGCCAAAGAGAAATACGGTATCAGGGAGCGCCATATCCATGAACTCAACGCGAAATTTATCCCCTTCACGGCGCAGACACGGATGAGCGGCGTAGACCTGGGGGACGGCAAGCAGATCCGGAAAGGCGCCGTTGACGCTATCGAGAAGTACATAAAGGAGCTCGGAGGGTCATTTCCCGAAGACCTCAAGGCAAGCATTACATCGATATCCAAAAGCGGAGGCACGCCCCTGGTAGTGGCGGAACATAAAAATGTGCTCGGCGTCATCCATTTAAAAGATATCGTTAAAGGCGGGATTAAAGAACGTTTCGCGGAATTGCGGCGCATGGGCATCAAGACCATCATGATCACGGGGGACAATCCCTTGACCGCGGCCGCCATTTCCGCGGAAGCCGGCATGGATGATTTTCTGGCCCAGGCTACCCCCGAGACCAAGCTTAAGCTTATCCGCGATATGCAGACAGGAGGCAGGCTTGTAGCCATGACCGGCGACGGAACTAATGACGCGCCGGCCCTCGCGCAGGCGGACGTCGCCGTCGCCATGAATACGGGAACGCAGGCGGCCAAAGAGGCGGGAAACCTTATCGATCTTGATTCTAACCCCACAAAGCTGATCGAGATCGTTGAGATCGGCAAGCAGCTTCTCATGACGCGCGGCTCATTGACCACTTTCAGTATCGCCAATGACGTATCAAAATATTTCGCGATAATACCTGCGGCATTCGTCGGAACTTATCCCGCACTCGGCGCGCTTAACATAATGCATCTGGCCACACCCGCAAGCGCTGTTTTGTCCGCGGTCATTTTTAACGCGATCATCATAATAGCTTTGATCCCGCTTGCTTTGCGCGGCATACCTTATAAGCCCATGCCTGCAAGCAAACTGTTAAGGGACAACCTCTGGATCTATGGGGCAGGCGGTATCGTCGCGCCGTTCATAGGCATCAAATTGATAGATATGATATTGGTCGCTTTACACTTTGTGAGGTAAAAAATGATAAAAGAACAGATCAAGCCGGCAATTTTGATATTCCTGGTGTTAACGGTCATTACGGGTATCATATATCCGATTTTTGTGACGGGCATCTCCAAGGCGCTTTTTCCTAAAGAGGTTGGCGGTAGCCTGATCTATCGGGATGGAAAGGCCGTCGGGTCATCGCTTATCGGACAGCCGTTCGATGATCCTAAATATTTGTGGGGACGTATTTCGGCGACGTCGCCGGCGCAATATAACGCCTCGTCTTCATCGGGCTCTAATATCGGTCCCTCGAACCCCGCCCTGATCGACGAGGTAAAAGGGCGCATCAAAGCGTTGCAGGCGGCCGATCCGGGCAACAAAGCTCCCATCCCGGTAGACCTTGTCACCTCTTCGGCAAGCGGCCTTGATCCGCACATAAGTCTCGCCGCTGCTTATTATCAGGTTTCACGGATCTCTAAGCATAGGGGAATTGCAGAAAGCGCCGTAAAGGATATAATCCACAAGAATACGACCGGACGCTTTCTCGGCTTGATCGGCGAACCTGTTGTGAATGTTCTGAAAGTAAATTTAGATTTGGACTCTTATAAAAAATAGAAGGGTTAAATATGAACCCATCAAAAAGGAGACCCATGAAACCGCTTAAGTTAGCTGTTGCCGTGGCTTGTTATTCGCTCGCTATTATATTTACCGGCACATCTCTGCGCGCTGACGAAAGCGCACCGGCCGCTCCGGCGGCTGCG
>CAISWF010000004.1 GCA_903889135.1 Candidatus Omnitrophota bacterium | reverse complement strand
TGCTCCGCCTCTCCCGGAAAACGCTGTCGATCTGCTCGAGGAGTCCTTTCTCGCTGAGGCGTTTTTCATTTACCGCCCATGTATCATACGGCATACCCTGCGTGTAGAAGAGCCCTATCTTGCCGACAAGTTCGCGGGAGTAACCCTTAGGATACGATATCGTAAAAAATGGATTTCTCGGGTCGATATTTATCGGGCTTATGTATAATTTGAATTCGGGCTCGGTCTCGACAAGATAAAACTTGAATATTCCTTTAGCGGTTCTAAAGGCGTCTATTCTGAAACTTACATCCTGCCAGCCGCTCCATCGACCCTTCTCTATGAAAAACCTCCTGCCATCAAGCTTGATTTCGGCTTTGTCGGAGCCGTTCTTAAGAGTGACCTCGAACGGAACCTTTATATTCTCCGTTTTATTACCTGCCTGCTTTCTTGGACCGATAAGGCTAATCATCATCTTATCGCCTCGGGTAACCTTAAAGACCTTGCCCCCCACGTCTTTTGTATCGCCCACATCCTCGCTCGTATAATAAGTGAATGTGCCCTCGGTGCCGAGAATATCCGGAACGCCCATACCCGAGAGCATTTTTCCGCGCACTTTATCGGGCGGGAATGTAACAGGACAGGATATTATGGTAACAGGGACTTTTTTGTCTGAGGCGTATTCCCAGAATGAAGGGGTCTTTTTCGGCTTTTGCGGACTTAAGTTATCTATCTTTGAGATCGAGAGGCTGAGCCCGTAGTTCTTCGGGTCACGTATTATAAAATCTGACACGCCGTTTTTGGCGGGATTTGAACCGGTGGCAAACCCGCTCCACGCCACCGGGGACTGGGGCGGGTTTGTGGTGGCAAGGGGCATGTACGAGCCCAGAGTCTTTAGCCGGGCAAAGTTAGGAAGCGCGCCCTCATCCATGAGCGGCTCGATTATCTCGGGGCTGAGCGCGTCAAACCCCAGTATTATCACCCTGTTTTTAAAATTAGATTTACCGATACGCATAATCGCCGTTATTCCAGCGGCAATAATAGCTACTGCCGCCAGGATCAATAAAAATTTCTTATGTTTTCTGAAAAAACTTTTTATCTTTTTGAATCTTAAAAATATAACGCCGAAAAACGGCGCGGCAAGAGCGGCTACCCACGCCAAACCGCCCGTAATAGTAACACCTGTCCCAGGGTCTATATAGCCTAAAAACATCACTTATCCTCACTATATCGTTATTGTAACACATGACGCGCATCTGATAAAGAAATTATCCTTATTTCTATTTGATTTTATCAAGCTCTTGGCGCGCTATCGTCATATCGGGCTTAAGCTTAAGCGCTTTTTTCAAATAATATGCTTCCTTTTTTTTAATCCCAGCCGCCTTATAGGCCATGGCAAGGTTAAAATGCGTGTCCGCGAAATAAGGATTTATCTCAAGCGATATCATAAAAGACTGTATGGCCTTATATGGCTCGTTGTTGTTCCAGTACAATACCCCAAGGGCGTTATGGCCGTAAGAATCATCCGGATTAAGGCTTAGCATCCTCTGCAAAACCGCCTCATCATATTTAAATTTGATCTCCTTTGAATTTTTATCCAGCGCCAGCGCTTTCTCGAGATAATGAACATTTTTCCCCAGATCAAAGATGTCCTTATAGCTTTGGGCCAGCTCCAACAGCAGTGCTGTGTTTTCAGGGTCTTTCTCTGTTAAGGCGAGGACCGACGGACTGTTGATTGCGGCAGCAGTATGGCCAGACGCAGAAAAGACCTCGTTGGGGAC
>CAISWF010000003.1 GCA_903889135.1 Candidatus Omnitrophota bacterium | reverse complement strand
TCACAGGTCTTCGCGATAATGAGCGGCTGCGCGACGGACGAACAGGTAAGGAAGATATGGGTATCGATCAAAAAATACCTGAAGGATCCTGAGCTCGGCGGGTTCCGCCTCGGGACAGATTTCAGGACGGTATATATGGACCTTGGCCGCGCGTTCGGGTTCGCATACGGCGACAAGGAGAACGGGGCCTTCTTCAACCACATGAACGTGATGCTGGCGAACGCCCTGTATAAAAGAGGTTTCATTAAGGAAGGCCGTGAGGTCTTTAACTCCATCTATAAGATGTCGACTAGCGATGCTGCCCGGACGTACCCCATGATACCGGAATATTTCAACAACGAGGGCCGCGGGCTTTATTTTTACCTGACCGGCTCGGCGAGCTGGTATATCTTCACCCTGATAGACGAAGTCCTCGGCGTAAAATTCAATTTCGGGAAAGTCGCGCTGAAGCCCAAACTCGTACCGGAAGATTTTCACGGCGGGGATATCGAAGTGAAATATAACCTGAAAGGTAAAGCCGTAAGGCATAGGTTCAAAAGATGAGACGGGAAATAATTATCTTCGCGGTCATTTTGGCGGTCGTGCTTACAGTGGGATTATACGGCAGGTCCCTGATAACCGGCATCGCGGTCAGTGAGATCAAGAATATTTTTCCGGGTTACGACGTCTCGATAGGCAGCGCCGAGATCAGGAATGCCGACATGATCGCGATAAACGGCATCAACGCCAAGAAAGGCAAGGGCCTTTATTACAGGATAGAGGGATTGGAGATAAAATTTTCGCCACTTTCGTTATTTACAAAAAAAGTCCCGAAGATCACGGTAAAAAATTCTTATCTTGATGTCAATTCCTGGAACAAGAAACTCCAAACCTGGGATAAAAAACTCAAAGACGCCATCGATTACCCGGTATTCAGGCCGGGGCAGGGTTTTATGGCGAAGTCCATTACGGTATTGAATTTTAACCTGACACTGGATACGGCCGATTGGAAACTGAATACCGAGGTCAGCGGGAATATAGAGATACGTAAGACGCCGGCAGGCGAGACGGAGATCGATGCCGATCTTTCCACCGTCCCGGGCAACGCCGGTAAGATCGCCATCAGCGACGAGGCGTTCCTTAAAAGGCTCGCGGAGAACGCGAAGCAGCCGTTGGCTGCCATCGAGGACCTGAAAAACTTCGATTTCACGGAAGGCACTTTCCAAATATCGGGAAAGCCCGGGTCGCTGCTGCTCCACGTGACGCTTAAAGGCCTGAAAGGCAAGAAGGACCTGACATTTCCCCTGCGCGGGCTCTGAAAGATAGATGAAAATATCGGTAAAGGTCAAGGCCGGCTCCAGCCGGGAGAAGATCGAAAAAATTGATGGTAGTAATTACGCGGTATGGGTGAAGGCGAAACCTACCGACGGGAAAGCGAACGAGGCGGTCATTAAAGCCCTCGCCGGATATTTTGATATCGCGAAATCCCGCATAACGCTTTTGACCGGGCATACGTCAAAACAGAAAATATTTGAAATAGATGTTTAAGCTGATAATTTTCGACATAGACGGCACGATCGTCGACGCGTATACCGCCATAGATAAGAGTTTGAATTATACTCTCGCGAAACTCGGTTACCCGAAGGCGAAGATAGATGTCGCGCGCAGGGCAGTCGGCCACGGCGACAAGAGTTTCATAGAATATTTCGTCGAGAAGAAAGATGTCGCGGAAGGGTTAAGGCTCTATCGCGCGCATCACGGGAAAGCGCTTTTGAGGTATTCGAAGGTCATACCCGGGGCGAAACGGTTGCTGAGCGGCCTGAAGAAAAAAGGCTACAAGCTCGCGGTGGCCAGCAACAGGCCTCCGAAGTTCAGCATGATCCTGTTAAAACATCTCGATCTGGCCAAATATTTCGACGCTATCGCGTGCGCGAAAGATAAAAGCGAGATAAAGCCGAAGCCCTTCCTGATACCGAAGATATTGAAGAAACTGGGCATCAAGAAGAGCGAGGCGCTTTACGTAGGGGACATGACGGTCGACGTCCACGCCGGGCATAACGCGGGCGTGAGGGTGGTAGCGGTCCTGGGCGGCTCCTCGTCGCATTCGGAGCTTAAGAAGGCCCTGCCGTGCGGGATAGCCGGGAAACTCCCGGACATTTTACGGGTCATGAAAAAATGCAAAAAGAAGAGATCCTCATAGTAGAAGACGACAAGAATATCTCCAGGCTCATAAAGTTCAACCTGGAGAAAGAGGGTTATGACGCCTTCGCTGTCCCGAGCGGGGAAGAGGCCCTCGAACATCTCAAAAAATACCACACCGATCTTATCATACTCGACATAATGCTTCCCAAAATAGACGGTTTCGAAGTTTGCCGCTCCGTAAAACAGGACCCCAAGCTTAAAAATATCCCTGTCATCATGGTCACGGCGAAAGGCGAAGAGGTCGACAGGGTGGTTGGCCTGGAATTAGGCGCCGATGATTATATCGTAAAGCCGTTCAGCCCGCGGGAGCTTGTCCTGAGGGTGAAAGCGATATTGAGACGGGGGAAAGTCCCTGAGACAAAGAAAAACATCCTCAAGGCCGCGAACCTTACCATAGATATCGCGAAACATAAGGTTACCGCTAACCGCAAGGATGTGGAGCTCACGCCGATGGAGTTCAAATTGCTCGCGACATTGGTCGAGAGGCAGGGCCGCGTCCAGTCGCGCGAACAGCTGTTGACCGACGTCTGGGACATTGCCGCCGATGTCGATACGCGCACGATCGACACCCACATAAAGAGATTAAGGGAAAAATTGGGCAAGGCGGGGGAACTGCTGGAGACCGTGAGGGGGCTGGGCTACAGATGCAGGGAAGACGATGAGGATTAAACTCCAGTGGAAATTGACGGCGGTCTTTTGCCTTCTCTCGCTTTTTATACTTGCGGCATCCTACGCATACCTTAATTCCCACCTGAAATCTTTTCTCAGGAACGATATCGAAGACCACCTGAAAAAGGAACTCCTGTTAAGCAAAGACTTCCTGGAGAACGAATTCAGCAGGAAGCCTGCTGCCCCGGAAGCCGCTGACCTTGCCGACAGGATAGGCGCGGAGCTCGGGCTCAGGGTGACTATAATCGCGCCGGACGGGACCGTGCTCGGCGATTCTGAAGTAAAAAGAGAAGACCTGCAGAAACTGGAAAACCATTTAGGCCGCCCCGAGGTCCAGCAGGCGCTAAAGGAAGGTTTCGGGCTTAGCCAGCGTTACAGCCAGACCCTGAAAATGTACATGTTATACAGCGCTACGGTTGTCGGCAAGGATAAACCCGTGGCCAT
>CAISWF010000002.1 GCA_903889135.1 Candidatus Omnitrophota bacterium | reverse complement strand
GTAAACCAGGATAGCGGCCCTTACTCCAGGCGCGTGGTCGAATTACTGCAGGCGCTCGAGGACGGCCCGCGCACTCTCGAGATAACGAGGGAGAACGACCAGAAGAAGGCGGTCGACATGGTAAGGGACGGTTTCTATAAAGGAGTCATAATAATACCGCCGGATTTCAGCAAAAATGTCGTCAAAAATGTGGATCCGCAGGTCGGGCTGCTGCTGGATAATACCGATTCGATATCCGCCGCAAGCATCTCGGGCGTGGTCTCGAGGGCGATGGCTTATCTCAAATCCGATTACTTGGCGATCCGCCCCAACAGGTCGACTCCCCAATTGCGCTCGATAGAGCTCTATAAGAAGATAGACTACGACGCCTCGCTGGTCCCGGGCATAATAGTAATGGCGATATTCATGGGGACGACGTTCACCGGGGCATTCAGCCTCGTCATGGATAAGTTCCTCGGCATACACGAGAGCTACCTTTCTACGCCGCTTACCCGGTTCGACCTCGTCGCCGGCACGATAATGAGCGGAGTGCTTATTACGACGATCATGTCTATAATTGTCATGATAGGCGGACTTATGATAACCGGAATAAAGCTTGCGGGAGGCATAGGCACCCTCCTACTTCTTTTGTTAACAATGGTACTTACAGCCTTAGGGTTGTTAAGTATGATATTCACGGTCCTGGGACGGGCGGACCATCCGAGGATAGTCGGCGTGCTGGTAGGCTTCCTGAACGTCATATTCTATTTCCCGAGCGGCGCGGTCTATCCTATAGAGAGCCTGCCCAACTGGTTAAGAGCCTTTGCCAAGGTCAATCCAGAGGCATACGCGGTCCACGCCTTTAAGGAACTTATACTTAAAGGTTCCGGTTTCACGGCGATCCGGGGTGATCTCATGTTCTTCGTAGCATTTATAACGTTCATGCTATTTTTAGCGACTTTGACGTTCAAGAGGACGATGTGATGACATATATAAGGAACGTACTCATATTCCCGGTCCTGCTCGCGTTCATGGCGGCAAGCAGCGCATATCCCGCGGAGGCGGTTGTCCCGGGGGCAGAGACGCTTACCCTCGACGATTGCGTCAAGGCCGCGCTCGCGAACAGCCCCAAGCTGCAGGAAGCCGTCAGCACTGTCGACCTTAATAAAGCCGGGGTCGGCTCGGCGAAGTCCGCTTACCTGCCTCACCTCTCCACTACAGCCAGCTACTTGCATTATGATACCTCGAAGGTCGCCTTCGGCTCTTTCGCGATCTCGAGCAACGTGGCAAACGCGTTCCCTGCCGTAGATAAGAGATACGAGGTCTTGTCGGAGAACACCGCTGTAAGCCAGCTTATCTGGGACTTCGGGCAGACATTGAACAGGATAAAGTTTGCCAACGAGACGCTCTCGGCCTCGCAGTATGAATTCATCGAGACGCAGGAGAACACGATACTTAACGCCGAGAAGGGGTATTTCGACGCGATGCGCGCGCAGCTCCTGCTTGAGGCGTCGAAAGATAATTTTGAGATGATAAAAGTCCACCTCGAACGCACAAAGGGATTCTTTGAGGTAGGATACCGGCAGGCCTATGACGTTACAAAGGACGAGGTCAATGTAGCTAACGCTAACCTCGATCTCGTGACCGCAAAGAAGAATTACGAGATGGCCAAGGTGACGCTGAATAATATAATGGGGAATGCGGGCGGGACGGCATACAAGGTGGTCGAGATCGGCGATTTCAAACCCGATGAGATAAACCTCGAGGAAGCGCTTAAGTCAGCGGCGTCAAACCGGGTCGAGCTCTCGAAGC
Source organism: Candidatus Omnitrophota bacterium (assembly GCA_903889135.1). Classification (GTDB taxonomy): domain Bacteria; phylum Omnitrophota; class Gorgyraeia; order Pluralincolimonadales; family Pluralincolimonadaceae; genus Pluralincolimonas. The sequence continues at coordinate 787 of CAISWF010000002.1, read as the reverse complement.
TCCAAGCCAGGGCGCGGGCGGCACAGGCCGACCTTGCGGCTAAAAAGAAGGGGAACTGGCCGGTCATCTCGGTCGGGGGCAGCCACCAGGTCAGCGATACATCGACGCCCGGCGTCGGAAACGTCCATAGCTGGAACGCAGGGCCCCAGATCAGCTGGCCGTGGTTCGACGGTTTCAAGGCAAAGTCCGAAGTAGAGGCCGCGCAGGCGAACCTTAAGTTAGCCCAGCTCGGGATCCAGGACGAGACATTGAACATAGCCCTCGAGGTCCAGAGCGCGGTGCTTTCTCTCGGGGAATCGAAGGAGCGGATCACCGCGACGGCAAAACTCCTCCAGCAATCTAAAGAGTACATCGATATAGCCAACGCAAGGTACGAGGAAGGCCTCGGCTCTATAATAGAGGTGACAGACGCCGAGAACTCGGTCGTCTCGGCCAGGCAGGGCCATGCCTCGGCGATCGCGGACTACCTGACCTCGTTCGCCGCCTATGAAAAGTCGGTTGGCATTATTGCCCGATCTGTGATAAAATAATTTTGTGGGTATAAAGCCTAGGTTACTGCTCCATGTCTGCTGCGCCCCGTGCTCTACTTATCCGATAACGGCCCTGAAGGGTAAGTTTGACCTGGAATTATTTTTTTACAACCCGAACATCCATCCTGAGGAAGAGTACAAGGCGCGGCTTGACGAGGCGGAAAAATACGCCGCAAAGACAAGCGTCATTCTGCACAAGGCCGCTTATGAGGCAGACGCGTGGTTCAGGGCGACGTCCGGCTTACGGGACGAGCCCG
>CAISWF010000001.1 GCA_903889135.1 Candidatus Omnitrophota bacterium | reverse complement strand
GGGAAATACATCTATTAATAAAACTACATTGGAATCGCCCGTGAAAACAGTCACAGCAGGGTTGTCATTAAATTGTTTACGTAGATAATCAGCTTTAGTTGAGTCGAGATCGATGAAATAATATTTCTTAAAAGGCGGTCTAACTGAAAGGGCCTTTTGCGGGCTTCCCGGGATCATGCTACCAGTAGTTTTAGACTTGTGCATCCCCGGACCAGCAAAGGCATCTATATAAATATGGTCTAAGGGTGGCCTAGTCTGGCATGATATAATTTTTGAATACGCTTGTGCATAGGCATCGATGATATCAAGCTTTATTTCGGACCAATAGCCAACCTCATCAAATTTCAGCTTAGATTTTTGGCCCATAGTTGGATTATATCACTTACTATTCAATACAACAAGTGTCCGTTGTCTTATATCGTTAACAACTCTGAACGCTTCGCCAAATTCTCCTTTGTCATGCTTGTATAAATCTGCACAATATAAGCAAATTAAACCAACCATCAAAAACTCCTCCTGTCGTAGCTTTTGTCGTAACTATAAATAAAAAAGGCGCTAACGTAAAGTTAACGCCTTTATATATTTGGTAGCGGGGAGAGGATTTGAACCTCTGACCTCAAGGTTATGAGCCTTGCGAGCTACCAGGCTGCTCCACCCCGCGATAGTGACTAAAGTATAGCAAGCCCCCCATATAATAGCAAGGGCTAAATCAGGCGGAAATTACCGGCCTTGTTTCTCTTCGACGTGTTTTTTGATGTCGGTCTGGAGCTCGCCGCTATCCACGAGGAAATTCTTCAGTTTATCCTCAAAAGGCGAGGCCTTGAAGGACTTTCCTCCCGGGGAAGAGGACATGTTCTCGCGAAAGCCCGAATCGGGGCGGCCTCCGCGCCTTCCCTGGTCTCTCTGCGGACGCCCGCCTGAGGGGAGCTGGCCTCTTGACTGGCGGGGCGCCTGTTCCTTGCCGCTCTTTAAAGTGAGGTCTATTTTGCCGTCCGGCGAAACCTTTATTACCTTCGCCTTGACCTTGTCACCCACCTTAAGGTGGTCCTCGACTTTCTTTACATAGGAGTCGGAGACCTGCGAAATATGGATCAGGCCCTTCCTGTTGCCGAATTTCACAAAGGCGCCGAACTCGGCTATCTTTATGACCTCGGCATCAACTACATCGTCGATCTTTACTTCCTGGGTGGCTGTTGCGGTAGGAACTACCGGCTTCTGCCCGTTGTTGTCGTTACTTTCCATCCTTCTTCTTCGTCCTTACTATTGTTTCGCCCTTATTGGCGACCTGCAGTTTGTCCCGTGCTACCTTCTCTATGTAAGTGGGATCGTTCTGAAGCTTGTCCTGCTCTTTTCGCAGGTCCACTTCCCCAACCCTCAGTTTCCCTATTCCGCTGTCCAATCTTGCCTGGCGCGCCTTAAGCTGCGTGTATCTCGATATGCCCGGCAGGAATATCACGAACAATACCGCCGCCGCGATGCCTATCTTCCAGCCTAGCCTCTTTTTCTCCAAGTGCGTCCCCCGTAGACCGCCTTTTTGCCGAGCTCCTCTTCGATTCGAAGGAGCTGGTTGTACTTGGCGATCCTTTCGCTCCTGCAGAGCGATCCGGTCTTTATCTGGCCGACATTTGTGGCAACGGCCAGGTCGGCTATCGTCGTGTCCTCGGTCTCACCCGAACGGTGCGAGATCACCGCGGTATAGCCGTTCTTCAAAGCAAGGGATATCGTATCAAGCGTTTCGGTAAGCGAGCCGATCTGGTTCACTTTGATAAGTATCGAATTGGCGCAGCCCTCTTCGATGCCTTTCCTGAGGAATTTTACGTTCGTGACGAAGAGGTCGTCCCCTATGAGCTGGATCTTGCCGCCAAGCGCCTTCGTCATCTTCTTCCAGCCGGCCCAGTCATTCTCAGCGAGGCCGTCTTCGATCGATACGATGGGATATTTGTTTATCCACCCGGCATACATATTGATCATGTCGTCAGCGGACTTCGAGCCTTCGGTCTTGAAAACATACTTTCCGTTCTTATAGAATGAGGACGATGCGGGGTCGAGGGCTATCGAGATATCCGTACCGGGCTTATATCCCGCGGCAGTTATCGCCTGGACTATTAACTCTAGCGCTTCCTCGTTGGCCTTGAGGTTCGGCGCGAAACCTCCCTCATCTCCGACGGCTGTGCTGTCGCCGCGTTTCTTAAGGATCGACTTTAACGCGTGGAACGTCTCGGCGCCCATCCTCAGGGCTTCATGGAAATTCGGCGCGCCTATCGGGGCGATCATGAATTCCTGGAGGTCGAGGCTGTTGTCAGCGTGGAGGCCGCCGTTGATTATATTCATCAATGGTACAGGCAGTGTCACGGCTTTAGTACCGCCTAAATACCTGTATAACGGAAGGCCCTTTGAGTTCGCCGCGGCCCTTGCCGCCGCTAAAGAGACGCCCAGTATCGCGTTCGCGCCCAATCTTGATTTCGTCGGGGTGCCGTCGAGCTCTATCATGAACTTATCGAGCTCTTTCTGCTTGAACGGGTCCATGCCCTTGACCTTCGGGCCTATAATATCGTCTACGTTGGCTACCGCTTTGAGCGTGCCTTTTCCGCCGTAACGCGCCTTGTCTCCATCGCGCAACTCGAGAGCTTCATGTTCGCCGGTGGACGCGCCTGATGGGACGGCGGCGCGGCCTAATGTGCCGTCGCTCAATATAACGTCTACTTCAACCGTGGGGTTGCCGCGGGAATCGAGTATCTCGCGGGCTTTTACTTTTGAAATCGTCACTTTTTTCATCTTTACCATGTCCTATAGTTTATGACATCCGGCGGAGTATGTCAACCTTTGAACTAGCCCCGCGCTCAATCCCGCATCACGTGCGGGACTTCGCTGAGGCTAATCCTCTTCCGGAGGATGGACCTCGTTTACCTGTGTTTTGATCGCGTGTATCAAATCCTCGCAATATTTTATCAACTTCTTCTGTTTTGCGGCGGTCATCGCCTCGAAATGGAACCTTATGAGCGGTTCCGTGCCTGACGGGCGGATCAGGACCCAACCCGAGTCGGCCAAAGTGAACTTATAACCATCCGTCGTATCCAGTTTAACGACTTTAGAGCCGGCAATATCCTTCGGCGGACGGCTCTTGAGCACATACAGGAGCCTCGCCTTTTGGTCATCGGTGAGCCTGACGTTAAGTTTTCCGGGATACGACCTCCCGAATTCGCGGTATATCTCATTTAATATTGCGCTGAGCTTCTTGCCCCTGACCGCCACCATCTCGGCGACCAGCAGGCACGCAAGTATGCCGTCTTTCTCCGGGACATGGTTAGCTATCGACAACCCGCCCGACTCCTCGCCGCCTATGATGCATTCGCCGGTCATCAACACCTCGCCGATATACTTAAATCCTATCGGAGTCTCGACGACCTCGATACCGTACCTGGCCGCTATCCTGTCGATAAGCGTAGTGGTCGAATGGGTGCGCGCTACCTTCGGAAGGCGCGTGCGCGTCTCGATCAAATGTTTAAATAATAACGATATTACCTCGTCCGGCGTGTAAAACCTGCCGTTCTCATCCACTATGCCGAACCTGTCCGCGTCGCCGTCGAGCCCGAGGCCGAGGTCGGCTCTGTGCCTTTTTACCTCGCGGAGCATCTTCTCTATATTTTCTTTCGCCGGCTCCGGCGGATGTCCGCCGAACAACGGGTCGAGATTATCGTTCAATAATATTACGTTGCAGCCGTTCTCTTTTAATATACGGTCGAGATAGCCGCGTCCGGTGCCGTGCATCACGTCCACCACCACCTTCAGCCGCGCTTTCTTTATCGCGGGAAGGTTGACTAACTCTTTTATCCGCGCGAAATACTCGCGGCGCGGGTCAAATTCTTCTATCCGGCATTTGAGCGGCTCTTCGACTTCGCCTTTTATCCCGGCGGCGCGCTTCTCTATCTCTTTAGTGACTTCCGGTTCGGCCGGTCCGCCATGCGACGGTGAAAATTTAAGGCCGTTATATTCGGGCGGATTGTGGCTCGCGGTGATATTTATGGCGCCGTCAGCTTGCTTGCGAACCACCTGGAATGAGATCACCGGTGTAGGCGCGTCGCGTCCGGTCAATAGGACCCTTACCCCGTTCGCGCAAAGAACCCTGGCCGCGGCGAGGGCAAATTCCCTTGAATTGAAGCGGGTATCGTGGCCGATTATTACGACGGGCGGGGTCCTATTCGAGGAGTGGTGCGCCTTTACGTAGCCTGCTATCGCCTGCGCTGCTTTTCTTACGTTCGAGAACGTGAATCCGTCGGCCATTACGGCACGCCAACCGGATGTGCCAAACTTTATCGACATCTACTTTACTATTACTCTCCTGCCTGCTGCCTTCAGCTTCCCCCTCGCGAACAACTCGATCGCTTCGGGGTAGATCTTGTGTTCCAGTTTGTGGACACGAGCTAGAAGCGTTTTTTCGCTATCGTTATTTTTTACGGGGCACACCGCCTGCAGTACTATCGGTCCCGCGTCGACCTCTTCGGACACGAAGTGAACGGTCGCTCCCGTGACTTTGACGCCATATTTTATCGCATCTTTTATCGCTTGTCCACCTTTAAATGAAGGCAGGAGCGCCGGGTGGATGTTCAATATCCTGTTTTTGTATCTCCTTACGAAATCATCGCTTAATATGCGCATGTAGCCCGCGAGCGCGATAAGCCTTATCTTTCCCCTGTTAAGTTCCCCAATGACCGCGGCCTCAAGCTCTTTTTTCGAGGCGAAATCTTCCGGGTCGAATACGGCGACCGGTATGCCGGCCCGCCTGGCGCGCTCTATGGCATGCGCCCCGGGATTATCGCAGACGACGAGCGCGAGTTTCGCGCTGATGCGCTTCTTCTTCGCGGCATCGATCATCGCCTGCAGGTTCGTCCCTTGTCCCGAGCAAAAGACCGCGAAATTTACCCCGGTAGTCTTGGGGTTCATTTAAGGAGCGCGTCCAATTTTCTGGCGATCTCTTCCTTGGGAGCTACTCCTACGATGCGGCCGGCTTCTTTGCCATCCTTGAAGATTATCAGGGTGGGGATATTCATGACGTTGAAACGCGAGGCCGTCTCGCCCGCCTCATCCACCTCGACCTTGCCGACTTTCACCTTTCCGGCGTAATCCTTGGCTATCGCCTCGACCGACGGCGCTATCATCTTGCAGGGCATGCACCACGACGCCCAGAAATCCACGAGCGCCACGCCTTTCGCCTGCACTATCTCCTTCTCAAAATTATCATCCTTCAATTGCAGTACGCCCTCAGCCATGTTGTCCCTCCTTATTATCAGGTCCTATTTAACGTAATATCCCGAGACGCGCCACTTGCCGTCCGTATCGAGCATCGGGACGACCACTTCTTCCGCAGCTTCTTTCTTCTCGAACTTCGTCTTATATTTAATGATCACATATTCCCCGTCAGGCGCGCCGGGCATCTTCTCTTCATATTTCTCGCTTATGAGCTGCCTGGACACCACGCCCCTGAGCGTGCTCCTCAAGCCGGTCAGCGTATTGATCCAGTCGTCTTTTTTTACCACCACTTTGAAGAACGAGGCGGCATCATCGTAGCTCTTGGCGTAATTTTTCCCGTCTACGAGTTCGAGCCAATTATTGGCGGCGATCTTTGCTTTCTTCTCCGGGCTTGCCCCGAAACATGCTCCGGAAATGAACAGCGCTGCCAATACTACCGCGAGCAATCTCTTCATTTTACCCTCCTTTTACGAATTAAGTGCTGTCACTGTAATTGTTCGATATATTTCTGCGCGGCGAAGGCGGCGGTGGCGCCGTCACCGCAGGCCGTTACGAATTGATAAAGGAGTTTTTTCCGGCAATCGCCGGCCGCGAAAAACCCTTCGCGCGAGGTGGACATGTCGTCCTTGGTTATAATATACCCCTTCTCATCCATCTCGACAAGCCCTTTTGCGAGTTCGGTATGGGGCTTGAAACCGACCGCGATAAATACGCCGTGCGACGCTATGGCCCTCTCCTCGCCGGTCTTCGCGTTCCTGACCTTCACCCCCTCGACCCTCTGGTCGCCTGATATTTCAGCCACGACCGAATCCCATACGAAATTTATCTTATTGTTCGCGAACGCGCGCTCCTGTAATATCTTTGCCGCCCGCAGCTCACTCCTCCTGTGCACGACGCTGACTTTCGCGCAGAATTTCGCCAGGAAGAGCGCCTCTTCTATCGCAGTATCCCCTCCCCCTACGACGACAACATCCTTATTCTTGAACAACGGTCCGTCGCACGTCGCGCAATAAGAGACGCCTCGGCCGCCAAGTTTGCCCTCGCCCGGTACCGCAAGTTTGGCGTAGCTCGCGCCCATCGCGAATATCACTGCCGCCGCTTTATGCGTATCCTTGTCAGTCCTGGCTGTCTTCGCGCCCTTGCCTTTATCCTCTATGGAAATAACCGGTTCTATCTTCGCCGTGAGCCCGAAACGCTCGCCCTGTTTCACGATCTCTTCTATTATCTGTATGCCCGGGACGCCTTCCGGAAAGCCCGGATAATTCTCAAGAAGCGGCGAGGTCAATATCTGCCCGCCCGGCATCATCCTTTCCAACAGGAGCGTCTTCAGCCTCGCTCGCGAAGCGTATATTCCGGCGGTCAGGCCGGCAGGCCCTCCGCCTATAATTATGACGTCATAATCAGCCATTGGCGCATTTCTCCTTGCAGATATGCGAATCTACGAATCCGAGGATCCCGGCGACCACATAAAAAACGCTCACACCGTAAAGTATCCAGCCGCTGTCGATGTGTTCGGCGAGTTTCGCGGCGCCGAGCATGAATATGAGGAACGCGAGGTTCATCGCGATGCCGAGCGAACTGAATATCCTTCCGCGCATCTTCTCATCGACCATCTCGTGTATCAGCGTATTGGTCGATATTCCGATCGGCGCCATGGCAATGCCTAATATCATTGCCACGACCGACGCCCCTAAAAACGACCTGGTCCCCTTCAGGACGGCCGTAAACGCGCACATCGATATGCCGCATAATATGAGACAGGCAAATATGGATTTCGCTTTCGAGAAACGGTGGCCCATTCTGCCGTAGAGGAGCGAGCCGATAAAAAATCCCGCGCCGAGGAATAACCCGAGAAAGCTCAAGTCGCGCGTCATCGAACCCATGGCGTCCTGGATAAATACTATGACCACCGCGTATGCGGCACCGGCGCCGGCCATGAGGACGAAAAGCATTCGGAAAGCGAATCTCGCCTCGGCGTTGGCGGCTAAATACCTGACCCCGTCCTTTATCTCCCTGATAAGCGATGTCTTTATTACCTCTTCTATATCGACCGAACCCTCGGCCTGCTTCTGACGCCGCCTGTGGTGTCCGGTAATAAAGACGATCGCGAGTGCCGACATAAGATAGACGAAAGCGTTAAGATACAGCCCGCCTTTCACCTTCAGAAATTCCACCAAAAGCCCGCCGATGACAAACCAGAATATCGCGCCTATCATAGCCGTGACGGTAAAAAGCGAGTTCGCGACAAGGAGCTTATCTTTCGAGACGAGGTCCGGGATTATCGCAAGCCTCGCCGGAAGGAAAAAACAGCTTACCGCGAAAATGAGGAATACCGCCGTATATATCGGAAATGTGGGCGTAAGGTTCAGGAACAGCAGAGGTATCGCGAATACTATCAGGCCGCGCAGGATGTCGCATACGATCATTGTCCTCTTCCGGTCCCACCTGTCTATGAACGCGCCGGCTATCGGGCTGACGAAAAAGGATGGTATGATCGTGAATGAGAAGAATTTCGCGAGCTCGAACGGGGAGCCCGGAGCCCTGACATAAACTATGGCTATCAGAGCCATCTGGTTGAGCCGGTCTCCGAACTGCGAGATTATCTGGCCCACCCAGAGGAGGAAAAAATTACGTTCGCTTAGGACTTCCCTGAATCTCGCCAAATAAAGTTCCGGGGTTTAAGAATGGAGCTGGCGAGAGGAATTGAACCTCCGACCCGCGATTTACGAAACCGCTGCTCTACCAACTGAGCTACGCCAGCAACAAATTTGTCTCGCCCTAAAAACCGGGCAAATTTGCTGTAAAGGGGGAAACAACGTTTCCCCCTTTACAGAACCCCCTTCCTAATAGGAAGAGAAATCACAAAAATTAAATCCTGGTGTACTACTTAACCTCGATCACGCAATTTGTGCTGCCGTATTGGTTGGGGACGCAGGCGTCGCAGCTTGGGTCGTTCTGCCATGAACCGTCGACGTAAAACTTGTATTCGTAACGGCCCGGCTTGAGGCTCATGCCGGCTGTCCAGTCATCCTTCCAATCTTTCTTCATCGGGTTGGCGTTGACATCCCAATTATTGAAATCTCCCGCAACGCTGACACTGTTGGCATAAGGGGCGATCAACTTAAAAGCGATCTTCTTTGTCCCGGCCTTTTTAACTGCCATGGCTGCTCCCTCCTTTTATTTATATGGTGAAATGGTGCCGAGGAGCGGAATTGAACCGCTCACGCCGGGATTTTCAGTCCCGCGCTCTACCATCTGAGCTACCTCGGCATAGATTACGGATTTCTCGAGAAGGTTTCGATATTATATAATTTTAGAAAGGGCAAGTCAACCCTATTTTCCCATAATCTTTTCGAGTTCTTTGTTTATTTTCTTGCCTAATTTCTTGGCCGCATCCCCCGTGTCACCGCCTATCATATTGTTGATCACTTCCTCGGCCTTTCCCGGGGTCTTGAGAAGGCGTATAACGCCGTCGGTAAAGGACTTGAGCACCGCGCCACGCAAGGCCTTCGACATCTCCGCGCCCCATTTGAAGTCGGGCTTGCCCAGGTCGCCGCTTATCTCAAAACTGAATTTTACGGTATTATTCTCGTCTTTAAGGAAACTTATGACATCGGCGGTCTTTAGCTCGAAGAGGACCGTCTGGTTAGGGTCGCCTATCGGCTCGAGGTCCAGGTCTTTGATGCTGACCTCGCTTTTGACGTCGAGGTTTCCCTTGTCGCAGCCCGCTTTAGTATCGATGAAGAGGTTGCCCTTATTGACCTTCACCGGAAGGAAGGCCCCGTAATAGACCGAGAATTTCGGTATCGGGAGGTTTTCTATCTTTATGTTCCCGTCAAAACTTATGGGTTTCTCGATGAACTTGCCTTTGCCGTCAACGGAGAACTTTCCCTGGCCCTCTATATCGCCCTTCGCGTTAACGCTCGTTATTATCGTGCCGTCGGAGAGGGATACGGAATTGACGACCTCGCAGTTGATCGAGGTAAATTGCGTTATCGTGGCCGGCTTGGAAACCCGCTGGTCTATGAACTTGAAATTCCCGTTCTCTATCGCGAACCTTTTAAAGAGCAGCTCACCGCCCTTCTTCGCGCCATCGCCCTTTTTAAACTGCGGTACTTTTAACTTCCCTGCCTCATCAAGGTAAAGTATCACCTCCGGGCCGGTCATCGTGATATTATTCAGGATGTACTTATTGAACAGGCTGGGCAGCAGGTAAAAATCCACGCTTATTTCTTTCGCCTTTAAGAGGTAATCGTCCTTCCTGTCCGGGTTCAGGACGGTCACATCGTCGAGGATAACTTTCCTTTTAAGGACGCTCACCGCGCAATCGCCTATCGTCACGTCCACGCCAAGCGAATCCTTTAGGCCTTTGATGACCAGGCCCTTGACATATGGAGCGGCCAGGAGCTGGGCGACGAACGCCAGGATCACCAGTATCCCTATTACGATAAAAAATCTTTTCCAGAACATCGTCTCTCCGAAATTGTTATTTGGAAAAGGCCAGGTACCCTAACGCGACGATGTTCAGCGGCGAGATGAACATCAGGACAGAAAGGACGACCGCCAACGCCCGTGATCTTCCGCGCGCGACAGCGACCTTATACCACACGTACGCCATCAACAGGATAAAATATACCGAATTCAGGAATATGGCGGCGGCGAATACCAGCCCTGCGATGGGATTGAACGCCGCGGCGAAAGGCGCTATGAGGATAAGCGCAAAAAACGTAATGACCGGGACGATGAGAAGCCTGTATTTTACCCAGGCTATATTAAGTACGAGGAAAATGTTCAGGACCGGCACCCACGCCATCCAACCGTTCATGGTCTTTGTCTTTCCGGCGATTAACTGCAGGCAGAGGGCGTAATAAATATAAAAAATAAGTATGATGGCGAAGGTTGCGGCTAATATCGTCCCCCTCATCTTGCCTGCGGCAAACGCCGGGAAAGACTCCTCTATTTCGACCCTGTCAACCGCCGACCTTGTCTCGGCAGGCTGCGTTATCGCATTGGATATCTCATTCATGAAGCCTATCTTATCGTACGGTTTCTTGTATTCAAGGGTTATCTCGCCCTTATCCGAAGAGAGGACAGCTTTTTCCTTGTCGACCGAGAGTACCTGGAACTGCGCGAAATTGTCCCCTTTTTTTACGAAATAGGTCACTCCCTTGTAGTTTATCTGGGCCGTCAGGCCGCCTTTGCCGGATTCTATATAACCGTTGTAGACGAATTCCTGCCCGACCGTCTTAGCCGGCAGGAGCTTGCCGTCCTTGCCTTTCTTGCCGGCCCGGTCGTCTATGACGGCAAAACCTCCCGCTTCCACGGGAGGTTTGTCGTCAATTTTTGCGGTGGGCTTAGGCATCGTCGAGAGTATCTTGTTCATGTTCTCCAGGAACGGGGCCGGAGGAAGGAATCCGGGGTTCTTCTGCAGGACACTGCCGTTGCTGTCCAGGAATATTATCGTCGGGTATCCCGAAACGCCGTATTTGCTGGCGATAGCCGGTTCCTTTTCCGCGTTTACCTTGACACAGATGAATTTCTCGGACGCGGCGTTTACCTTCGGGTCGGAATACGTGTCGCTGTCGAGTTTCTTGCACCAGCCGCACCAGTCCGTATAAATATCTATCATGACCGGTTTGCCCTGGCTCTTGGCGGCCTTCAGCGCGTCATCGAGGTTGTTCTTCCACGATATCGCGCCGGCCTGCGGCAGTATAAAGGCGAATGCCGCGATAAAGACCAGCATTATTAAAACCTTTTTATTCATAATCTCCCTCCGGTTTTCTGCGGAAAACCTTCTTCTCCGCGTGCATCTTCTTTGCGGCGAGCATCTTCTCCTTCGCCCGCTTCGACCTCTTGCGCTTCTGCCTCCTTATCTTTTCTATCGTCCTCCTTTCCTCCGAGGCCCTTCCGAGCTTGATCGTTTCTATTTTATTTACTAATATCCTGCGCGCAAGGAAACGGTTCAGCGCCTGCGAGCGTTCCAGCCCGCATTTGACCTCTATG